>JASGGR010000100.1:0-12210 GCA_047602705.1 Sphingomonas bacterium | reverse complement strand
TATTGGCGGCGGACGCGGCGCTGCTCGCGCATCCGCTGGTCGAGCGGCTGGTCGGGGCGGTGGATGCCGCCCGCTGATCCGGCCGTCCGGCCTTATCCGATATCGCTCTGCGCGATCGGCACGATCTTGATCTCCACCCGCCGGTTCTGCGCGCGGCCTTCCTCGGTTTCGTTCGACGCGATCGGCTGCGTCCTGCCGAAGCCGCGCGTCGCCACCCGCGCCGCCTGCACCCCGCGCGATTCGAGATAGAGCGCCACCGCCGCCGCGCGGCGTTCCGACAGCGCCTGGTTATAGGCGTCGGCGCCAGTCGAATCGGTATGGCCGTAAATGTCGATATAGGTGCGGTTGTTCGCCGGATCGGAAAGCACGTCCGCCACCTTGTCCAGCGTCTGCTGGAAACGCGGCTCCACCGTGGCGCTGTTATGGGCGAAATTCACGCCCGACGGGATGTTGAGCAGCAGGTCGTCGCCCTGGCGCACTACCTGCACGTCGGTGCCCGCGGTGCGCTGGCGCAGCTCGCGCTCCTGCTTGTCCATATAGGCGCCGATCGCCGCGCCCGCGATGCCGCCAAGCCCCGCGCCGACGATCTTCTCCGTCCGGTCGTGCCGCCCGCCGACCAGATCGCCGAGCAGATAGCCGCCCAGCGCGCCCCCGATCCCGCCGATCGCCGTCTTGGAGATGCGCTGCTGCCCGGTTTCGGGATCGGTGGTGCAGGCGGCGGTGGCGGTCGCCAGCATCGCGGCGAGAATCAGCTTCGAACCAAAAGACATCTTGAACCCCTGTGTCCCCCATGTGGCGGGATGAACCCCCGCCGGCGCGGCTTGTTCCGCCCGGGATGATGAGACAGCGGTTGTCGCGGCGGCGTTTTCCCGTCAAGACAGGGACGATCATGTTACCGCCGTTCCCCTGGTTCGACGTCCTCATCATCCTGGCGCTGGTGGCGCTGAACGGCGTGTTCGCGATGAGCGAGCTGGCGATCGTCTCCGCGCGCAAGGCCCGGCTGGAGGCGATGGCCCGCACCGGCAGCGCCGGCGCGCGCGCGGCGGTGACGCTGGCGGCCGATCCGGGCAAGTTCCTTTCCACCGTGCAGATCGGCATCACGCTGATCGGCGTGCTCGCGGGCGCCTATTCGGGCGCGAGCCTCGGCCATCCCACCGCCGCGCGGCTGGAAGCGATGGGGCTGGGCCACAATGCGGCCGAAAGCGCGGGCTTCGCGCTGGTGATCGGGCTGACCACCTTCGCCTCGCTGATCGTGGGCGAGCTGGTGCCCAAGCAGATCGCGCTCCGCTCGCCGGAGCCGATCGCGGCGGCGCTGGCGATCCCGATGACATGGCTCGCGCGGTTCACCAAGCCGATCGTGTGGCTGCTCGATTCGACCAGCGGCCTCGCTTTCCGCCTGCTCGGCCTGAACCGCGAGAGCGAGGATCAGGTGACGGCGGAGGAATTGCACCTGATCGTCGCCGAAGCCTCCAAGTCCGGCGTGATCGAGGAGCATGAGCGTTCGATCATCTCCGGCGTGGTGCGGCTGGCCGACCGCCCGGTGCGCGAGGTGATGACGCCGCGCACCGAGGTCGACTGGCTGGACGTGGGGCTGGACGACGCGGGCGTGCGCGCCGCGCTGGTCGATGCCTTCCACAGCCGCCTGCCGGTGGCGGAAGGGTCGATCGACGCGGTGATCGGCGTGGTGCAGGCGCGCGACATCGCGGCGGCGCTGGCGCGCGGGGAGGTGCTCGACCTGCGCAGGCTGGTGCGCAAGGCGCCGGTCGTGGTGGACCAGATCGATGCGATGGACGCGCTCGACGCGCTGCGCCGCGCGGAAGTGCCGATGGCGCTGATCCATGACGAATACGGCCATTTCGAAGGGATCGTCACCCCCGCCAACCTGCTCGCTGCGATCGCGGGCGAGTTCGCTTCGGATGCGGATGAGGAGGACGGCCCCTCGATCGTGGAGCGCGAGGACGGCTCGCTGCTCGTCGCCGGCACCACGGCGGCGGACCTGCTGGCGGAACGGCTCGGCATCGATCTGCCGGAAGACCGCGATTATGCCACCGCCGCCGGCCTGGCGCTCGCGGTGCTGCGCCGGCTGCCGGCGGAGGGCGAGAGCTTCGTGGAACAGGGCTGGCGCTTCGAGGTGGTGGATCTCGACGGAAGGCGGATCGACAAATTGCTGGTGAGCAAGGCGTGACGTCGCGAAGTTCACACGAGTGAGCGATTCGCGGGCTGGGAGGTCTTGCCGAGGCGGAGGATTGGAAAGCGCGCGATCGGCGGTTTCCCGATCGGGGGCGAGCCTATCATGGACGGACGTGTGCAGGACAGCCGGGGCGGAGCGGTTGTTGGGTGGAAAGCGGACATTACGCATGGCCGCTTCCTTGACGCGGTCGCTGGGTTATGATGGCCCGCCATGAGCCCTTTGTCCCGCTTCTATGTCGCCACGTTCGGGCCATTTCTACTGATCCCGATTACAATCCTGATTGGCGGCTATGACGATCGTATTGGGCAGCCGTTACTTTGGGTAACGTTTGGCATTTTCGTGGCCTCGACTATCTACGCGCAATTTTTTGCACGTTGCCCGAAATGTCGGTGGAGGATCGCATCCTTCGGCAAGCCATTTGTGCGTTCGCTTCCGCCTGACCATTGCCCGAAGTGCGGCACCGACCTCAGCCGTCCACCTAATGTCTGACATGAGGGCGTAACTGGCCTCAGGCTAGGGCTTGCAACCGGCGCGATCCCCAACGAAAAACCCCTCCCGTTGCGGGGAGGGGCTTTCGGTCGATCGGCTCGGAACCGATCCCTCAGATCATGCCCAGCGCCTGCCGATAGGTTTCCAGCAGCGCGTCCGCCTCGTCGCGGGCGTGCTTCTCCATCTTGCGCAGGCGGACGATCGCGCGGATGGTCTTGGCGTCGAAACCGGTGGACTTGGCTTCGTTATAGACGTCGCGGATATCGTCCGCGAATGCCTTCTTCTCTTCCTCCAGCCGTTCGATGCGCTCGATGAACAGGCGCAGCTGCTCGGCGGAAACATTGTCGGTCATGAATCACTCCGTTCGGGATTTGCGCTCGCGATAAGGGGCAAAGCGGCCGAGGACAACGCCTCTCGGCCTACGTGAAAGGCATCGCCCGGCGCAGCTGGCCGCTGCGCCGGGCGCTTGGTTTCGCGGTCGCGCGGGATCAATCCGCCGCGCGCGCGACGACCCCGTGATGCATCACGAACGCCACATGCTCCAGCCGGGTCACGTCGTCCAGCGGGGAGCCGCTCACCGCGATGATGTCCGCGCGCCTGCCCGGCACGATCGCGCCGATGTCGTCGCGGCCAAGCGCATCGGCGGCGGAGACGGTGGCGGCGCGGATCGCGGAGGCCGGCGTCATCCCGGCCTGCACCATCAGTGCGAACTCCTTCGCATTGTCGCCGTGCTTCGAAACGCCGGTGTCCGTGCCGAACGCGATCTTCACGCCGGCCGCGATCGCCTTTTTGTGGCTCGCCATCGCGGCGGCCGCGGCGGCTTCCGCCTTCGGGATCGTGTTGGCGGGAAGCTGGCCGGCGCGCGCCTGCGCCAGGGCGGTGACGGGGGCGATCATGGTCGGCACCAGATAGGCGCCCTTCGCCTTGAACAGCCGGATCGCCTCGTCGTCGAGGAAGGAGCCGTGGTCGATCGTGTCCACGCCCGCCTCCAGCGCGGCCTTGGTGCCCTCCGCCGCATGGCTGTGCGCGGCGACCCTGCGGCCGAAGCTGTGGGCGGTGTCGATCAGCGCGCGCATCTCCTCCGGCGTCATCGCGCGGCCGAGGCCGCCCGCGACATTGGAGAGCACGCCCCCGGTGGCGGCGAACTTGATGACCTGCGCGCCCATGCCGATCTGCGCGCGCACCGCGCGGCGGCAATCGTCCGGGCCGTCGCAGGTGTTGATCTGATGCTGGTGCACGGCATCGGACCATTCCTCCGCCAGGCCGTTGGTGCCGTCGCCATGGCCGCCGGTGATCGAGATCATGTTGCCGGCGTTGACGATCGACGGCCCCTCGACGTCGCCGCGCTCGATCGCGTCGCGCAGCGCGCGGATGCCGCGCGGGTTGCCGCCGAGATCGCGCACCGTGGTGAAGCCCGCGTTCAGCGTCTTGCGCGCGTTGAGCTGCGCCTGGATCATATAATCGGCGTCGTCCATCGTCATCGCCATCAGGCGCGAGCGCATCGGATCGCCGCCGAAGCCCCAGAGGTGGACGTGCATGTCCACCAGCCCCGGCAGCACGAACTTGTCGCGAAGCTCGACCACCTCCGCGCCGGCTTCCGGCTGGACGAAGCCGTCGCGGACCTCGGCCACCTTGCCGTCGCGCACGATGATCGTGCTGTTGCCGCGCGGGGCCTGCCCCGGCTGGTCGAGCAAGGCGCCCGCATGGATATAGGTGATCTTCGCGGGCGTCGCCGTCTGGGCGAGCGCAGGCACGGCCGTGCCGACCGCGAGCGCGATCATCAGCGTCTTCAACATTCCCCTCATTCCTCCCGTAGACGGCGTGCCGCCGTCATGGGGGTGGTAGAAGAAAGCGCGGCCGTTCGACAAGCCGCCTGTCATACCGGTTTTATCGGACGGGGATTGCCTCTAAGGCAGGCGGCCGCACCAGCACGAGGACCAGAATGACGAAAACCATCGCCCCCCGCAGCCGCAAGGTCCGCGTGCTCGCGACGCTGGGGCCGGCGAGCAACACGCCGGAGATGATAACCGCCCTCTACGAAGCCGGGGCCGACGCCTTCCGCATCAACATGAGCCACGGCGACCAGGAATCGAAGGTGCCCGTGATCGCCGCGATCCGCGCGCTGGAGAAGCGCTTCGGCCGGCCGACCACGATCCTCGCCGATCTCCAGGGGCCGAAGCTGCGGGTCGGGCGCTTCGCGGGCGGGCGCGTGATGCTGGAGACGGGCGCGATCTTCACGCTCGACCGCGATGCCGCGCCGGGCGACGCGACCCGCGTCGAGCTGCCGCACGCCGAGATATTCGCCGCGATCCGCCCCGGCGCGCGGTTGCTGCTGGACGACGGCAAGCTGGTGCTGCGCGTGATGGAGCATGCGCCGGATCGCATCGTCGCCGAGGTGGAGGTCGGCGGGCCGCTGAGCGACAGCAAGGGGCTGAACGTGCCCGATGTCGTGCTGCCGATGGCGGCGCTGACGGAGAAGGACCGCAGTGATCTCGCCTTCGCCTGCGAGCACGGCGTGGACTGGATCGCGCTCAGCTTCGTCCAGCGGCCGGAGGACCTTGCAGAGGCGCGGCGGCTGATCGGCGGCAAGGCGGCGCTGCTCGCCAAGATCGAGAAGCCCGCCGCGATCGACCGGCTGGAGGAGATCGTGGAGATGTGCGACGGCGTGATGGTCGCGCGCGGCGATCTCGGCGTGGAGCTGCCGCCGCAATCGGTGCCGCCGCTGCAGAAGCGCATCGTGGAGGTGTCGCGCCGCATGGGCCGCCCGGTGGTGGTGGCGACGCAGATGCTCGAATCGATGATAAAGTCGCCCTCGCCGACGCGCGCCGAGGTGTCCGACGTGGCGACCGCCATCTATGACGGCGCGGATGCGATCATGCTGTCGGCGGAGAGCGCGGCCGGGGACTGGCCGGTCGAATCGGTCGCGATGATGAATGCGATCGGCGAGGCAGTGGAGCGCGATCCGATGCACGGCGAGCGCGTCCACTTCACCGCGATGCGCCCCGATCCCACCACCGCCGACGCGCTGGCGGAGGCCGCCAAGAGCATCGCGATCACCGTTTCGGCGAGCGCGATCATCTGCTTCACCACCTCCGGCTCCACCGCGCGGCGCATCGCGCGCGAGCGCCCGCCGGTGCCCTTGATGGTGCTGACCCCCCGGATGGAGACGGCGCGGCGGCTGGGTCTGCTGTGGGGCGCGCATGCCGTCCACACCCGCGACGTCGAATCCTTCGAGGAGATGGTCGCCAAGTCCAAGCGGATGGCGCTGCGTCACCGGATCGCGGCCGCCGGGGACAGCGTGGTGATGATGGCCGGCGTGCCGTTCCGCACGCCCGGCTCGACCAACGTGCTCCATGTCGTGCGGCTCACCGGGGACGAGCTGAGGGACTATCGCTGATCCATGGCGCAGCCGATCCGTATCCTCCACCTCCATTCCACCTTCGATCTCGGCGGGAAGGAGGCGCGCGCGGTGCGGCTGATGAACGCGTTCGGCGATCGCGCGCGGCATGTGATCGTCTCCGCGATGGAAGGGCGTTACGGCGCGCGGGAACGGATCGCCGGGGGCATCGCCTATGAGATCGCGCAGAATCCGCCGCCGCTGACCGGGCGGCCCTCGGTGAAGCGTTACGAGGCGATCGCGCGCTACATGCGCGGCTTCGATCTGGTGCTCACCTATAATTGGGGCGCGATCGACGGGGCGATGGCCCGGCGCGTGTTCGGCAAGGGCGTGCCGCCGCTGGTCCATCATGAGGACGGCTTCAACGAGGACGAGGCCGGCGGGCTGAAGCGGGAGCGCAACCTCTATCGCCGGCTGGCGCTGGGCGCGGCGCATGGGGTGGCGGTGCCGTCCGAGACGCTCGAGCGCATCGCGCTGGAGACGTGGAAGCAGCCGCGCGCCAGGGTGCATCGCATCGTCAACGGCATCGCTACCATGGCCTATGCCGGCGAGCCGGAGCCGAAGGCGATCCCCGGCTTCGTGCGCAAGCCGAAGGAAGTGGTGATCGGCACGGTCGCGGGCCTGCGGGCCGTGAAGGATCTGCCCGCGCTCGTCCGGGCGGTCGGCGGACTGGCGGGGAAATACCGGCTGGTCATCGTGGGCGAGGGGCCGGAGCGCGCGGCGATCGAGCGCGCGGCCATGGCGATGGGGATCGACGACAGGCTGGTGATGCCGGGCTTCCTCGATCGGCCCTATCGCTACATGCGGCATTTCGACCTGCTCGCGCTGTCCTCCCGGTCCGAGCAATTCCCCATTGCGGTGGTGGAGGCGATGGCGGCGGGCCTGCCGGTCGCCGCTCCGCCGGTGGGCGACGTGCCGCGCATGGTTTCGGCGGAGAACCTGCCCTTCATCACCGAATATTCGGGCGAGGTGCGGCTGCGCGACGCGATCCAGCCCCTGCTCAACGATGCGGCGTTGCGCGCGCGCGTCGGAGCTGCCAATCAGGCGAAGGCGCGCGCCGAATATGATGAAGGCGTGATGATCGCGCGCTATGCCGCGCTTTACGAGGATGCGCTCGGCCGGCCGGGCGTGCTGCGCGGCGGCTGATCTATTTGCTCGCATCTTGCGAGCCGTGCGCTATAGCGGACGAAATTACGTCCGAAGGGTGCCTAACTGTCGTGTTCAAGGGTCTGAAGCCGATCGTCTATAACGGCCGCGAGGTGTGGCCGCTGGTGGAAGGTGGGAAGGGCGTTGCCGCGACCAATCATGCCTCCGCAGGCGCATGGGCGGCGGCCGGCGGGATCGGCACCGTGTCGGCCGTGAATGCCGACAGTTACGATCCCGAAGGCAAGATCGTGCCCCAGGTCTACAAGGCGCTCACCCGGCGCGAGCGGCATGAGGAGCTGATCGCCTATGCCGTCGAGGGCGCCGTGCAGCAGGTGAAGCGCGCCTTCGACATCGCCGGCGGCAAGGGCGCGATCAACATCAACGTGCTGTGGGAGATGGGCGGCGCGCAGCGCGTGCTGAACGGCGTGCTGGAACGCACGCGCGGCATGGTGGCGGGCGTCACCTGCGGCGCGGGCATGCCGTACAAGCTCAGCGAGATCGCGGCGGCCTATGACGTGCATTACCTGCCGATCGTCTCTTCCGCGCGCGCCTTCCGCGCCTTGTGGAAGCGCGCCTATTCGAAGGTCGCGCACCTTCTGGGCGCGGTTGTCTATGAGGACCCGTGGCTGGCCGGCGGGCATAACGGCCTGTCCAATGCGGAAGACCCGCTGAAGCCCGAGGACCCCTATCCCCGCGTGAAGGCGCTGCGCGAGACGATGCGCGAGGGCGGCATCCCCGACACCACGCCGATCGTGATGGCCGGCGGCGTCTGGTATCTGCGCGACTGGAACGACTGGATCGACAATCCCGAGCTGGGCCAGATCGCCTTCCAGTACGGCACCCGCCCGCTGCTGACCAGGGAAAGCCCGATCCCGGACGGGTGGAAGGAACGGCTGATGACGATCGAGGAGGGCGACGTGCTCCTCCATCGCTTCTCGCCGACCGGCTTCTATTCCTCCGCCGTGCGCAATCCCTTCCTGCGCAACCTGGAGGCGCGGTCGGAACGGCAGATCGCTTTCTCCACGCAGGAGGCGGGCGATCATGTCTTCCAGCTCGACGTGGGCGTGAAGGGCAAGAATTTCTGGGTGACGCGCAACGACCTGCTGCGCGCGCGCGAATGGTTCGGCGCGGGCTATACCGATGCGCTCAAGACGCCGGACAATACCCTGGTGTTCGTGACGCCCGCGGAAAAGGCGGAGATCCGCAAGGATCAGGCCGATTGCATGGGCTGCCTCAGCCAGTGCCTGTTCTCGAGCTGGGCGGATACGGAAACCAATTCCACCGGCCGCCTGGCGGACCCGCGCAGCTTCTGCATCCAGAAGACGCTGCAGGATAT
Organism: Sphingomonas bacterium; assembly: GCA_047602705.1. Lineage (GTDB taxonomy): Bacteria > Pseudomonadota > Alphaproteobacteria > Sphingomonadales > Sphingomonadaceae > Sphingomonas. The sequence goes on along the minus strand of JASGGR010000100.1, from coordinate 3,651 downwards.
CGCCCATGGCGGCGATACCGAGCAGAATCTGATGTTCGCCGGCCATGCCGCGTTCAATTTCAAGCGCGATCCCTTCTATTCCAATGGCTTCGTGCCGACGGTGAAGCAACTGGTCGATCGTATCCTGACCGGGGACTGAGCGCGGAACGCCCGCCCTGCCGCCGGTCGGGGCGGGAGTGCGGGTTGATTTCCGTTCCAGAAATGCGATGAACTGCATCCTATTGTGTCGATGCTGACATGCCGGTGACGCATTGCCGCGCTAACCGTGCTGCGCCATCGGCAAGGAGATCAGGGATGCCCGTCAATCGCGATCTGCACTACCACGCCCGTCGTGCCTATGAGGAGGCGGTGCGGGCGATGCGTTCGCTCAGCGAGACGGTCTCGCTCCGCCATGACGAGCTGTGCCGGCTGCACTGCCACCGCGTGCAGGCGGCGCTGCGGGAGGATTGAGGCGAGGGGGGAGGTCAACTCTCCTCCACCGTCAGCGCCTCCAGCGTGAAGCCGATGCCGGTCGCGCCCCGCTCGATCGCGACGACCGCGATATCGGCCACCAGATGCCCGGGCAGCGGCAGGTCCGCCTCCGGTAATTTCTCCAGCCACCGACAAAACCCCCCTCCCCCCGCGGTCTCGCCCATGATCTCGTGGTGCAGGCCGGAGAAGGTGGCGCTGTGCCATTCGGTCGCGCGGTGATGCGTCAGGACGATCGCCGCGCCGGCCTCACTCGCTGATTTCAGGAGCGCGCGCTCCAGCAGCCGCGCCGCGCCGGGACCGCGCATCAACGCGCCTCCGCGATGAACGCCTCGACCCGTGCGGTCATCGCGGGCCCGGGAGTTCGCCCCAGCCGCATGTCGCCCACCAGGCGAGGGTCTTTCGCCACGCGCCGACCGAAGGTGGTCGGCCGCATCCCCGTGCGTTGCAGATATTGGTCGATTCTCTCCAGCAGCGTCATACGATCCGACTCCGTTCCCCATGTTCTCTTTTTGTTCCATAACTCGTTCCGCTTGTCTAGGAAAAATCCTGCGGCTATGAAGGCCGCATGTTCGAAGATCCCCGCGAGGCACTGGTGCGGCTGGCTGCGGCGCGGGGAGTGAGCCTTGCGGCCTTGTCCGCAATGCTGGGGCGCAACGCGGCCTATTTGCAGCAATATGTGGCGCGCGGCTCTCCACGTCGGCTGGCGGAGGAGGATCGCCGCGCACTGGCTGCGTTCCTCGGTGTGGAGGAGGTGCTGCTCGGCGGCACGGAGGCGCGTACGGCCTCGGTTCCCGTGCCATGGCTCGCGGTGGAAGCGGCAGCCGGAGCCGGGGCGGATGCGCGTGACGAAAGGGTGCTGCGCGCGGAACCGTTCGCGCCGGAGACGCTGGCGGCGGCAGGGATCGCGGCGCGCAACGCCTCGCTGATCGCGGCGCGCGGCGATTCGATGGAGCCGACGATCATGAGCGGCGACCGGCTGCTGGTCGATCTCGGCGACCGACGCGTGGCGCGGCGGCCTGCGATCTTCGTGCTGCGGCGTGACGGGGATTTGCTGGTGAAGCGGATCTCACGCACAGGCGATGCGGTGACGATCGCCAGCGACAATCCGGCCTATTCGCCGCTGACCCTTCCCGTCATCGAGGTGGAAGTGATCGGGCGGGTGAAATTGCTGCTCAGGGGGCTGACCTAGGCTCCGAACGCTAGCGGTTTCGGTCGCGCAGCCACATGGCGACGGAGATCGCCACCGCGATCGCAAGCCCGATCAGCAGCCCGATCGTCGGCTGGCCGGCGACGAATCCCAGCACGGCGCCGCCCAGCACGCCCATGGCGATCAGGAATCCTCCGGCGACGGAGGGGCGGTCGGGTTTGTCGGTTGGCATGATGCGCACGCCTTGCCATGGGCGGAAACGCTTTGGAAAGGCTTTTTCCGAACGGAGTCTTAGCCGGTCCGCGCCTAAAGGGGGCGTGCATGGACCAGCTTCCCTATGTCACCGGCCGCGCCGCCCTTGCCGATGCGCAGGCGCTGATCGCCACCTTCGGCGCGTCCGCCGCGCTGGAGGCGGCCGCGCGCGCCGATCGCAGCCGGGATGTCGGAAACCACATCCATTTCTGCCACTGGCGGCAGATCGAGCGGCTGGTGGACCTGCTTTCGGCAAGGCGGGCGATCGGCACGGTTCACTGACGGCTCCGCGCGCGCTATCACGGCGCGCATGAACCGGCGAGGCGCTGCACTACTGTTTGCGATCCTCGCCGCATCGCCCGCCGTGGCGCAGCAGCAGCCTCCCGCGTCCGCCGCCCCGGCCAGCGCCGGCGAGGACATGCTGGACCCGAACGCACCGCTCGCGCCGCTGCCCGATATCGGCGTCGCCTGGCCGGATCTCGCGAAAGCGCCGGCCGATCCGGATGCCGCGCAGGACGTGGCGGCCGCTGCCGCGGAGACGCGCTACGGCTATCGCATCGAGGGGATCGACGGCATCGGTTCCGAACTGCTGCGCCGGCGTTTCGATGAATTGTCGGTGCTGGCGCAGCATGACGGCGAGGCGGCCAATACCGCCCAGCTCGACCGGCGGGCGCGGGAGGATGCGGCGCTGCTCGCCACGCTGCTTCGCGCGGAGGGCTATTACGATGCCCGCGTCCGCACCAATGTGGATCGCAGCGGAACGCGGCCGGTGATGGTGCTCGTGGCCGATCCGGGGCAACTCTATCGACTCAAGAGCATCACGATCGACGGGGTCGAGCAGGCAGGGCGCAAGGCGGATGCGCTGGTCGACGCATTCGGGGTGAAGCCCGACGATCCGGTCAATGCGGATACGATCGCCGCCGCCACGACCCGGCTGACGGGAGAGGTGGGGAAACAGGGCTTCCCCTTCGCGAAGGTGGGTGAGCCGGAGGTGACGATCGATCACGCCACGCACACCGCGACGCTCGACATGACGATCGATCCCGGCGGCGCGCGCAGATTCGGGCGTATCCGCGTCAATCCGGACAACAAGGTGTTCGGCGCGAAGCATGTGCAGGATATCGCTCGCTTCCAGCCCGGCGAGCCTTATTCCGCCCCCGGCGTGGAAGACCTGCAACGCACCCTGATCCAGACCGGCCTGGTCGCCAGCGCGCAAGTGAAGCCGGTGCCGGGGGAGACGCCGGACACGGTGGACCTGGACGTGACGCTCCAGCCCGCGCCGTTCCGCACGATCGCGGGCGAACTGGGCTATGGCACGGGCGAAGGCGCGCGGGCGGAAGTGAGCTGGACGCACCGCAACTTCTTCCCGCCTGAAGGCGCGATCACTCTGCGCGGCGTGCTCGGCACGCAGGAGCAGCTTGCCCAATTCACCTTCCGGCGGAACAATTTCGAGGGCCGGGATCGCGTGCTGACGGGGCAGATATCCGCCTCGCACACCGAGCGACTGGCCTATACCGCCGACACCTTCTCGCTCTCCGGTTCACTGGAGCGTCAGACGAACATCTTCTTCCAGAAGGCATGGGTATGGTCGATGGGTGCGGAGCTGGTGAGCACCGACGAGCGCGACGTGATCGCCTCCACCGGCCAGCCGCGCAGGCGGACCTATTATATCGCGGCCCTTCCGCTCAGCCTCACCTATGACGGGTCGGACGACCTGCTGAACCCGACGCGGGGTTTCCGGCTGGGCGGGCGGCTCAGCCCCGAGCAGCGAAAGCTCGGGG
>JASGGR010000099.1:0-12281 GCA_047602705.1 Sphingomonas bacterium | reverse complement strand
CGATCGGCTTCCCCACCTCGATGTTCACCGCGCTGTTCGCGCTTGCCCGCACCGTGGGTTGGGTGGCGCAGTGGAATGAGATGATAACCGATCCCGATCAGAAGATCGGCCGCCCGCGCCAGCTCTACACCGGCCCGACGCAGCGCAAATACGTGCCGGTCGGCCAGCGCTGAGGATCGGTTATCCGACACCCGCGATAGCGAGCACGAACATCAAAGCAACAATGGCCGGCAACGTCCAGAAGACCGTAAATATAGTGAGCCAACCTATCATCTCACCGACCCGACCTTGCTTCCGGGTCGGCGAGATCGATATCATCAGGATAATCGTTGCAAGCACGCCCAGCCAGATAGCGTAAGCTCCGCCAATCGTTGCCCAACCCAACCCTATCAGCCGGGCGCCAATCACCGGCAAGCCGAGGAGCCATGAAGCGAGCATGGCAAGCGCCCCTCGCTTATCGCTCGTCTTCATGTCGTCGGTAGCGACAGCACGAAGCACGCGCCCTCACCCGGCGCGCTTTTTACGTTGAGCTCGCCCCCCATCGCGCGGGCCAGCCTGCGCGAGATATAGAGGCCAAGGCCGCTGCCGCCCGGCTCATTCGGATCGACGCGGGCGAATTTGGCGAAGATCCGCGCCTGATCGGCAAGCGCGATGCCCTTCCCCTGATCCGCCACGCGCGTCACGATCTGCTCGCCCTCGCGCGTGACAGCGAGCGTCACTCGGCCTCCACGCGGCGAATAGCGCAGCGCATTGCCGATCAGGTTGACGAGGATCTGAAGCGCGCGGCGGAATTCGCCGATCGCCATCAGCGGGGCGTCCGCGCCTTCCACCGCCAGCGTCACCCCGGCATCGGCAGCGCGCACCGCGAACAGCCCGGCGGCGCGGCGGAGCACGTCGGCGAGATCGACCGACTCGAAATCGATGCGGAAATCCTCGCGCTCGATCGCCTCGATATCGGCGAGATCGTCCACCAGCCCCATCAGATGCCGGCCCGCGCTGGCGATATCGGCGGCATAATCGACATAATGGGGGTCAAGCGGCCCCTGATCGGCGGCGTTGATGCTGTCCGCGCCGGCGATGATCCGGGAAAGCGGGCCACGCAATATCCCGTCCAGCCGCAGGTTGAACGCGGGCGAGTCCTGCGGCTCCGCCTCCTCCACAATGGGCAGGAAGGTGCCGCCCGCGAAGCCGGCGAACACGCCGGTCGCATTGCGCCGCGCGATGCCCGCAAGCATGACCTGCGCCCCGGTGCCGCGCATCGCGGCGGACTGTCCGTCGAAATCGCGCTGCGCCGCCATGGCCTCCAACAAGGCCATGCCGCCCCGCTCATCCGGGAGCAGAGTGAACAATTCCGTCAATGGCTGGCCGATCAGCTCCGGCCCGTGATGCCCGGAAAGACGGGTGATGCGCAGCGCCGCATCCACCTCCCACAGCCAGTCCGCCCCCGCGGGCGACGGCGCTTTTTGCGGCATGGAAGAGACACTGCGCCACACCGGCCGCTCCCGCAAGGGGACGACGGAGAGCGATACGCCCTCCACCCCCGGCATGGCGCGCACCCAGCATTCCAGATCGGCATCCGCATCCGCGATCACCAGCATCCGCTGCACGAGGATGCCTAGCCGCCGCGCCAGCCGCGCCATCGTCGCGAGCTGCGGCACGGCGAGAAGCTCCCCCACCGCGCCGCCCGCACGATCGTTGAGCGCGGTGAAATCCGCATCGGCGGAAACCAGTCGGTCGGTGCGGTCCAGCCGCGCGGTGAGCGCCGCTCCCTCGTTCATTCGGAGCGTCGCCGAGCGAGCGCGTCGATCGCGCCGCGGAAATCCGCATGAAGCGCAAGCGGCGCGAGCGCCTCGCGCGCGGCCAGCACCGGAATGGCAGCGATCGTATCGAGCTGATCGGCGAAAGCCTCGATATCCCGGTGCGGATCGGCATCCGCGAGCAACAGCGCCACGCGCGCCAACGCTTCCCGCGCGAATCCATGCGCGCGCAGCACAAGCCACAGCCGATCTCCATCCGGATCCAGCAGCAAGGCGCGCGCATCCGCGAAATCGATTCGCCGGGCATAAGCGATCACCGCGACCGCGAGTTCGGCGCAACCGTCGCTCAGCGCGGCGATCAGCAGTTCGGGAAGCTCCTCCGCCCGCGCATCGATCGCCGCCGCCAGACGCAGCGCGGCGGATTCGATCCGCGCATTGTCGTCATGCGCTTCCATGCAGCGCAGCGCCGCTTCCGCCAGCGCGCCGTCGCCAGCATGCCCTTCGCGCAACGCCGCAGCGACCCACCAGGTGATCCGCCGGTGAAGCACCGTCGGCAGCGCCGGTTTTCCCTCCAGCAGCATATAATCCCGCGCGGCCGCGGCAATCACCTTGTCCCGTTCCACCGCCAGTCGCGGAAGGAGCGTCGCTGCCACGCCCGGCTCGCGATTCGCGTCGAGCGCCGCGCCGAGCAGGGCGAGGCGGGCCTGGCCGATCACTTCGTCCATGAACTCCCGGTCGCGCAGCAGCCCGGCATCGGCCAGCCGGCGCGCTATTGCCGAGGTATCGGCGGCATCGCCCACCAATGCGCGCGCGCAATCTTCCAGCAAGGCAACGATCGCCGCATGGACAGCCGCCCGGGTGCGATCGTCGAGCCGACCCCGCGGGCAGAGAAAGAAATCCTCGATCGACGCATCCAGTCGCCGCCGCGCGCGCGCATCCGCCTGCGCCGCGCGCGCCAGGATCGGCGCGGCTGCGGAAGGAGGCGCGTGCGAGGGGCCGTGCTGATCGACCGACATGGAATCGGCTTTAGACCGATGTCGTTAAGAGGAAACTAAGCCTTACGCCGCAGTAACTCAATCGCCGCGCCCAGGCTGGCGAAGGCATAGACCGCCGTCAGCACCAGCCCGGCCAGCGGCACGCGCGCCAGCGTGAACAGCGTCAGCACCAGCAGATAGGCGGGCGGCGTCCCCCACCATGACGCACGCGGGAGGGCGCTTGCGGCGCGCTCCCCCAGCCCCGCCGCGACGATCGCCGCCAATGCAACGATCAGCCCGGAATCCTGCGCCGCCAGCGCATCGATCGAATGGCCCAGCAGCAGGGCCGCCAGCGCCGGCACGCCCAGCACCGCCCAGTGCAGGCCACGGGCAAAGCTCGTCTCGTCGCGCAACCATGCGGTGCGCTCCGCCATCACGGCAGCGATCATGCCGACCAGCGTCACGACCAGCCCCGCCGCATGATAGCCGCCCGCGATCAGCCCCAGCCCGGCGAGCGCGGCCACGCCCGCTCCGGCCGCGACGAACATGGTGGAAACCGCGCGCCGCACGAGCGGCGGCAGGACGAAGCCCGCTACCGGCCGCACCACCCAGCGATCGAACCAGGAGGGGCGCGCCGCGATCGTCGCCATCATCACCGCGCGGCTGCGCTCTTCCAGCGCGGCGGCGCGGCGCTCCACGCCATGGCCGGCGCTTGCCTCGCCGTTAGGCAGGAGTTCCACCCGCGCACCGGCTTGCGCGGCGGCATGGAGGAGCGCGGACTGCATGTCGTAATCGGCCGGCATCGCGGCGACGTCCGCCAGCCGCTGCGCGTCGAGCCTCGCGATTCCCGCCCATGCCAGTCCGCTGCCCAGCCGCTCGTAATCGGCCGGGGCGTTGGACGCCTCCACCACCAGCAACGAATCCCCGCCCGCCTTCGCGAAAGGCGCGATCGCGGCGTCGGTGGTGATAAGGCCGTCCGCCAGCGTCAGCACGCGCGCCAGCGGATGGAGCCGCGCGCTCGCCTCGCCCGCGCTGCGCACCGTATCGACGCTCATGCCCCGCCGCCCGATCCGCGCGATCGCGCCGAGCAATTCGGGCGTGAGCCGCGACACGACGATCACCAGTTGCGACGCGCCGGCGGTGGCGAGCAGCCGCGCCTGATATTCGATCAACGTGACGCCGGCGAACGGCAGCGTCGCCGCGAGCATCCCCCGGCGATCCTCGGCATCCTGAACGGCGAACAGCAATCCCGCGAGCATCCCGCGGCTGTTAGGGTCCAATCGCGATCAGGGCAACGCTCACGCCGGACCGAATGCCGCGATGCGGCGAAACGAGCGCTAATCGCTTTGACGGGGGCGGATTCGTGGTAAACCTTTACGGATGAATGGGGGACAAACCATGATCGGGCTGCGCGACGCCGCCAACGACACGCCGGAACAGGCGATCGCGACGCTGGAAGGCGCACCCGATGGAGAGCAGCCGCTGTTCCTCGACGAATTCACCGACACGCCCGATTTCGTGGAGGATATGGCGCAGCCTTCGCGGTGGCGGACGATCGGCGCGGTGGCGCTGGCGGTGCTGTCCATCCTGTGGGTCGTGGCGCTGCTGGCGCTCGCCTGGAAAAGCCTGCCCATGATGGAGCCGGTGGGCGTCGCGCAATTCGCCGCCGCCCTGCTCGCCATGCCGCTGCTGGCTGGTATCGTGTGGCTGATCGCGCTGCGGACCAGCTCGGCAGAAGCGCGGCGCTTCGGCGCGACCGCGCGGGCGATGCGCGAGGAGGCCGCGATGCTGGAGCAGACGGTCGCCGCCCTCACCGCCGCCGTCGCGGCCAATCGCGCGCAATTGAGCGAGCAGGCGCAATCGCTTTCCGCTTTGGGCGACACCGCCACGCAGCGGCTTGCCGCGATCGGCAGCGGGCTTTCCGATGAAGTGGCGGCTGCAAGCGCCCATGCCCGCACGCTGGCGGATACGGCGCGCGCCGCGCAGGACAATCTTGCGACACTGATGGCGGGCCTGCCCTGCGCGCAGGAGGAGATCGCCGGCCTCGTTTCCCATATCGACCGCGCCGGGCTGGCGGCGGGCGAGCAGGCGGCGGCGCTCGACGTGCAGGTCAGCGCGCTGGCCGAACGCGGACGCGAGGCGGAGACGGTGGCCGGCGGCGCGGCGCAGAAGCTCGCGGCCCATATCGCGCGGATGGAAGCCACCAGCGAGACCGCCGGCGCGCGGCTGGAGGCGGTGACGGCGGAAATGTCGAGCGCGGTGGATGCGATGCTCGGCCGCACCGCCGGCGCGATCGACCAGTCCCGCCAGAGTATCGCGGCGCAGGGCGATGCGATGCTCGCGATGGTCGGCGCGCACCAGGCGGCGCTGGACAGCGCGGCGAAGGAAAGCGCCGATTCGCTCGCCGAGCGAATCAACCTGATCGAACTGGTGATCGATCGCATCGCCGAGCGGCTAAGCGCCCAGCGCGGTGCCAGCGATGCCCTGCTCTCCACGCTCGACACGGGCATCGCGGCCACCGAAAGCAAGCTGGAGGCGCTGCATCAGCTTGGCGTCGAGCGGTCGAACCTGCTCGCCGCCTCGATCAGTGCGCTGAACGTCTCCGCCGATGCGATGACGGAGGCGCTGCGCGCCGGCGATGACATGGCGAGCCGCGCGATCGGCACCACGGAATCGCTGTTGATCGCGCTCGATTCCGCCGCGCGCGAGATGGAGGAGACGATGCCGGCCGCCGTCGACCGGCTCGATTCGCGCTTCGCCGCGTCCAAGTCGGTCGTCACCGCGACCAAGCCGGAGCTGCTCGCGCTCGTCACCGCGGCGGAAAGCACGCATGATGCGATCGAGGCGATCGCACAGGTGATCGCGGAGCAGCGCCGCAACGTCGAGGCGCTCACCGGAACCTTGCTCGAATCGTTGACCGCCGGCCGCGCCAAGGCCGATGCGATCGGGCAGATGGTGGACGAAGCCTCCGAACGCGCCGCCAGCTTGTCCGAAGAGGCTGCGCCGCGCCTTGTCGAGGCGATGCTGCGCGTCCGCGAAACCGCGAGCCAGGCCGCCGAACATGCCCGCGACACGCTGGCCAGCGTCATCCCCGAAGCAGCGGAGGCGCTGGAGAAATCGGGCGTCGCCGCGCTGCGTCAGGCGGTGGACAAGGGCTTCGAGCAGACGATCGGCGAGCTTTCCCGCGCCGCCGAAAACGCCATCGCCGCCGCGATCCGCGCGACGGCGGAGCTGGACCAGCAGATCCGCAAGATCGACGAACAGGCCGCTCTGGTCGAATCGAAGATCGAACTGGCGCACAGCGAGCGCGAGGATCAGGCGCGCGAAAGCTTCGCCAAGCGCGCCTCGCTGCTGATCGAGGCGCTCAACTCCGCCTCGATCGACATCACCCGCACCTTCTCGCCGGAAGTGGCGGACAGCGCATGGTCGGCCTATCTGAAGGGTGATCGCGGCGTCTTCACGCGGCGCGCGGTGCGATTGCTGGATTCGGGAGAGCAGCGCGATATCGCACGGCTCTACGACGACGATTCCGCGTTCCGCGATCAGGTGAACCGCTACATCCACGATTTCGAATCGATGCTGCGCACGATCCTCACCCAGCGCGACGGATCGCCGCTGGGGGTGACGTTGCTGTCATCCGATATGGGCAAGCTCTACGTCGCGCTGGCGCAGGCGATCGAGCGGTTGCGGTAAGGAAGCGAAGCGTTCGCCAACGGGGGTCAGATCCCGTTGGTGACGTCCATGAAATCCAGCATCTGCGGCGTGATCCAGCCGAAACGGTAATTGGCGAGGAACAGCAGGAACAACACGGTGGCGACGATCGTCACGCGCAGCGCGGTGCGCCCGATGCGGAATTCGTGGGGCGCGCTTTCCGCCTGCCCCGGCACCTTTGGCACGCCGGCCTCGTCCGCCGTCTTCACGCCGAACGGCAGCACCAGGAACACCGAAAAGGCCCAGAACAGGACGTAGATCGCCAGCATCGACGTCCAGCGCATCATCGGCTCACACCTCCACGATCAGCACGTCGACGATCGGCTTCTTGCCCGTCCAGCGCGTCGCCACGCGGCGCACGGCGAGGCGGACCGCCTCGCGCATCCGGTCGAGATCGCGCGCGCCGTCGCGCACGGCCTCCGCAGCGGCTTCCTCCGCCTCGGCGATGAAGGGCGCGCGCTCCTCTTCGACCGGCACGCCCTGGAAACGGACCTTCGGCGCGCCCGCCAGCCGCCCATCGCTTGTGACGGCGACAGCGACCGACATCTGGCCGTTGATCCCCAGCTTGCGCCGCTCGTTGATCGTCGCGCCGTCCGCCGGCAGGATCACGTCCCCGTCCAGTACCAGCCGACCGACCGGCGCATGGCCAATCTTCGCGGCATCGCCGGGCGCGAGCCGCACCAGATCGCCATCGGTCTGCACCAGCGCGCGCGGCACGCCTTGAGACAGGCCGAAGCGGGCATGCTCCATCAGGTGCCGCATCTCGCCATGCACCGGCACCAGCAGCTTCGGCCGCAGCCAGCCGTACATCGCCGCAAGCTCCGGCCGCCCCGGATGGCCGGAGACGTGGACGTGCGCCTGCTTCTCCGTCACCATCTCCACGCCGCGCGCGGCAAGGATGTTCTGGATGCGGCCGATCGCCACCTCGTTGCCCGGAATCTGCTTGGAGGAGAAGATCACCATATCGCCCGTGTCGAGCGACACCGGATGACTTCCCTCCGCGATCCGCGCCAGCGCCGCGCGCGCTTCGCCCTGACCGCCGGTCGCGACGATCAGCACCTTGTCGCGCGGCAGGCGCATCGCCGTTTCGGGATCGATCGTCTCGGGGAAATCCCGCAGGTAGCCACAGGCTTTCGCCACGCGGATGATCCGGTCGAGCGAGCGCCCGGTGACGCACAGCTTTCGCCCCGTCTCCTTCGCCACGGCTCCCAGGGTCGCCAGCCGCGCCGCGTTGGAGGCGAAAGTGGTGACCAGCACCCGCGCTTTCGCCCTGGCCACCGTTTCCGCCAGCCCGCGCCGCACCGAGCTTTCCGAGCCGGATTCCTCGGCATTGAAGACATTGGTCGAATCGCACACCAGCACGTCGATGCCCGCATCGCCGATCGCGGCAAGCTCCTCCGCGCTGGCGGGCTTGCCGATCACCGGCGTGGCGTCGAGTTTCCAGTCCCCGGTATGGAAGACGCGGCCGTGCGGCGTGGTGATCTCCAGCGCATTCGCCTCGGGAATGGAATGCGCCAGCGGCACGAAGCGGATGTCGAACGGGCCGGCCGCGAATGCCTCGCGCGGCTGGATCACGCGCAGATCGACGCGATCGGCGATCCGCTCCTCGTCCAGCTTCCCGCGGATCAGCCCGGCGGTGAAGGGCGTGGCATAGATCGGCACGCCCAGATCCTCCGCCAGATAAGGCAGCGCGCCGATATGATCCTCATGCCCGTGGGTGATGACGATCCCGGCCAGTTCCTCGCGCCGCTCCTCGATGAACGAGAGGTCCGGCAACACCAGATCGATACCGGGATAGCTGTGGTCGGCGAAGGTGACCCCCATGTCCACCAGCAGCCATTTGCCCTGTGTGCCATAGAGGTTGACGTTCATCCCGATTTCGCCCGAGCCGCCGAGCGCGCAGAAAAGAAGTTCGTTACGGGGGGTCATGTCTGTCCTGAATGGGCGCGGCCCTGCCGGCGCCCGCGTTGATCACTGGATATGGGCGCGTTCCCGCATGATCGCCAGCCCTTGAATGGTGAGGTCCGGCTCGATCGCGTCGAACACGTTGGTATGCTGCTCGAACAATGTCGCGAGGCCGCCGGTGGCGATCACCTTCACGGGCCGCCCGACTTCCGCCTTCATCCGCGCGACGAGGCCCTCGATCATCGCGATATAGCCCCAATAGATGCCGATATTCATCTGATCGACCGTGTTGCGGCCGATCACGCTCAAATTGCCGCGTGGCGCCTCGATCGCGATGCGCGGCAGCTTGGCGGCGGCGTTGAACAGCGCGTCTAGCGACAGGTTGATGCCGGGCGCGATGATCCCGCCCTTATAGGCCCCCGTATAGTCCGAATGATCGAAGGTGGTGGCCGTGCCGAAATCGATCACGATCAGGTCGCCTTCGTGCAGCGCGTGCGCGGCGATCGTGTTGACCGCGCGGTCGGCGCCGAGCGACTGCGGCTCGTCAACGTCGATCGCGATGCCCCAGTCCATCGGCGCGCGGCCGGCGACGAGCGCGTCGCGGCCGAAATATTTGCTCGCCAGCACCTCCAGATTGTGGAGCGCGCGCGGCACGACCGTGGAGATCAGCACGCAATCGATCATCGCGCGGTCGAACCCCTCCAGCATCAGGAGCTGGTTGAGCCACACGGCATATTCGTCCGCCGTCCGGCGCGGATCGGTGGCGATGCGCCAGCGCGCCTTGATCGTGCGGCCCTCGACCAGAGCGAAAACGACATTGGTGTTTCCGGCATCGATCGCCAGCAGCATCCTCTTCTCTCCCTATACCAGGAACACGTCGCCCGCGTGGATCGCGCGGACCGAGCCGTCCGCCAGACGGAGCATGAGCGCGCCGTCCGGCGCAAGCGTTTCGAATGTGCCGAACACCTCCCCGCCGTCCGCCAGCCGGGCGCGCAGCGGGGTGCCGGGCGGATGCGCGCGCTCCACCCAGCGCTTCACGATCGGGGCCAGCCCCTCCGCGCGCCATATCGCAAGCCATGCGGCCAGCATCTCCGCCAGCTTTTCGAGCAACTCGCCCGGCGTGATCGCGGCTCCCTGTTCGGCAAGGCTGGTCGAGCGCCGGTCCGGCAGGTCCGGGTGATGGGCGACGTTCACACCGATCCCGACGACCACCGCGTCATCGATACGCTCCAGCAGGATGCCGGAAATCTTCGCGCCGTCGATCAACAGGTCGTTGGGCCATTTCAGCACCACCGGCCGCGCGATCAGCCGCGACACCACTTCCTCAAGCGCCACCGCCACGACCAGCGCGAGCGAGGCGGCGGACGGGTCTGCCGGCCGCAGCCGGATCAGATGGCTGGAATAGAGATTGCCCATGGGCGAATCCCATGGTCGGCCCTGCCGCCCGCGTCCGGCGATCTGCCGTTCGGCGCGGAGCCACAGGCCGTCCTCGGCCCCGCCGGCGGCGAGGTCGAGGAGATCGGCGTTGGTCGACCCCGTCTCCGCGACGGTTATGATGCGGGTCAGAACAGGGCCTTTGCGGCCGCCAGCGACCAGGCGCCAAGCGCCGGAATCGCCAGATAGCCCAGCGGAGATACGATCGCCGCCGTCAGCGCGATCAGCCCGCCCTCCAGCTTGTCGCCGGGGCCGAACTCGCCTTCCGGCTCATCGAAATACATCGCCTTCACGACGCGCAGGTAATAATAAGCGCCGATCACGCTGAAGGCGATGCCGAACACCGCCAGCGGGAACAGCCCCGCCTCCACCGCCGCGTAGAAGACCGCGAACTTGGCGTAGAAGCCGAACAGCGGCGGAATGCCGGCAAGGCTGAACATGAACACCGCCATCGCGAAGGCCAATGCCGGCCGCGTTCGCGAAAGCCCCGCCATGGATGCGATCGTCTCGAACTGATTGCCCTGATCGTCGCGCATCTGGAGCACGACGAGGAACGAGCCGAGCGTCATGGCGATATAGATCGCCATATAGGTCAGCACGGAGGCAACGCCTTCCTGCGTTCCGGCCGCAAGGCCGACCAGCGCGAAACCGACGTTGTTGATCGACGAATAGGCGAGCAGGCGCTTGATGTTCTTCTGCCCGATCGCGGCCACCGCGCCGAACAGGATCGAGGCGAGCGCCGCGAAGATCACGATCTGCCGCCACTGGCCGACCGCGGGGCCCATCGCCTCTACCGCGACACGCACGGCGAGCGCCATGCCCGCGACCTTGGGGGCGGAGGCGAAGAATGCCGTCACCGGGGTCGGCGCGCCTTCATAGACGTCCGGCGTCCACATATGGAACGGCACCGCCGAGATCTTGAACGCCAGTCCGGCGAACACGAACACCAGCCCGAACATCAGCCCCAGCGACTTGGCATTCCCCGCCAGCGGCGCGGCGGAATAGGCGCTCGCGATATTGCTGAACAGCGTGGAGCCGGTGAAGCCATATACCAGGCTGATGCCGTAGAGCAGGATGCCGCTCGCCAGCGCGCCGAGCACGAAATATTTCAGCCCCGCCTCCGCCGAACGTGCATCGCGCCGCATGAAGCTCGCCAGCACATAGGCCGCGAGGCTCTGCAATTCGAGGCCGACATAGAGCATCAGCAGATCGCTCGCCGACACCATGATCCCCATGCCGACCGCAGAAAGCAGGATCAGCACCGGATATTCCGGCCGCAGATCATCCCCCGCCGTCCGCTGGAAGAAGCCGGGCGCGGCAAGGATCGCTATCGCGGCGGCGATATAGATCAATGCCTTGGCGAAGACCGAGAAGGCATCCGCGCGATACATGCCGTCGAAGGCTATGCCTTGCGGACCGAAACACAGGGCAGCCCCCGCTCCTGCCAGCACGGCCACGGCGATCCATGAAACGGCGCGGGTCGATTGCTGTCCCCCCCAGGCGGCGACCAGCATCAGCGCGAGCGCGCCTAGCGACAGCACAACCTCCGGCAGCGTTATCGCGATCTGAGCGGCGTAGGTCATCAGTGCGCCTCCCCGTGCGCTACGGTTTCGGCGTGATTGGACGGAATCGTTCCGGTTCCCCTGGTCGGCAGCGAGTCGCCGGCGGGACGGGCGCGGTCGATCCGCGCCAGCAGCGCCTGCGTATCGTTGCGCATCGGCGCGATGAAGCTTTCGGGATAGACGCCCATCCACAGCACCACCGCCGCGATCGGCGCAAGCAGCCACATTTCGCGGGCCGACAGGTCCGGCATAGCGCGCACGTCATCGAACTTCAGCTCGCCGAACACGACACGCCGATAGAGATAGAGCATATAGGCCGCGCCGAGAATGATGCCCGTGGTGCAAAGCAGGGTGATCGTGGTGGACACCTGATAGGCGCCCATGAGGCTCAGGAGCTCGCCCACGAAATTGCTCGTGCCCGGCAGGCCGATCGAGGCCATGGTGAACAGCAGGAACAGCACGGCATAACGCGGCATGTTCTGCGCCAGCCCGCCGTAGCGCGCGATCTCGCGGGTGTGCAGCCGGTCGTAGATGACGCCGACGCACAGGAACAACGCGCCCGAGACGAGGCCGTGGCCAAGCATCACCAGCATCGCGCCCTCGATGCCCTGCGTGTTGAACGCGAACAAGCCGACCGTGACGATCGCCATATGCGCGACTGACGAATAAGCGATCAGCTTCTTCATGTCCGACTGCACCAGCGCGACGAGGCTGGTGTAGATCACCGCCACCGCCGACAGCGCGAAGATCAGCCAGGTGAGCTGCGCCGAGGCCTCCGGGAACATCGGCAGCGAGAAGCGCAGGAAACCGTATCCGCCGAGCTTCAGCAGCACGCCCGCCAGGATCACCGACCCAGCCGTCGGCGCCTGCACGTGCGCGTCGGGAAGCCAGGTGTGGACCGGCCACATCGGCATCTTCACCGCGAAGGAGGCGAAGAA
>JASGGR010000098.1:0-12385 GCA_047602705.1 Sphingomonas bacterium | reverse complement strand
GACCCCAACCTTGGCAAGGTTGTGCTCTACCCCTGAGCTACGCCCGCTCTGGCGCCTGGCCCGGAAGCTTCCGGGCGGGTGAGGCGCGGCCACTAGCAGCGGGTTTCGGGCTTGCCAACCCCCTATCTGCGTTGACCGCGCAACATTTTCGCGATTAGGCCCCTTCCATCATGACTGCCCCCGTGATCCTGCTTGTCGAGGACGATCCCGCGCTGCGCACGCTCACCGCGCGCGCGCTTCAGGAGAACGGCTTCGTCGTCCGCCCCGCATCCGCCGCGCCGGAAATGTGGCTGGCCCTCGATTCGGGGCCGGTGGACCTCGTGCTGCTCGACATCATGCTGCCGGGCACCAGCGGGATCGACCTGTGCCGGGCGCTGCGCCAGAAAAGCGACGTGCCGATCATCTTCATGTCCGCCCGTTCCAGCGAGACGGATCGCGTGGTGGGGCTGGAGCTGGGCGCGGACGATTATATCGCCAAGCCCTTCGGCGTGCGCGAGCTGGTGGCGCGGGTGCGCGCGGTGCTGCGCCGCCCGCCGCTGGATCGCCGGTCGGGCGAGGGCGATTCCGGGCTGCTGAAGTTCGAGGGCTGGACGGTGAACCTGCCGCGCCGGGAGCTGATCTCCCCCACGGGCGCCGCGGTGGACCTGACGGGCGCGGAGTTCGACCTGCTGGTGGTGCTGGCCGACCATGCCCAGCGCGTCATCGCGCGCGAGCGGCTGATCGAGCTGTCGCGCACCCGGCTGGGGGACAGTTCCGATCGCTCGATCGACGTGCTGGTCAGCCGCCTGCGCCGCAAGCTGTCGAGCGCCGGCCATGTCGCGCCGATCGTCACGGTGCGCGGCGTGGGCTATATGCTGAACGTGCCGGTGGAGCGCAGTTGAGGCGGCTGGTTCCCTCGGTCGGCCTGCTGGGGCAGGTCGTCGCGATTCTCCTGCTGACGATGCTGATCGAGTTCGGCGTCTCCACCCTGTTCTATGAGCGCGCCAGCCAGTTTTCGGTGCGTGACGACGAGGCGCGGCGGCTGGCCGAGCATCTGGTCATCAGCCGCCGGCTGGTGGAGGAGCGCGCGCCGCCGGAACGCCCGGCGATGGCGGGCGAGCTGACCACCGACCGCTACGAGATCCATTGGGACAATGCGCCGCCGCACGTCCCGCCCGCCGCGCCGACGCTGGACCAGATGCGGCGGCAGATCATCGAATGGGAGCCGTCGCTGGCCTCGCGCGACCTGCGCATGCGGCTCACCTCGCCGGGCAGCGGATCGGCGGTGACGGGGGGCTTGCGGCTGGACGACGGGAGCTGGCTGCATTTCCGCACGCTGGAGCCGGTGGCGCTGAGCTTCGGGTTCGAGCGGATCGCGCTGGCGCTGGCGCCCGCGATCGCGCTGATGGTGATCGGCGGGCTGATGCTGCGCCGCGCCCTGCTGCCGCTCAGGAAGCTGGCGCTGGCGGCGGAGCGTGTCGGCTATGACGAAGCGGCGCCGGTGCCGGAGGACGGGCCGGGCGAGGTGCGCCGCGTGGTGGCCGCGTTCAACCGGATGCAGGCCCGCATCCGCGCGCTGATCGACACGCGGACACAGGCGCTGGCGGCGGTGGGCCACGATCTGCGCACCCCGCTCGCGCGCCTCAGGCTGCGCAGCGAATCGGTGGCGGATGCGGAGACGCGCGACGCGATCGGGCAGGACGTGGCGGAGATGGAGGCGATGGTCGCCTCGCTGCTGGCTTTCCTTGGGGGGGAGAGCGATCCGGAATTGCCCGTGGCGGTCGATCTGGCGGTGATGTGCGCCACCCTGGTGGACGATGCGACGGACGCGGGACGCGAGGCGGAATATGCCGGGCCGGACCATTTCGAATGGCGGCTGCGGCGATCGGGGTTCAAGCGCGCGCTCACCAATCTTGTCGACAATGCGCTCCATTACGGCGAGCGGCTGACGATCGCGCTGGAGGCCACCCCCGACGCCGTGACGGTGCGCGTGATCGATGACGGGCCGGGCATAGCGGAGGACAGGCTGGCCGAGGTGCTGCAACCCTTCGTCCGGCTCGATTCGGCCCGGCGGCGCGACACGATGGGATTCGGGCTGGGGCTGGCGATCGCGCAGCAGGCGGTGCAGGCGGAGGGCGGCACGCTCACCCTCTCGAACCGCGTTCCGCACGGGCTGGAGGCCGCGATCCGCCTGCCGGTGCGCGAGACATAAAAGATAACAATCGCGCGGCGCCGCAGCAAAATTGCCGGCTTATTTCCCCTGCTCCATGATAACAGGAGCAGACCCCGTGAACGAACTGATCGGCCGCGTCTTCAGCTTCGAGAAGCAGGTCTTCCCGAACCAGCAAGCGCTTTATGCCAAGCTCACCACGCATGGGCAGAATCCCAAGGCGCTGATGATCTCCTGCGCCGATTCGCGCGTCGTGCCCGAACACATCATGCAGGCGGAGGCGGGCGACCTGTTCGTCTGCCGCAACGCGGGCAATATCGTGCCGCCCTATGCGACGATGAACGGCGGCGTCTCCTCGACGGTGGAATATGCCGTGGCGGCGCTGAAGGTGCGCGACATCATCGTGTGCGGCCATTCCGATTGCGGCGCGATGAAGGCGCTGGTGAACCCGGAGCTGACGGCGGACATGCCCAATGTCGCGGCGTGGCTGCGCCATAGCCATGCGGCGAAATGCGTGCTCGATTCCTCCTATCCCACGCTGAAGAATGGCGCGGCGGTGCGCGCGGCGAGCCTGGAGAATGTCGTCGTGCAGATCGCGCACCTGCGCACGCACCCTTCCGTCGCGGCGGGGATCGCGCGGGGCGAGATCGCGCTGCACGGCTGGTTCGTCGATATCCACGCCGGCCAGATGCTGGCGCTGGACGGCGCGAGCGGACGGTTCGTGGCGGTGCGGCAGGATGAGCCGCTGCCGGTCGCCGTGCCCGCCGCCGCGCGGCTGGCGGCCGATTTCTCGCTGGCGGAGGCCGCGGAATGAGCCGGATCAACATCTTCGGGCGCGATCTTACCGCGTCGATCGTCGTCTTCCTCGTCGCGATGCCGCTGTGCATGGGCATCGCTGTCGCATCCGGCGTGCCGGCGGAAAAAGGCCTCATCACCGGCATCATCGGCGGCATCGTGGTCGGCGCGCTGGCCGGATCGCCGTTGCAGGTGAGCGGCCCGGCGGCGGGCCTGGCCGTGATCGTGTTCGAGCTGGTGCGCGACAAGGGCCTTTCCGCGCTCGGCCCGATCCTGATCCTCGCCGGCGCGATCCAGATCGTGGCCGGCGTGTTCCGGCTGGGCGGATGGTTCCGCGCGATCAGCCCGGCGGTGGTGCACGGGATGCTGGCGGGGATCGGCGTGCTGATCGTCGTCGGCCAGTTCCACGTGCTGTTCGATGCCAGACCGCTATCCAGCGGCCTCGCCAATCTCGCCGCCATGCCCGGCCGCCTGCTCGGCCTTTCCGCAGACATGGCGGGGGCGGAGCGCGCCTTCGCCGTCGCGCTCGCGACGATCGGCGCGATGCTGGCGTGGGAGAAATGGCGTCCCGCCTCGCTGAAGCTCGCGCCCGGCGCGCTGGTCGGCGTGCTCGCGGGCACATTGCTGACGATCGCGCTGGGGCTGGACGTGGCCAAGGTGGCCGTGCCCGAATCGATCACGGCCGCGATCGCGCTGCCGGAAGGCGCCTTCTGGGCCAAATGGCTCGATCCGTCGGTGCTGGCGGCCGCGCTCGCCATCGCCTTCATCGCCTCGGCCGAGACGCTGCTGTCCGCGGCGGCGGTGGACAAGATGCATGACGGCGTGCGCACCGACTATAACAAGGAATTGCGCGCGCAGGGCGTCGGCAACCTGTTGTGCGGCGCGGCGGGGGCGCTGCCGATGACGGGCGTGATCGTCCGCTCCTCCGCCAACGTGCAGGCCGGCGCGATCACGCGCGCTTCCGCGATCCTGCACGGCGTGTGGATTCTGGGCTTCGTCGCCCTGCTGCCGTGGCTGTTGCGCGAGATCCCGATGGCGGCGCTGGGCGCGATCCTCGTCGTCACCGGCTGGCGGCTGGTGAGCCTGACCCATGCGAAGCACCTGCTGCGCGATCACGGCCCGTTGCCCGTGGCGATCTGGGCCGCGACGCTCATCATGGTGGTGGCGACCGATCTGCTGACCGGCGTGCTGGTCGGCATCGGCCTCTCCCTGCTGGAGCTGCTGCCGCATCTCCGCCGCCTGCGCCTGCGGATCGAGGAGGAGCCGGCTGGCGAGGCGCATCATATCGCGCTCGACGGCGCGGCGACCTTCGTCAGCCTGCCGAAGCTTTCCGACACGCTGGATCGCGTGCCGGCGGGCAAGGCGGTGCGGATCGACGTGACCCGCCTCGCCGCGCTCGACCATACCAGCGCGGAGATGCTGCGCGACTGGCTCCAGCGCCGCCGCGCCGCCGGCACCACGGTGGAGCTGCTCGGCGGGGACCGTGGCCGGCTGGCAACACTCGCGGCCTGAGCTGATCGCCAGCAATATTTCGACACGATCCAGCAACAGAAAGGATAGATTGCTGCACTAGCGTAATGACTGCCGACCAGCCGGCGCCCGCCTCCTTCGGGTGAGAGCGCCGGCGGAACGGT
Organism: Sphingomonas bacterium; assembly: GCA_047602705.1. Classification (GTDB taxonomy): domain Bacteria; phylum Pseudomonadota; class Alphaproteobacteria; order Sphingomonadales; family Sphingomonadaceae; genus Sphingomonas. The sequence goes on along the minus strand of JASGGR010000098.1, from coordinate 7,807 downwards.
CAAGCAGGAGGAGCCTCTGAGCAACAGGAGGTTCCATGAAGACGTTCCATCTCTTTCCGCTGATCGTTTCGTGCTGCGCCGCAATGCCGGCCGCCGCGCAGGAAACCGCCCCGCCGAAGGACATCACCGTCACCGGCAATGTCGCGGTGGTGAGCGACTATCGCCTGCGCGGCGTTTCCCAGAGCGACAAGCATGCCGCCGTGCAGGGCGGCTTCACCATCGCGCACAAGAGCGGCTTCTACGTCAGCACCTGGGCGTCGAGCCTGGCCGGATGGGGCACGTTCGGCGGCGCAAACATGGAGCTGGATCTGGTCGGCGGATACAAGGCGTCGCTGGGCAGCGGCGTCTCGGTCGATGCGGGGCTGACCTGGTATATGTATCCCGGCGGCGCGAACAAAAGCGACTTTGCCGAGCCTTATGTGAAGCTGTCCGGCACCGCCGGGCCGGCGAGCGTGCTGGTCGGCGTCGCCTATGCGCCCAGGCAGCAGGCGCTGGGCAGATGGTATGACGACGCCGCGAGCTATGCCGCCGGCATCCCCGATCACCCCGGCGCGAAGAAGGACAATCTCTATATCTGGACCGACCTGTCCGCCGCGATCCCGACCACGCCGCTCACCGCCAAGGCGCATCTCGGCCATTCGGACGGCAACAGGGGCCTCGGCCCCAACGGCACCAGCGCCGCGCCGACCGGCCATTACTGGGACTGGATGCTTGGCGCCGATTTCGCGGTGAAGGGCACGCCGCTGACGCTCAGCGCGTCGTGGATCGACACGAGCATCAGCCGGAGCAAATCGGCCTATATCTGGCCGAACTTCGCCTCCACCAAGGACGGCAGCCCTATCGCGGGATCGACCGCCCTGTTCTCGGTGACGGCGGCGTTCTGAAAGGGATCGGGAGGAGCCGCGTCAGGCTCCTTCCGCCACCCAGTCGCGCTTGATCGTGCGGATCGCGAACAGCACGAGCAGCCCGGCGAACAGATAGAAGGCCAGGCACGCCACCGCCGCGTAACGCAGCGATTCCGTGCCATATGAACCCTTCAGCCAATCCGACAGGGACCCCATCAGCAGCGGGCCGATGCCCAGCCCCAACAGGTTGTTGATGAGCAGGAAGCTGCCCGATGCGGTCGCCCGCATCCGCACGGGCACGAGATGCTGGACGGCGGTCGTCACCGGGCCGAGCCACAATATGTTGAGCCCGTTGGGGATCAGCAGCAGCGGCCACGCCATCCACGGATTGGGCGCGAGCAGCCCGGCCGCGAAGGTCGGCACGGTGATCAGCCACGCGATCGCGGGCAGCTTCACATACCAGCTCTGGTCCGCGCGGCCGAGCCTGTCCGCGAACCAGCCGCCCGCGAACACGCCCGCCGTGCCGCCCAGCAGCAGCAGCGATCCCATGAACTGCCCCGTGGTGATGAGATCGAAGCCGAAGCTGCGGATCAGCACGGATGGCGTCCACAGCGCCAGCCCATAGCCGCAGAGCGAGCTGCATCCCGCCGCCACGCCCATCAGCCAGAAGCTCGGCTTGCGCGCGAGGATCGCGAACACCTCCCCGCTGCGCACATGCTCCGCCCTGGGCGCGGACACGGGGCGCGGCCGATCGCGCACGATCCAGCGGAAGAAGGGCGCGATCACGATGCCGGCGATGCCGACCGTCAGGAAGGCCGTGCGCCATTCCACCAATTGCGCGATATAGCCGCCCAGCAGCACGCCGCCCGCCAGCCCGACCGGCACGCCCATCGAATAGATCGCCAGCGCCCGCGCGCGGCGTTCCGGCGGGAAATAATCCGCGATCAGCGCATAGGAGGGCGCGGCTCCGCCCGCCTCGCCCACACCCACGCCGAGGCGGAACAGGAAGAGCTGCATGAAGCCGGTCGCGACGCCGCACAGGGCGGTGAAGCCGCTCCACACCACCAGCGCGGCGGCGATCACCCCGCTGCGGCTGGTGCGATCCGCCAGCACCGCCAGCGGCACGCCGAGCACCGAATAGAGGATCGCGAACGCCAGCCCACCCACCGCGCCGAACTGCGCATCCGTCAGATGCAGGTCGGCCTTGATCGGCTGGGCGAGGATGCCGAGGATCTGCCGGTCGAGGAAGTTGAACACATACACCAGCAGCAGCATGGCAAGCACGAGCTTCGGATAGCCCGGCTTTTCGCGATCGATCATTCGGCGCCCTCCCGACGAAAAAGGGGCCGGACGTTGCCGACCCCTTCTCCCCCTTTAACAGCAGGGGAAATGCGGCGGAACCGCATTTCCCTCACGTCCTCAGAAGCGGAAGCCCACCGTGCCGCTCCATGTGCGCGGATCGCCGTAATAAGCGGTCTGGATATTGCCGACGCTGGAGAATTCCTGCGCATCGGTGAGGTAGATCGACTTGGTCAGGTTCTTCACCTGCCCGCGCAGATACCATTTGCCGCCCGGCGCGTCATATTGGACGAAGGCGTTGACCAGCCAATAGCCCGGCTCCATCAGCCCCGGCCGGTTGTCCACCGACAGCCACTGCTTGTCCACGAACCGCGCGTCCCCGCCGAAGGTGAGCGAGCCGGCATTGCCGAGCGGGATGGCGTAATCGGTCGCAACCGAGAAGTTGATCGGCGGCGCGAAGGCCGGCTTGCAGGTGATCTGCTGGCCGGTCGGATTGCAGGAGAAGGAATCCGTGCCCAGCGGCGGCAGGCGGCGGCCATCGTTGAATTCCAGATATTTCGAATTGAGATAGCCGAAGCTGCTGCGGATCGACCATTCGCGGGTCGGTTTCACCGCAATCTCCGCCTCGACGCCCCACATGCGCAGCTTGCCCGCGTTCACCACCGGGAATGATCCGCCGGTGATGCCCGTGGCGCCGCCGCCGACACGCGCCTGGAAATCGCGATAGTCGGAATAGAAGACATCGCCCGACAGCGAGACGCGGCCGTTGAGGAAGCTGCCCTTCGCGCCGGCCTCATAGGTCCACACCGTCTCCGGCTTGAAATAGGGGACGTAGACGAGCTTGCCGCCGATATTCTGCGTCACGTCCGCGTCGCTGTTCGCGCGGCCGTTGAACCCGCCCGATTTGAACCCGCGCGAGGCGGTGGCGTAGATCAGGGTCTCCTGCGTCGGCTTGAACGACAGGGTCGCCATCGGCGTCCATGCGTCGAAATCGACATGGTCGATATCGTTGTAAGGCGCGGGCAGGCTGTTCGGGAATTCATAGGTCGCGCCGAATTGCGCACCGGCCAGATAGGCGGTGGTGGTGCGGAAATAGCGCTTCCGCTCCTTGGTGTAGCGCAGGCCCGCCGTCAGCGAGAGCTTCTCGGTGAAGTCGTAGGTGAGCTGGCCGAACGCGGCGTAGCTCTTGGTGTTCTGCCGGTCGTCGATGTAGCGCTGGAAGGTCAGCGGATAATTCACCCCGGCGATCTGCATCTGGAGGTAGTTGTCGTCATACGATTCCTGATGCGAGCGCACGCTCTCATCGAGATAATAGAGGCCGAACACGCCCTTCAGCTTGTCGCTGTTGTACTTGAGCTGCAGCTCCTGGCTGAACTGATGCTGGCGCACGCCAACGAAGGCGTCCGCGACCTGCAGCTGGGTTGCGTCGAAATCGATGTAATAATCGGGGCTGAGCTTGCGATAGGCGGTGATCGAGGTGAGCGAGAGCGTATCGTTCAGATCGATGTTCGCCGTGAACGACGTGCCCCAATGCTCCATCTTCTGCCCCTGGCCGGGCTTCAGGCTGGTCGATGCCTTGTAGTCATACGGGCCATAGGGATAGGCCGGCGAAACCACCGGCACGCCAGCGACGCCGGTGAAGGTGGAATTATACACCACGTTGATGAGCGGCGCCGTGGCATAGCCCAGCGTCGGCGCGGTATCCTGATGCGCGTAATCGCCCTCGAGGATCAGCTCGACCCGGTCGCTCGGCGTGGCGCGCAGGATGGCGCGGCCGGCCTGCGTGTTGCGATCGTTGTATTTGCGGTCGGTCAGCGGATCGGTGACGGTGCCGTCGCGCTTGTCGTAGACGCCCGCGAGGCTCAGCGCGAGCTTGTCCTGCACCAGCGGCACGGAGACGTATCCGTTCGCCAGCACCTGATTGTAGCTGCCGTAGGTGAACGAGCCCATGGCGCGGATTTCATTGGTGTCCGGCTTGCGGCTGATGATGCTCACCGCGCCGCCGATCGTGTTCTTGCCGTAGAGCGTGCCCTGCGGCCCGCGCAGCACCTCCACATGATCCACGTCGAACAGGTTGAACAGCGCGCCCTGGATGCGGCTCATATAGACGCCGTCGACATAGACGCCGACCGCCGGATCGAACGTCTGCAGCGCATCGGGCTGGCCGACGCCGCGGATGAAGATGTTCGCATTGGAAGTGGAGCCGCGGCCCTGCACCAGATTGACGTTGGGGATCGTGCCCTGCACGCCCGACAGGTCCACCGCGCCTTGCTTGGCGAGCTGGTCGTCGGTGAGCGCGGTGACGGCGATCGGCACGTCGAGCAACCGCTCGGCGCGCTTGCGGGCGACGACCATGATGTCGCCATTGTCGGCCAGCGTGCTATCCTGCTGCTGCGCCGGCGCCTCCTGCTGCGCGAACGCGGGCGCTGCCGCCACGAGCGCGAGGGCGGCGACTCCGCTGCGAAGGATGGCGTGGGAACGGATGGACGTAATCAAGGTAGAACCTCCCCTAATCGGCGCGCCGCGTGGCTCGCGAGCTTGTGCGCCGGACGGATGCGCAATAATGAAAGTTGAACCAGTATTCAACTTCGATGTGGGGACGGGATGAACGGGGGCGAAGAAACGAGCGGACAGGCCCTCGCGCCGGAAGCGGCTCCGGCATCCGCCGAAAGCGCCGGCAAACGCCCCCGCACCGCGCGCGGGCAGCGCACGCAGCGCGCGATCCTCGACGCGGCGGCGGCGGAATTCGGCGAACACGGCTTCCACGCCGCCTCGATCAGCGGGATCACGCGGCGCGCGGGCGTGGCGCTCGGCAGCTTCTATACATGGTTCGATTCGAAGGACGCGGTGTTCCGCGCTTTGGTGCGCGACATGTCCGATCAGGTGCGCGACCATGTCGGCCCCGCGATCCGAGCCGCGCCGGACCAGATCGCGGCGGAGCGCGCCGGGCTTGAGCATTTCCTCCACTTCGTGCGCGGCCACAAGGAGATCTACCGTATCATCGACGAGGCGGAGTTCGTCGATCCCGAAAGCTTCCGCCTTCATTATTCCTCCACGGCGGACCGGATTCGCGAACGCCTGCAGGCCGCCGCCGCGCGCGGCGAGGTGATCGGGGACGTGGGCGAGGTCCACGCCTGGGCGATCATGGGAATGAACGTGTTCCTCGGCCTGCGCTTCGGCGTATGGGCGGAGGATGCGCCGGTGGCGGAGATCGCGGATCAGGTGGCGGCGATGCTGGCGCGGGGGCTGGGGCGGCGGTGATCGCTTCTTCAGGTCAGCAGATGGCGCGGTCGTCGCGGAACTCGGCGGAGCGGATGGGTTTGCGATCGTCAGCGATCACGATCTCGAGCGATCTTGCCGTAAAGCAGGGCGCGCCGCCAAGGTCGATCGCCCAGCATTGCCCGGCAGCCGCAATCTTCCTTCCATTATCATTGCAAGGAGCGATTCCCCTGATCTGGCTGAAATCCATTCGGCCAGCGGAAGCCATGCAATCGCCCTTCATCCAGCAGGACGCCCGCAACCACGGCGCGCCGCCCCGCACCGCCGCCCTGCGGACCTGATCCATCGCACCGAGCACTCTTTCGATATCCGCAGGCGGCGCCGGGAAGAAATGTTGCGCCGAAATGGACGCGCAGTTCTGCTCCGGTTCCCCCGGGTGAGCCTTGGCCGAACCGGGCGCTCCGGCAAAACCGAATATATCGGACGGCTGAAAGGACGTCACTTCGCCATCCCCGGAGAAATAAACATCCATCCGTCGCGCGGCACATATTCCCTCGCCGCGCGCATCGCCGGTGAAGGAGAAGTGCGCCGGGCGCGTATAGAAAGTCAGCCATTTGAGCGGCGGCGCTTTCCCTTCCTCCGGACGGATTGCGAGCAGGAAAGCGCCATCCTGCCAATCGGGCCGCCGGACCTCGACGAACATCCTGCCCACCTCGCCCAGCACGAGCCTGGCCAATTCCGGTTCGGGAAGATCGCGCGCCTGTTCCGCGGTGACGGCAAGCGCGGGAGCGCTCATCGATGCAAGCAGGGCGGCGAGCAGCCTCGCCAGCCTCACAGATCCGCTTCCAGCGCCTGTTGCAGCATCGCCCGCACCGTGCGCAGCGAGGAGACATCGCGCGCTACGGGGGCGACAGGAGCATCGCCCCTCCCCTCGCCCGCGAGCAATTTCTGCACGCCCTTCACCGTATAGCCTTCGCGGTTGAGCAATGCGTCGATGCGCTCCACCAGCGCCACGTCCTCGGGCCGGTAATAACGGCGGTTGCCGGCGCGGGTCAGCGGGCGGAGCTGGGGGAAGCGGGTTTCCCAATAACGCAGCACATGCTGCGGCAGCCCGGTGGCGGCCGCGACTTCACCGATCGTGCGTAACGCGCCGGCAGCCTTGGCGTCCGGGGCGGCCAAGTCTTACCCCGCGGCGACGATGCGGTCGCGCATCATCTGGCTGGCGCGGAAGGTGAGCACGCGGCGCGGCGCGATCGGCACCTCCACCCCCGTCTTGGGGTTACGGCCGATCCGCTGGCCCTTGTCGCGCAGCACGAAGGTGCCGAAGCCGGAAATCTTGACGTTCTCGCCCCGCGCCAGCGCGTCGCACAGCAGATCGAGCACCTGCTCCACCAGTTGCGCCGAATCCGCGCGCGACAGCCCGACCTGACGATGGAGCGCTTCCGACAGATCCGCGCGCGTAAGAGTTCCCGCTTCGCTCATATCCGGCCTACTCCTCCCCCCGAGAGGAACGGAGATTACCATCCAACGCGTGCGCCAGAAAGGATTTTATTCCCGGCAATCGTTTCGTCTCAGAAACGGACGACCGACGCGCCCCAGGTGAAGCCGCCGCCCATCGCCTCCAGCACCACGATCTGCCCCGGAACGATACGCCCGTCGCGCACGGCGGTGTCGAGCGCGAGCGGCACCGACGCCGCCGAGGTGTTGGCGTGGCGATCGACCGTCATCACCACTTTCTCCGCCGGCAGGCCGAGCTTGCGGGCGGTGGCGTCGAGGATGCGGGCATTGGCCTGATGCGGCACGACCCAGTCCACGTCGTCCGCCGTCAGCTCCGCCGCCGCCAGCGATTCGCCCATCACGGTGGCGAGGTTGACGACCGCGTGGCGGAACACCTCGCGCCCCTTCATCCGCACCTTGCCGACCGTGCCGGTGGTGGAGGGGCCGCCGTCGACATAGAGCAGCTCGTTATGCCGCCCGTCGGCATGGAGCCGCGTGGCGAGGATGCCGCGCCCGCCATGTTCCGCGCTGTCCTGCGCCTCCAGCACGATCGCGCCGGCGCCGTCGCCGAACAGCACGCAGGTGGTGCGATCCTCCCAGTCGAGGATGCGGCTGAACGTTTCCGCACCGATCACCAGCGCCTTGCGATGCGCGCCCGCGCGGATCATCGAATCCGCCACCTGCACGGCATAGAGGAAGCCGGAACAGACCGCCGCCACGTCGAAGGCGGTGCAATCGTCGATGCCCAGCGCCGCCTGCACCTTGGTGGCGGTGGAGGGGAAAGTCTGGTCGGGCGTGGCGGTGGCCAGCACGATCAGGTCGATATCCCGCGCCTCGATACCGGCGGCGGAAAGCGCCTGGCGCGCGGCCGCCGTGGCCAATGTGCCCGTCGTCTCATCCGGCCCGGCGATATAGCGGAAGCGGATGCCGGTGCGCTCGACGATCCA
>JASGGR010000097.1:0-12390 GCA_047602705.1 Sphingomonas bacterium | reverse complement strand
CGGCGGACGCGGGCGCGGCGGCGCGCAGGGCGCTCCGGCGAACGGCTGAACGCTCGCTCCCCCTTCCGCGACAGGAAGGGGGAGCGGTTCAGGAAAACTCCGTCAGCCATTCCGCTTCCGGCGCGCGCGGCGCGAGGGTGCGGTTGGCCGGCTCCTCCTTGTCCTCGAAGCCGATCGCCACGCCGCAGAACAGCATCCGCTCGGGCGGCGTGCCGAGGAAGCCCTCCACCGTCCGCGGATAGACCGCCCAGCATTCCTGCGGGCAGGTCGCCAGTCCCGCCTCCACCGCCAGCAGCATCAGGTTCTGGAGATACATGCCGAGGTCCGCCCATTGCGGCGGCCCCATGCGGCGATCGACCGTGACGAAATAGCCCGCCGGCGCGCCGAAGAACTGGAAGTTGCGCGAGAACCAGATCGCGCGCGCCTTGCGATCCTCGCGCGGGATTCCGAGATTGCCGTAGAGCAATTCCCCGATCTGGAAACGGCGCTTCTCCATCGCTTCCGGCATCTCGCGCGGATAGATGTCGTAGCCCGGCGTCTCGCTTTCGCGCCGCTCGATCTTGCCGCGCATGATCTCCTTCAGCCGCGCCATCGACGCGCCATGGACGATATCGACGTGCCATGGCTGGAGATTCCCTCCCGTCGCCGCGCGCGCCGCCTTCAGCGCCAGCTCCCGCAGCAGTTCCGGCGCGACCGGACGGTCGAGAAACCCGCGCACCGATCGCCGCGCATCCACCGCCTCGCTGACATTCATTCGCCTCTCCACCTCTTGCCGTTCGCGTCAATCCGCGCCAAATGCGGTTTCGGGATAACATCTGTTATGGAGAGTCGGAAGATGCCTGAGGCCTATATCGTCGAAGCGGTGCGCACGGCCGGGGGCCGGCGCGGCGGCAGGCTCGCCGGATGGCACCCGGTGGACCTCGCGGCGAAGGTGCTGGATGCGGTGGTCGAGCGTTCGGGGATTCCCGGCGAGGCGGTGGACGACGTCATCATGGGCTGCGTCAGCCAGGGCGGCGAGCAGGCCGGGCAGGTCGGCCGCAACGCCGTGCTCGCCTCGAAGCTGCCGAAGAGCGTGCCGGCCGTGACGATCGATCGCCAGTGCGGCTCCTCCCAGCAGGCGATGCAGTTCGCGGCGCAGGCGGTGATGTCCGGCACGCAGGACGTGGTGATCGCGGCCGGCGTGGAGAGCATGACGCGCGTGCCGATGGGCTCCACCTTCAAATTGTTCTACGACGCCGGCCTCGGCAAGAACAAGTCGCCGGGGCTGGAGGAGAAATATCCCGGCATCGTCTTCAACCAGTTCGCCGGCGCGGAGATGATCGCGAAGAAATACGGCTTCACGCGCGAGGCGCTGGACGAATTCTCGCTCGGCTCGCACCGCAAGGCGGTCGCCGCGACGCAGGCGGGCAGGTTCAAGGATGAGATCGTCCCGGTCGAGATCGAGACGCCCGAGGGCAAGGAGCAGCACAACAGCGACGAGGGCATCCGCTACGACGCCTCCCCCGAGGGCATGGCGAGCGTGAAGAAGCTGTCCGAGGAAGGCGTGCTGACCGCCGCCTCCTCCAGCCAGATCTGCGACGGGGCGAGCGCGGTGCTGATCGTCAGCGCCGACGCGCTGAAGAAATATAATCTCAAGCCGCTGGCGAAGATCGTCGGCCTCACCGTCACGGCCGGCGACCCGGTGGTGATGCTGGAGGAGCCGCTGTTCGCGACCGACAAGGCGCTGAAGAAGGCCGGCCTCACGATCGACGACATCGACCTCTATGAGGTGAACGAGGCGTTCGCTTCCGTGCCGATGGCGTGGCTCCAGCATACCGGCGCGAAGGCGGACCGCCTGAACGTCAACGGCGGCGCGATCGCGCTCGGCCACCCGCTCGGCGCGTCCGGCACCAAGCTGATGGCGACCCTGGTGCACGAGCTGCGCCGTCGCGGCGGGCGCTACGGCCTGCAGACGATGTGCGAGGGCGGCGGCGTCGCCAACGTGACGATCATCGAGAATTGCGACTGGAAGGCGGCCTGAGCCGCCGTCTCAAGGGAAAGAGAGGACCAAGATGAAGCTCGACAACACTATTTCCGCCGTCATCACCGGCGGCGCCTCCGGCCTCGGCGCGGCGACCGCGCGGCTGCTCGCCTCGAAGGGCGTGAAGGTCGCGATCTTCGACCTGCAGGAGGAGAAGGGCGAGGCGATCGCCAGCGAGCTGGGCGGCGTGTTCTGCAAGGTCAACGTCACCGACGATGCTTCGGTCGACGAAGGCTTCGCCAAGGCGCGCGCGGCCAACGGGCAGGAGCGCATCCTCGTCAATTGCGCCGGCACCGGCAATGCGATCAAGACCGCGAGCCGCAGCAAGGAAGACGGCTCGATCAAGCACTTCCCGCTCGATGCGTTCAACTGGATCATCCAGATCAACCTCGTCGGCACCTTCCGCTGCATCGCCAAGTCGGCGGCCGGCATGATGACGCTCGATCCGCTGGAGGATGGCGAGCGCGGCGCGATCGTCAACACCGCTTCCGTCGCGGCTGAGGACGGGCAGATGGGTCAGGCGGCCTATTCGGCGTCGAAGGGCGGCGTGGTCGGCATGACGCTGCCGATCGCGCGCGACCTGATGGGCGAGGGCATAAGGGTCAACACGATCCTGCCGGGCATCTTCAACACGCCGCTGCTGGCCGCCGCGCCGCAGAACGTGAAGGACGCGCTGGCCGCCTCCGTGCCCTTCCCGAAGCGCCTCGGCGATCCGGCGGAATATGCCGCGCTGGCGACGCTGATGATCGAGAACGGCTATTTCAACGGCGAGGACGTCCGCCTCGACGGCGCGATCCGCATGGCGCCGCGGTGAGCCGCAGGCGGCACGCGGATAGCGATGCTATCCGCGAGACCGCCAAGGCCGGCCGGCGCGGCCCATAAGGGCCGCGTCCGACGACGCGGGATCAACTCCCGCGTCGGCCCCTCCCCACACAGGACCATGCCGATGCCCCGCCCCGCCCTATGGCGCCTCTCGCCAGACGCCTATCCCGTCCGCGAGACGATCCAGACGCGCTATCAGGATCTGGACACCAACGGGCATCTCAACAACGTCGCCTTCGCCGCCTTGTTCGAAACCTCGCGCGTGCGGATGAACCGTGCGCTCGGCCTGTGGCGAAAGGTGGAGGGCTTCCGCGCCGTCGTGGCGCGCAACGAGATCAACTATCTCGCGGAAGGCAGCTTCCCCGATCCGGTGGAGATCGCGATCGGCATCGGCCGGATCGGCAACCGAAGCTGGGACATGCTGGCCGCGATGTTCCAGAACGGCCGCCCCATCGCCACCTGCGACACCGTGATCGTGATGACCGAGCCGCGCGAGGCATTGCCGGAAGCGCTGCGCGAGCGGCTGGAGGGGCTGCAGGCCAAGGAGAGCTGAACCGGCCGCCCGAAGCGCGAAGCCCCGGGCGGCCGCTTCATCTCATGCAAGCAGGACGTGGAACCGGGCTTCACCGGCATGGAGGAAACAGGCTTTGGAGAAGATGCCCGCCGGAACCGGATTGGGCAGGCGGAGGTCACCCATATCCGGCACGGGATCGCGTTTCGGATCGAAGGAGCGGTCGATCTGCGAAATGAAGGCGATGACGACGCCGCTATCCCGCGCGAACCCGGCCAGGATGCGCATCTGCTCCGACAAGGGCGGCTTGCTGCGCTGCTGATCGAGGATTTGCAGATAATCCACCACGGCGATGCTTCCCCGCGCCGCGCCGGACAGATGCCGGATGATGAAATCCGCCCCGATCTCACCGGACGTCACGATCTCCGGCACGCTTGCAAGCGCCTCGTCCGCCAGTTCGCGGAGCAATTCCCTCGCCGTCCCCTCGGTATATTCCAGCGTGTAGAAAACCGCTCGCCTGCCCTCGCGCGCGGCGTCGAGCAGAAGCTGCAGGCCCAGCCGGGTCTTGCCCTGCCCCGGCCGGGCGCCGAGCAGGAGCAGATCTCCATCCGCGAGCCGAGGCAGCAGCGCGGACATCCCCGGGTCCGCCTTCATGCGCGCGGAGAGCAGGCTCCACGCCGCAAAGCCCTCCTCGCGCGCCAGACGATCCTGCGCTTCATGCAACGGAATTTTCTCGTTGCGAGCCAATAATCTGGCCCGGCGCTTCAATTGATAGACAGGCTTGGACAATCGCATCACGGAACCCTCCATTCCGGGCGGAAAGCGCAACCCCTCCTTATGCGGACGCCCGAACAGATGGTTCGATGATCTCCATCGCCCCGTATGTGCGATACTTCCCCGATTGGAGGGAGGAGGCGCGGGCCAAGCCTGAAGCGCAAACTATCCCGCGCCCGTGCGGCGGACAAGCCCGATTCAACCGGGATCGCATGGCGCCGCCGCGCTGCCGTTCCGCCTACAGCGACTGCCCATCGTCCACGTCGATCACCCCGCCCGTCACCTGCGCGGACGCATCGGAGGCGAAATAGAGCATCAGCGGGTCCAGCGCGGTGATGTCCATCAGGCGCTTGCGGTGGAACGAGGCGATGTGCTGCGCGCCGCCGGTGGTCTGGAACCAGTCACCAGCGATCTCCGTCTGCACATAGCCGGGCTGGATCACGTTGACGTTGATCCCCTGCCGCACCCATTCGCGCGCCAGATTGCGGCCGAGATGCGCCACGCCCGCCTTTGACGCGGCATAGGCGCTATCGCCCTGCCCGGTCAGATGCGCGGTGATCGAGCCGATGATGATCGCCCGCCCCTTGCCGCTCTCCCGCGATCCGGCGGCGATCAGCCGCTTCGCGCCCTCGCGCACGGTGAGATAGGCGCCGAGGAAATTGGCGTCGAGCAACTGCCGCAGCCCATCCACCGACACGTCGGTCGCGCGGCCGGAATGGCTCATCCCGGCATTGGCGACGATCGTATCGACCGTGCCGAAGCGCGCCTCCGCCGCGTCATAAGCGGCGATCGTGGAGGCTTCGTCGCCCACGTCGAGCGGCACGGCGAGCGCATCCGCGCCGATCTCCGCCGCCAACGCCTCGATCCGCTCGACGCGGCGCGCGCCCAGCACCACTTTGGCGCCCGCCTTCGCATAGAGCCGCGCGAAATGCGCGCCGAAGCCCGACGATGCGCCCGTGATCAGCGCAACGCGCCCGTCCAGCCTGAAGCCCATATGCGTTCCTCCCCTTGGCGATCTGTCGTGGGACAGCGTTGCGCATCCCGCCGCGCGGCGTCAAGCGACCCTTCCCTCTTGCCACCGGCGCGGCGCACGGCGAAAGGTTCCCGCGCAACAAGGGAGCATCCATGTCCATCCTGTCCGACCGCTGGATTCGCGAGCGCGCGATCGCCGACGGCATGATCGAGCCATTCGTCGAGGCCCAGCGCCGCGATGGCTGCATCAGCTACGGCCTTTCCTCCTACGGCTATGACGCGCGGGTGGCGGACGAGTTCAAGATTTTCACGAACGTCGACAATGCCGTGGTGGACCCGAAGGATTTCGCCGCCAACAGCTTCGTCGATCGCAAGACGGACGTGTGCATCATCCCGCCCAACAGCTTCGCGCTGGCGCGGACGGTGGAATTCTTCCGCGTGCCGCGCGACGTGCTGGTGATCTGCCTCGGCAAATCCACTTATGCGCGTTGCGGGATCATCGTGAACGTCACCCCGCTGGAACCGGGCTGGGAAGGCCATGTGACGCTGGAATTCTCGAACACCACGCCGCTGCCCGCGAAAATCTACGCCAATGAAGGCGCATGCCAGTTCCTGTTCCTGCAGGGCAACGAGCCGTGCGAGACGAGCTATGCCGATCGCGCGGGAAAATATATGGGCCAGCGCGGGGTGACGTTGCCACGGTTGTGAAGGGAGCGGGCGATGGCTTGCAACGGCTCCGCCCGTCCGACCCTGAACGGAACGGCGCAACGAACTTACAGCGAGCGTAGCGACTCGGCTTCGATGTGCCTGATCCACGCAGCCTTGCAATCGGAGTAAGCATGACTGTCCTCGGGATGGAGCGCCGCGCATCGGCACTTCTCCCGCTCATATTCCTTCGCGTGCTTCGGCGATCCGCGCAGGAAATCGCGGAAGGCAAGGTGACGGCGGATCGCAGGATCGCCTTCCGCGAAACAATGGAGCTGGATGATCCGTCGGCTCGTCACCGGATCGTCCGACGTGCAATAGCGTCGTCCGGTGATGCCATTGGCGCCATGCCAGACATAGCCGAGGGCCTCGACCGCGGACCGCTCCGCGTCCAGCGCATCCAGTGAGGAAATCACGGGCATGAGATCGAGCACGGGCTTGGCGGCGATGCCCGGGATCGATGTCGAGCCGATATGGTGGACCCGGAGAATCGAGGACACATGTCGCCGGAGCCGCTCTCCTTCGACCTTTGCACGCCCAGCCCAACCGGCATCGTGAGGCGACAGTCGCACGGGAATCGGCGGCGGCAAGTTCGTTCCTCTCCACGATGCCGGCGGCGTTTCGAACTATCCTTCTTGCCGCTGGCGGCCGATCAGGCCGGATATGTCACGCCAGCCATAGGCGATTTCGGTCAAGGTTCCACCGGCTTGCTCCTCGGCCTTTTCCCCCACGATCAGGCCACCCAGCGCATCGTAGAATGCGCGCGCGGAATCATTCTCGCGCAGCACCCACAGGCACGCCGCCGTATGCCCGAAAGCGATCAACGATCGCGCATCGCGGCCATGAGCGAGCGCCCCACGCCGAGGCCCTGATGCGAGCGCAAGACATAGATTGCGCCGATCTCCCCGGTAAATCCGGCATCGGCAAGCGCCTCGTCCCGCTGCGGGCCGCAGGAACCGAAGCCGATCATGCGCCCCTCGTCCTCCGCGATATGGACGACCGTGCCGGTGATAGTGTCGGGATCGCTGAGAATGCTGCTCCACATAGCGGTACGGACATCCACCGACATGTCCGCCAACACCTTCGCGGGAACGATGCCCGCATATGTTTCATGCCAGCACGCGACATGGAGAGCGCCGAGCGCAGCAGCGTCATCTCTTGTCGCGCGACGGAGCATCAATGCGCTCAATGTCATCCCTCCGATGTGTCGCGCCGCCTTGCCGCGCCTGACACTGCAAGATCGGCGGACAGAGAACCCGTCATTTCAACCCGCGACACCTTCCCCGCCCTCAGCGCAAACAAAAAGGGCGACCCGATGGGCCGCCCTTCGATCATTATCGCTGTATCCGCGGCCGGAGCCGATCAGAAGTCGCGATAATATTGCTCGTTCCCGATGAAGCCGAGCTTCGTCACCTTCGACCGCTTGATCACCGCCAGCGTCCGATCGACCGTGTCGTAACGGGCCTGCCGGTCCGGCTGGAAGTGCAGTTCCGGCTCCGGCGTCATGCCCGCCGCGACGTCGAGATACTGACGCAGCGTGACCATGTCGACCGGGTTGCCGTTCCACGTCACCGTGCCGTTGACGTCGATCGCGACGATATTCTTGTCCGGCTCGACCGGCGGCGGGGTGTTCGGCTGGTTGGTCTGCGGAAGATCAACCTTCACCGCGTGGGTCTGGATCGGGATGGTGATGATGAACATGATGAGGAGAACGAGCATGACGTCGATCAACGGCGTCGTGTTCATTTCCATCATCGGCTCGCCGTCGTCGCGGCCACCGCTCATTGCCATGTCGTGTTACTCCTGACCGCTTACAGCCGCTCGGGGTTTTCGCCCGGCGGCGGCTCCGAAATGAAGCCAACCTTGGCGAAGCCGGCCATCTGCATGTTGAAGATCGCCCCGCCCACGCAATGCCACGGCGTGTTCACGTCGGCACGGATATGCGCTTCCGGCAGTTCCAGGCCCGGCGCATTGACGCCGCCCTGGCGCGCGATCTCGGCCTTGAGCTTGGCAACCGCGCGATCCAGCAGCTCCTGGTGGGTCACGGGGGTGAGGCCCCAGTACACCTTGCAGCTACCGTCCGGCGCACCCATGATCGAGAGCGAGACGTTCTCGGGCTTCGTCGTGGTCGGATCGAAACGGACATTGGGAAGCTTCAGCTTCACCGTCTGGATCACGACCGGAACCGCGATCAGGAAGATGATGAGGAGCACCAGCATGACGTCCACAAGCGGGGTCGTGTTGATGTCCGACATCGGAGTTTCGGTGGAGTCTCCACCAACGCTCATCGCCATGTGTCAGGCTTTCCTACTCATTCCACCAGAGGGCTTGAGGCCCGCCGGCTGGTCGGCGGGGCGAACCGACGGAACGCCCCGCCTCCCTATTCATCTTACGCGCGGGTCTGGCCAGCGGCCGGAGCGGCAGGCTTCGCCGGAGCGGGCTTGGCGGCGCTGGTGACGGCGGGGCGGACCGCGCCGTTCGAGGCGATGTAGCCGAGCACGTCGTTCGAGAAGGCCGACAGGTCTTCCGCGATCGACTTGTTGCGGCGCTGGAGCCAGTTGTAGGCGAGCACCGCCGGAACCGCGACGACGAGGCCGAGCGCGGTCATGATCAGCGCCTCGCCGACCGGACCGGCGACCGCGTCGATCGACGCCTGACCGGCGGCGCCGATCTTGATGAGCGCGCGGTAGATGCCGATAACCGTGCCGAACAGGCCGATGAACGGCGCCGTCGCGCCGACGGTCGCGAGGAAGGCCAGGCCGCTGCCGAGCTTCGAGTTGATCGAGGCTTCCGAACGCGCCAGCGAGCCGTGCACCCAGTCATGCGCCTCGACCGGATCGGTCAGCTTGACGTGCTGGTCCTGCGCGGCGAGGCCGTCGTCGACGATCTGCTTGTAGGCCGAGTTCTTCTCCAGCTTCGCCGAGCCCTCGCGCAGCGAGGTCGAGTTCCAGAAGCCCTGCTGGCGCATGCGCTTGGCCTGGCCGATGATCTTCTGCTGCTCGAACAGCTTCGAGAAGAGGATGTAGAACGACACGATCGACATCAGCACGAGGATGCTGAACACGGTCTGCGAGATCAGGCCGCCCTCACGAAGCGCGGGGATCAGGCCGTACGGGTTGTCGCCCTTGGCGGCCGGCGCCGCGGCGGCGGCGAGAATGGTGGTGATCATAAAGTGCTAGTCCCTTGAAAAACGAATGGCGTCAGAAGGTGGTGGGGAAATGGGTCATTCCGGAATGACCCATTTCACCGGCAACGATGCCCGAGACGCGATCGGCTGGCCGTTCTCGTCCTTGGCAGGCGTGTAGCGGACGCGGCTCTTCGCGATCCGGCACGTCGCCTGGTCAAGCGCGGCGCTGCCGCTCGACGTCGTCACCTCGCAATCGGACACGCGACCATCGGTGCCGATCGTGAGCGACGCGACGACGCGCCCCTGCTCACCAGCGCGCAATGCCGACGGCGGATAATTGTCCGAGTTGAAATACTGCCCCGGATTACCTTTCGCGACCGCAGCCTGCGACACGCGCGGAGGCGCGGGCGGAGGCGGAGGAGGCGGAGGCACCTCGACCGGACGCGGCGGTGGCGGCACCGGCGTGGTGATCACGGGCGGCGCCTGCGTCGGCGCCTGCACGATCGGCGGCGGCGTCACCACGGGCGGCGGCGTCACCGGCATATCCGGCGGCGGGGGCGGCGGCTCATCCGGCGGCGGGGGCGGCGGCTCCTCGACGTCGAACGTATTTAACTTCTCCGACACCTTTTTCACGTATTGGTACGCGAGGCCGGTGACGAAGGCGTAGCCGAGCGCAAGGTGAATCGCCGCGACGATAATGATCGCGACGACCTTGCTCCCGCTCATCTTCTGGTCAGCGTAGGCCATTCAGCAGTGAAACTCCCTCATCCCTAGGGCCACTAGGGCCGGACCCCCGATCCAGCGCACCGAACCGGCGACCCAGTACGTCCGTAGGCTGGAACATGCCACGGTACGACGCAAGTCCTATCGCGACGTATCTCGACGTGCAAACCCTTTGTCAGGCGCAACAAACGTACAAGCGCCGCATGGCAGAATTATTTCTGTATCGGAAGAGGCCAATCGCTTATTCCAAACGATATGAAATCGCTTTTCCTTTCCCGATCGCCGCTTGTCGCCGCACTGGCCCTTTCCGCCGCCGTTCCCGGGTTCGCGCAGGCCCCCGCGCCGCTGCCCGAAGCGGGCATTCCGGCGCCCCCTTATGCCGATATCGCGGACCTGACGATCGCCAGCCCGCTGGTGATCGACGCGACGATTCGCTCCACCTCCAGGATCAAGCCGGCCAATGCGCCGGACCTGCCGCCGGGGATGCTGCGCTTCTATGTCGAGGCGGACGTCAATGCCCTGATCCGGGGGCCGGCGGCGATTCCGCCTCGTATCGGATACCTGCTCGATGCCGCGCCGGACGCGCGCGGGCGGGAACCCAAGTATAAGAAATCACGCGTTCTTTTGTTCGCGCGCCCGGTTCCTGGTCAGGGCGGTCAGGTGCAGTTGGTGACGCCGGGCGCGCAGCTCGGCTGGTCGCCCGCCACCGAGGCGCTGGCGCGCCGGATCACCGCCGAGGTGCTGGCGGCGGACGCGCCGCCGGTGGTGACCGGGATAGGCAATGCCTTCCATGTCGCTGGCTCGTTGCCCGGCGAGGGGGAGACGCAGATCTTCCTGCGCACCGCCGACCATCGCCCGGTGTCGCTGTCGATCCTGCGCCGCCCCGGCGAGCAGGCGCGCTGGGCGGTGGCGCTGTCGGAAATCATCGACGATTCCGCCGCGCCGCCCAAGCCCGACACCCTGTTATGGTATCGCCTCGCCTGTTTCCTGCCGCGCGGCCTGCCGGACGACAGCATCGCATCGCTTTCGCCGGATGACGCCACGCAGGCGCGCACGGATTATCGATTCGTTCTCGAACAGCTTGGGCCGTGCGGGCGCACCAGAGGCCGGCAGGCAGGCCTCGCCCCCCTTACCGCCGGTGGCGGACCAATGTGATGCCGATCGATTCGCCGGCTTCGGCGATCGCCAGCTTGACGATCTGCACCGTCACCCGGCGGACGCGCCGATCCTGAAGGAAGAGCGTGTCGGCGATATGGTCCGCCACGCCCTCGATCAGCGTGAAATGCACGCCCGGCGGCAGCGCCTCCGTCGCCGCGCGTTTCAGATCGAGGTAGTTTTTCGAGGCGCTCAGCGGCGTATCGGGCGCGAAATGCGGAGGCGCCTCGAGCTGCACGCCGATCGAGATGCGCAGCGGCTGGGGCAGATGCGTCTCCTCGGAATAGATGCCGGTGAGCACCTGCACTTCCAGATCGCGCACTTCGAGTTCGAGGCTGTCGTCCATTGCCGGCCCGTTAGGATCATGCCCGCGCCGGGGCAAGCGAATCAGGCGTCGCCGTTCGACTGGCGCCCTGTCAGGCCGAGGCGCTCGGCCGCGCGCTCGCCGCCTCGTGCCAGCGGCGGAGATTCCGCATCGATTCGGGCACGCCCAGCTTGGCCGCCTTCGCGAAATCCACGGTCGCCAGCGCGGTGATATCCGCGAAGGTGTAGCTTTCCCCCGTGATCCACGGCCGGTCCGCCAGCATCCTGTCCAGCGTCTCCACGAAAACGTCCCACATCATCATGCCCCGCGCGGCGAGTTGGGGAATCTGCACCATGACCGGCCACAGGCCCGCGACCCCGCGATCCTCGAACACCGGATTGGCGTTGCGCAGCACGTAGACGGCGGCGGCATAGCCCTCGTTCTCGATCCGGCGGGTGGCGCTTTCGATCCGCGCGATCTCGATCGGCGTCGCGCCGAACATCGGAGGATCGGGGTGCAGCGCCTCGAAATAACGGCAGATGGCGGACGATTCGCAGATCACCTCACCATCGTCGAGCTGCAGCGCCGGCACCAGCCCACGCGGGTTGATCGCGAGGAAGGCCGCGCCCAATTGCTCGTTGGCGCGCAGGTCGATCGTCTGGCGCTCGATCTCGATCCCTTTTTCGGCAAGGTAGATCCGCACCCGCCGCGGGCTTGGCGCCCAGGCCGCATCATATAGCTTCACAGCGTCATTCCACTTGCGTTCGCCTGCCCCATCGCTAATCGCCCCGGCCCTTGGCGTCCATCGGGGAATGAGGCGGGTGATCGAACTAGTCGCGCTGGAAGAGGCGGATCATGCGGCGATCGAGGCGTTGCTCGACCGCGCTTTCGGCCCGGATCGCCACGGCCGAACCGCCTATCGCCTGCGCGAGGGCGCCCGCGCCATCCCCGAATTGAGCCTTGCCGCGATCGAGGACGGGAAGCTGGTGGGCACGATCCAATATTGGCCGGTCGCCTTCACGCGCGACGACGACATGGGGGGCGGCATCGTGCCGCTCACCCTGCTCGGCCCGGTGGCCGTGGAGCCGGGGCGGCAGCGCGACGGGATCGGGCGGATGCTGATGACCGCCTCGCTGGAAGCCGCCGCGCGCGCGGGGCTGGACGGGGCGATCATGCTGATCGGCGATCCGGAATATTACGGCCGCTTCTTCGGCTTCACCGCGGAACGCACCGCCGGCTGGCGGCTGCCCGGCCCGGTCGAGCGCCACCGCCTGCTG
>JASGGR010000096.1:0-12429 GCA_047602705.1 Sphingomonas bacterium | reverse complement strand
GCCGCCCGCCGTCGCCGAGCCGCGCGGCCGCGGCCTCCGCCGCCCCGGCGATCGCCCGCACCTGCGCCTTGATCGCGGCCACCGCGGCCATCTGCCCCTCCAGCATCGCCTCCACGGCGATCTCGGTGGGCCAGCTATCTACGTCTACGTAACGGGGATCGATGATCTCGGTATTCATGCAGTCCTCGATTGGGGGGAATCGCGGCCGGGCACGGCGGCGCAGATCAGGAAGGCCGCCAGCGTGCCGATGCAAAGCTGATAGGGGAAGGCGAGCGATGCAAGCACATGCGGCAGCCCGATCGCGCGCGCGATCCCCGGCTGGAGCAGCAGCACCACGACGAAACCGCCGAGCAGCGCCGCGATGACCGATCCGGTGCTCCCGCGCCGCGTGAAGATCGCGGTGAAATAGACGCCCAGCAAACCGGCATAGGAAAAGACCATCACCTGCAACGCGAATTCGAGCAGCCCCATATTGGTGTTATGCTGCCAGTAATATGACACGATCGCGGTGAGGAACATCGCGAAGCCGATCAGCGCCATGCCGATCCGCCCGGCGCGGACGAAATGCGTCTCGGACGCCGCCCCGCGCCGCTCCCGCCACGGCCGGTAGAAATCCTGCACCGCGACCGACGACATGGCGTTGAGCGCGGAATTGGTGGTCGCCACCGCCGCCGCCGTCACGCCGATCGTCACCAGCCCGCGCAATCCGGGGGGCACCTGCGTCAGGATATAGTGCATGAAGATGCTGATCTTCTCGCCGCCGAAATGCTTCGACGCGGCCGCCGTCGTCCCGCCCATCAGGTCCGGCCGGTCGTAGAAGACATAGAGCAGCAGCCCGATCGTGATGAAGATCGCCACCACCGGCACCGTCGCCGCGACCGACAGATACAGGCCGCGCGCGCCCGTCTTCGCATCCGGGCAGGCGAGCAGGCGCTGCGTGGTGTCCTGATCCAGCCCGGCATTGCCGATGTAGAGCAAAGCCACGCCGGTCACGATCGCCAGCATCGAGAAGGGGCGCGACAGGTCGAGCGAGAAATCGAACAGCCGCAGCTTGTTCACTCCCTCCGGCGTGTGCATCACGCCATGGACGATCTCCGCCGTGGAGGCCGGGATCGACAGGCGCAGGAACACCAGCACCGCGATCGCCGCGCCCAGATAGATGGCGAACTGCACCAGATCGTTCCACAGGACCGATTTAAGCCCGCCGACGAAGGTGAACAGGAAGCTCGCGCATACGAGCGCAGCCGCCGCGACGGCGATGCTGCCCGGCGTGATGCTCCCCGTCATCACCATCGCGATGGCTATCGCCGCGAGATAGACGCGCGCGCCGCCCGCCAGTACGCGCCCGGCGAGGAACATGCCGCCCGCCCAGCGCGTCGCGCGGATCGAATAGCGCTTGGTCAGCAGCTCATAGGCGGTCGTGGCCTGCGCCTGGTAGAAGCGCGGGATCAGCACGCGCGCGACGAAGATCGCGCCGATCAGCCCGCCGATATTGGTGCCGAGATAGGAATAATCGCCGCTATAGCCGTAGTCCGGCCCGCCGAGGAAGGTCGCCGCCGATTGCGTCGCCGACAGCACGGACACCGCCGCCAGCCACGCCGGCACCGTGCCGCCCGCGAGGAAATAATCGCGGGTGGATTCGGTATGGCGCGGCATGAACAGCCAGCCGCCCGCGAACAGCACGACGATATAGCCGGCGATCACGATCCAGTCGGCAAGGGTGAAGGGCAGCGTCATCCGTTATCCATCCCGAAACCGGCCCGGCGCTCCATGTCGCGCCGGGCCGGCATGGCGCGCGATCAGAAGCGCGCGGTGATCGACAGGCCGTAGGTGCGGCCCAGCACGTCATACGTGTCCGGGAAGGTGTTGAACACGCCGCCGCTCGCCACGAAGGGCGGGTCCTTGTCGGTGAAGTTGTAGACGCCGGCCGTCAGCGTCAGGCTGTGCGTGAGCGGATAGGAGGCCGACAGGTCGAACGTGTCCTGCGCACCGATCGTGTCGGTGGCGCCGGGCGCGCTGTTCTTCACCTTGCCGATGCGGTTCCAGTTGAGCTGCACCAGCCCGCCCTCGAACATCCACGCCACTGAAGCATTGTGGCGATAGGCCGGCTGGACGAGCGTCGTGCCGTCGCTGGAACAGGTCGCCCCGAACGTCCCCTTGCACTGCACCGGCGCGACGGTGGAGTTCGCCTGGATGATGTAGCTGGTGACGATGTTCCCCTGATAGGAGAAGCGCAGGCCCGAACCGGGCACCCACGGCGCGATCAGCGTGTAATTGGCCGAGATGTCCAGCCCGCGCTGGATCAGCCGGCCGAGGTTCTGGTTGTTCACATAGGCGTCGAGGAAATGCCCGTTCGCCGGATCGCGCGTCACCAGCCCGCAGAGCGGATTGCCGGCGGTGGGATTGGTGATGTAGCAGCTCGTGATCGCGGCGACCGGCTGGATCACGCCCACCGCGCCCTTCAGGTTCAGCTCATACCAGTCCACCGTCACGTTCAGGCCCGGCGCGAAGCGCGGGGTGAGCACGATGCCGACGGTCTTCGTCTTGCCCACTTCCGGCTGGATCGCGGCGTTGCCGCCGTAATAATAATTGCCTTCGAGATAGGAGGGGTCGAACGAATTGGCCGATCCCGCCGCCGGCGCGCCGAAGCGCTTGCACTGCGCCGCGTCGCCGGTGCCCAGCACGCAGGGGTCGCCCGCGTAGCGCGGGGTGAGCCGGGGCACGGTGACGAGGCTGTTGAACGGCAGCGAAGAGGTGGTCGCGGCGAACTCGCCGAAGTTCGGCGCGCGCAGCACGCGCTGGTAGGTGCCGCGCAGGCGGATATTGTCGTCCACCTGCCAGTTCGCCTCCACCTTCCAGGTGCCGTGGCTGCCGAACAGGTTATAATCCGAATAGCGATAGGCGCCGCCCACATCGAGCTTCTTCACGAACGGCAGGTCCTGGAGCATCGGCACGAACAATTCGCCGTAAAGCTCCTTCACGTCGAACATGCCGCTGTAGGCCGCCTGCACGCCCTCGCGATAGGTGTTGCCGGTCAGGAGCGCGCTGTCCTGCGTGATCTCAGCAGTCTCGCGGCGATATTCCACGCCCAGCGCGAAGCCGATCGGGCCGGCGGGGAGCGAGAACAGGTCCGCCAGCGTGCCGCTGATGTTGCCGGAGGTGACGAACTGGTCGCGATCGCGGTTGAAGCCGTTGATCGTGGTGCCCAGCGCGCTCGCCAGCGCCGGCTGGTTCGGGCCGAAGATGTTCACTTTATTGGCGTTGAGCGCGAACAGGTTCTGCCCGCTGGCGTTGGTGACGAGGCCGTCGCCGGTGATCGGCGAGCTTTCGGTGGAACGGCCGTATTGGGCGTAGACGTTCCACTTGATGTTGTCCGTGATCGGCCCGCGCAGGCCGAGCTGGCCCTGGAAGGTGTTCCGCTCCGTATGATAGGTGATGAGGCCCAGCTCCGCGAGCGAGCGCACCACGTTCACCTGCGCCACCCCGTTCACGAAGGTGAGCTGGTTGCGGATCGCATCGGTCAGATAGGGGTTGGTCGCGCTGATCCCCACCGTCTGGTTGATCGACGGCGGGTTCGGCCCCGGCGTGCCGGATTCCTCGGTGCGCGCGTTGGTGTAGAGCACGCGGCCGTAAAGCTCGACGGCGGGCGTAACCTCATAGTTGAACAGGGCGGCGGCGTTGATGCGCTTCAGCGGCTCGATCAGCGGATAGGAGCCGCTGATGTTCGACGTGGCCGAAGGCGTGGTGGTGAACTGCCCGCCGTCGGTGAAGCCGAACTTCCGGCCGCTCGCCACGTCGGTGAAGACGCCGCCGATGCTCGGCACGGTGGACGTCGGCGTGATCGCCCAGTCGCGCGAGCCGGAGCGCGTCATGTCGCGCTGCGTATAGTCCATCGCGACCACCACATGCCCGCGATCGCCAAGCGGCGTGCCGAGCATCACGGACGCGCCGAACTGGTTGCCGCCATGTTCGGCGAGACGCGTCGAGGCGGTGGCCTGTACGCCCTTGAAATCGTCGTTCAGGATGAAGTTGACCACGCCGGCCACCGCATCCGCGCCATAGACGGCGGCCGCGCCGCCGGTCAGCACGTCCACGCGCTTGATGAGCGAGGCGGGGAGCGCGTTCACGTCCACCGAGTTGCGGAAGCTGAACGGCACGGCGCGCGTGCCGTCGATCAGCACCAGCGAGCGGCTCTGGCCGAAGTTGCGCAGATCGAGCACCTGCGCGCCGAAGGAATCGCTGCCCTGCGAGGCCTGGCGCACGCCGCCGGCGAGCTGCGGCATCTTGGTGGAGAAATCCTCCACCGTCAGCGCGGCCTGCAGCTTGATATCCTGCTGCGAGGTGGAGGCGACCGGGCTGGTCGCGGTGAGATCGGTGCGCGGGATGCGCGAGCCGGTGACGACGATGTCCTTCTGCTCCGTCGCCGCGCCATCGGCATCGGCGGCGGCTGCGGTTTGCGCGGCGGCCAGCGAAGGCACCTGCGCGAGGGCGACCGCAAGCACGGCCCAGGCGCTCGCCTGGCGGAAATTCCCCAGCTTCATCAGATTATCTCCCCTAAAAACGGAAAAATTGAGTCCAACCCTGAAAATACGTTTCTAATACCATTAGACCATGTTGGTCATATATTTGTAAAGCCCGTTATCCACAGGCGCGCCGCCCTCAAGGGTGGAAAATGCGGCCGCCGGAAATCGCGCGGGGCACGCCGGTAGTGCCCGGAAAGGTCAGCGGCAAGCCGCGATGCGCGCGCGCCGCGAGAAAGGCCATCGCCTCCGCCTCCACGAAATCGCCGCGCAGGCCGCAGGCATCGGCGGAGCGCCACGGCCCGACACGCTCGGCGAACAGCCGCATCAATGTGGGATTATGCCGCCCGCCGCCGCAGACGATCCACTCCTTCGGCCGCGCGGGCAGCGTTTCGGCGGCGAGCCGCAACGCCTCCACCGCAAAGGCGGTCAGCGTGGCGGCGGCGTCCTCCAGCGACAGGCCGTCGACCAGCGCGAGCGGGAAATCATAGCGATCGAGCGATTTCGGGCCGGGCTGGCGAAAGAAGGGCGCGTCCAGATAGGCCGCGACGATATCGCGATCGACATTGCCCGCCGCGCCCAGCCGCCCGTCCGCGTCATATCGCCCGGCGCCGCGCGACTGGAGCAGCAGGTCGATCATGCCGTTGCCGGGGCCGGTGTCGAACGCCGCCATCGCCTCGCCCTCCCCAAGCCAGGAGAGGTTCGCCACGCCGCCGATGTTGAGGAAGGCCACGGGCCGCTCCAGCCCGATCCGGTCGGCGAGCGCGCGGTGGTAGATCGGCACCAGAGGCGCACCCTGCCCGCCCGCCGCGAGATCGGCCTGCCGCATGTCCGCGACCACCGGGATGCCGAGCGCCGTCGCCAGCGCCTGCGGGTCGCCGAGCTGCACGGTCAGCCGCCGTTCGGGGCGATGGAGCACCGTCTGGCCGTGGAAGCCGACCAGATCCGCCGTGCCGCCGTCCAGCACCGCGCGCGCCGCGCGGACATGCGTGTCGAGCACCACCGCCTCGGCTTCCGCGAAGGAGGCCGGGCGCGGCCCCTCCCCGTCCCAGCGCAGCGCGTCCTCGGTCGCGGCGATCAGCGGCGCGCGTTCGGCAGCGGTGAAATCGATCAGCGCGGCGGCACCGAAACCGTCGATCCGCTCGCCGTCCGTCTCCACGATCGCGGCATCGACTCCGTCGAGCGAGGTTCCGCTCATATAGCCAAGCACACGCATTCGCAGCCTTTCGCATTTCGGGATTCGATCAGGTCGCGCCGACATGCAGCCGCGCCGATCCTGATGCAACCATTATAATACCAATTGCATCATATGCCCGTATTGGTATCCTCATCCTCATGCAAACCCCCAAAAGCCAGATGCTCATCGAGGCGCTGCAAGCGCCCGACATTTGCGAAGCGCAGATCGCCGGCAACGCCACCCTGATGCGGGAAGCGGGCAGGAGGCTGCGCGATCTCGCGCCGCCCTTCGCCGCGACGCTCGCGCGCGGCAGTTCCGATCAGGCGGCGGCGTTCGCCAAGCATCTGCTGGAAATCCATGCGGGCATCCCGACGCTCAGCCACGCGCCTTCGGTCGGCTCGCTCTATCATGCCACCTCGCCGCGTTTCCGGGGCGTGCCGCTGATCGCCATCTCGCAATCCGGCCGCAGCCCCGATCTGATCGCGGCGGCGGAGGATGCGCAGCGGCAGGGCGCGCTCGTGGTCGCCGTGGTGAACGACGCGGAATCGCCGCTCGCCGCGCTCGCCGACATCGCCATCCCGGTGCGCGCCGGCAAGGAAACCAGCGTCGCCGCCACCAAGAGCTTCATCGCCACGCTGACCGCGCTCACCCATCTGGCGGGCGAGTGGAGCGGGGACGAGGCCCTGCTCGCCGCGCTCGCCGATATCGGCCCGCTCCTGCGGCAGGC
Source organism: Sphingomonas bacterium (assembly GCA_047602705.1). Classification (GTDB taxonomy): domain Bacteria; phylum Pseudomonadota; class Alphaproteobacteria; order Sphingomonadales; family Sphingomonadaceae; genus Sphingomonas. The sequence goes on along the minus strand of JASGGR010000096.1, from coordinate 6,005 downwards.
CGCCGCGCAGGACTGGAGCGCCGCCCTGCCGCACCTCGCGAAGGCGAACGACCTGCTGGTGCTCGGTCGCGGCCCGACGCTGCCGATCGCCGGGGAAGCCGCGCTGAAGCTCAAGGAAACCTCCGGCCTTTATGCCGAGGCGTTCAGCGCGGCGGAGGTGGCGCACGGGCCGATGACCCTGGTGGAGGCGGGCGATCCCGTGCTCGCCTTCGGGCCGGGCGACGTTTCCGCGCATGGCCTTGGCGAGCGGCTCGCCGATTTCGCGGCGCGCGGCGCGACGGTGATCGCCACCGGCGCGGCGGAGGATATCGCGGCGGCCACCATTCCCCTGCCCTCGCCCCCCGCGCCTCATCCCGCGCTCGGGGCGATTGCGGCGATCCAGAGCTTTTACGGGCTTGCCAACGCGATCGCGATCGCGCGTGGTCGCAATCCGGACAATCCCCCTCATCTCGCGAAGGTGACGCGCACGTTATGACCCGCACAGCATTGACCGGCGCGGCGCTGGTCCTTCCCGACGAGGTGGTCGAGGGGCAGGCGCTGCTGATCGACGGCGGCCGCATCGCGGGCCGGGTGGCCGTGTCCGCCCTGCCCTCCGGCTGGCGGGAAGTGGCGCTCGGCGGCGGCTGGCTGATGCCGGGCTTCATCGACACGCAGGTGAACGGCGGCGGGGATGTCCTCCTGAACGATTCCCCCGATGTGGAGGGCATCGCCGCCATCGCCCGCGCGCACCGGCGCTTCGGCACGACGGGGATGCTGCCGACGCTCATCAGCGATCATGCCCCCGTGGTGGACGCGGCGATCGCGGCGGCCGAGCAGGCGCTCGCCGCGCGCGTGCCGGGGATGCTGGGCCTGCATATCGAGGGGCCGCACCTCAACCCGGCGAAGAAGGGCATCCACGACGACGCGCGCTTCACGGCCATCGACGAGACGGTGCTGGCGCGCCTCTCGCGGCCGACGCGGGGCATCAGGCTGGTGACGCTCGCGCCGGAGCTTGCCCCGCCGGGCGCGATCCGGCGCTTGCGTCAGGCGGGCGTGCTGGTCGCGGCCGGGCACAGCATGGCGGATTACGACCAGACCCGCGCGGCGCTGGCGGAGGGCCTGTCCGGCTTCACCCATCTGTTCAACGCGATGACGCAATTGGGCAGCCGCGAGCCGGGGATGGTGGGCGCCGCGCTCAACGACCGCGCGAGCCATTTCGGGCTGATCGTGGACGGCCTCCACGTCCATCCCGCCTCGCTCAAGGCCGCGATCGCGGCGCGCGGCATCGCGGGCGCGATGCTGGTGACGGACGCCATGTCCCCGGTCGGCGGCAAGGCGGAAAGCTTCACCCTGATGGGCCGGACGATCCGGGTGGTCGACGGCACCTGCCGCGGGCCGGACGGGACGCTGGCGGGATCGGCACTGACCATGGCACAGGCGGTGCGCAACGCGATGGACATGCTGGGCTGCTCCATCACCGAAGCCTCGCTGATGGCGAGCGGCAACCCCGCCGCCTTCCTCGGCCTTTCCGGGGAGACGGGGTCGATCGCCGATGGTCTCGGCGCCGATCTGGTCCATCTCGATGCGGAGCGGCGCGTCACCCGCACATGGATCGCGGGCGAGATGGAGGAACAGGGCGAATGACGATCGAGCTGGGCGTGATCGAGGGCCGGTTCGGCACGCCATGGACCTGGGCGGAGCGCGCGCATGTGATGCGGACGCTCGCGCCCGCCGGCTATCGTTTCTACCATTACGGGCCGAAGGGCGACGCGCATCTGCGCCGCACATGGCGCGCGCCGCACCCGCCGGAGCAGCAGGCCGCGCTCTCCGCCTTCGCCGCGCAATGCCGGGAGGCCGGCGTGCGCTTCGGCATGGCGCTGACCCCGATGGGCGCGACGCATCCGTTCGACGCGGACGCGCGGGAGAGGCTCGCCGCCCGGCTCGCGGATTTCGACGCGATCGAGGTGGACGATCTGGCGATCCTGTTCGACGACCTGCGCGGCGACCTGCCCGATCTCGCGAGGCAGCAGGCCGAGCTGGTCGATTTTTGCGCGGGCCGCACGCGCGCCGCGCGGCTCTATTTCTGCCCGAGCTATTATTCTTACGACCCGGTCCTCGATCGCGTCTTCGGCAGGCGGCCGGAAGGCTATCTGGCGGAGCTGGGGCGGCGGCTCGATCCGGCGGTGCATGTCTATTGGACCGGCGAGGAGGTGTTCTCGCCGGAGATCAGCGTCGCGCACCTCCGGCAGGTGGAGGCGGAGCTGGGGCGCAAGGTGTGCCTGTGGGACAATTATCCGGTCAACGACGGCTCGCGCATGTCGCGCTTCCTGCACCTGCGCGCCTTCACGGGGCGCCCGGCGGGGATCGCGGCGCATCTCACCGGCCATGCGATCAACCCGGCGATCCAGCCGCATCTCTCCTGCATCCCGGCGCTGACGCTGGCGGCGAATTATGCGGAAGGGGACGGCTACAGCTACGGCCCCGCCTTCCACGCGGCGGCGCGCGCGCTGCTGGGCGAGGAGCTGGCGGAGATGGTGCGCGACGATCTGCTGGCGTTGCAGGATGCCGGATGGGAGCGGCTGGGCGCGCGCCGCGACACGCTGCGCGCCCGCTACGCGGCCATCGACCACCCGGCCGCGCGGGAGATCGTCGACTGGCTCGACGGCAGGCACATCATGACCGACGACGAGGTCAAGACGCAGTGACGGGCGCATAGCCCGCCAGCCGCAGCGCGCCGTCCAGCGGATCGCCCATCGCGCTGCTCAGCCGCGCGACGGTGCGCGCGCGCAGCCACGGCATCATGCGCGGCGCAAGCCCGCCGACCAGCACGCAACGCGGCGCGGCGCGCGCGAAGATCGTCTCGATGAAGCGCTCGATATGCAGCGCCGCATCCTCCACGATCGACCGCGCGATCGCGTCGTCGGCCTCGGCATAGTCCATCACCAGCGGCGCGAGGCTGCCGTAATCGCGCGGGGTGGCGCGATCCATCCACGCGATCGCCTTGGCGGTATCGTGATCGAAGGCGTCGGTGACGGCGGCGCTCAGCGGGGTGCGCTGGGTCCGCCCGTCGAGCGCGCGCAGGGCGTGGCGCATCGCGCTCAGGCCAAGCGCCGCCCCGCTGCCCTCGTCGGAGATCGGGAAGCCATAGCCGCCGATCGTGAAATTCTCCCCCGCCACCCGGATATGCGCGATGCTGCCCGTGCCGATGATGAGGATCGCGCCCTCGCCCCCGGCATTGGCGCCGAGATTGGCGATATAGGCGTCCGTCTCATAGGCGACGGAGGCGAAGGGGAAGGCCAGCGCCTCCAGCTCCTCGCGCACGCCGGGGCGGGAGATGCCGGCGATCCCCATGCCTGCGCGTATCCGGGCCACCTCGTCCGGCCCCAGCCCGGCCGAGCGGATCGCCTGCCCCGAAACGTCGAGCAACGCGGCGTGGAGCTTCTCCATCCCGATTCGCGCATTCGCCGGGCCGGTCGCGCCCGTGCCGATCACGGTTCCGTCGGATTTCACGAGCCGGGCGCGGCAATTGCTGCCGCCCGCGTCCACGCCGAGGTAAAAGGTCATGACAGCCCATATATGTGCAGGGATATGAGCGGCAGCTTAAGCACCATCCCCCGCCCCGCGACAATCGCTTTCCGCCACGTCCGGCGATATTGGACCGACCGATCATGAGCACGCTGACCACAGAGCTTCGCCGCATCGTCGGCCGACGCAATCTCCTCACCGATCCGGCCGCGACCGCGCGCTACCGGCAGGGCTATCGCACCGGCTCCGGCCCGGCGCTGGCGGTGGCCCTGCCGCGCAGCCTGGTGGAGCTGTGGCGCGTGGCGCAGGCGTGCGTGAAGGCGGACGCGAGCATCATCGTGCAGGCGTCGAACACCGGGCTGACCGGCGGCTCCACGCCGGACGGAGGAGATTATCCCGGCGGCGTGGTCGTCATCAGCACCAGCCGGCTGAAGGGCATCCACCTGATCCGCGACGACACGCAGGCGATCTGCCTTGCCGGCGAGACGCTGCACGCGCTGGAGCGCCGCCTGACGCCGGCCGGGCGGGAGCCGCATTCGGTGATCGGCTCCTCCTGCCTCGGCGCGTCGGTGGTGGGGGGCGTGTGCAACAATTCGGGCGGCTCGCTGATCCAGCGCGGCCCCGCCTTCACCCAGCTCGCATTGTTCGCGACCGTGGGGGAGGATGGCGGCCTCACCCTCGTCAACCATCTCGGCGTCGATCTGGGGGACCAGCCGGAGGAGATGCTGCGGCGGCTGGAGAAAGGCGACTTCTCCGAACGCGATGTGCGGCCGTGCGACGATCGCTGGGCGCACGACCGTTCCTATGCGGCGCACGTCCGCGAGATCGACAGCGACCGCCCCGCCCGCTTCAACGCGGACGATCGCTGCCTGTTCGAGGCGGCGGGCAGCGCGGGCAAGGTGATCGTCTTCGCCGTCCGGCTCGATACCTTCCCGAAGGAGGACGGCAGCGTCACTTTCTATCTCGGCGCCAACGATCCGGCGCGGCTGACCGGATTGCGCCGCGCGATCCTGGGCAATTTCGCGCATCTGCCGATCGCCGGCGAATATCTGCACCGCGCCGCCTTCGACATCGCCGATCTCTACGGGAAGGACATGTTCGCCGCGATCAAGCGGATCGGCACCGCGCGGCTGCCGCGACTCTTCGCCGCCAAGGCACGGTTCGATTCATGGTTCGGAGGGCACCTCTCCGATCGCGTGATGCAGCGCATCGGCCGCCTGCTGCCCGATCACCTGCCGCCCCGGATGCGCGAGTTCCGCGATCGCTTCGAGCATCACCTGATCCTGAAGATGCCGGGCGCGGCGGCGGAGGAAACGCGCGCCCTGCTCGCGGACCAATTCGCCGACGACACCGCCGGCCATTTCGAATGCAGCGCGGACGAGGCGGCGGACGCCTTCCTCCATCGCTTCGTCACCGCCGGCGCCGCGATCCGCTATCGCGCGGTGCATCGCGACACGGTGGAGGATGTCATGGCGCTCGACGTCGCGCTCCCCCGCAACACGCGCGACTGGGTGGAGACTTTGCCCGACGATATCTCCGCCGATATCGTCCACACGCTCTATTATGGCCATTTCTTCTGCCACGTCTTCCATCAGGATTATATCGTGCGGAAGGGCGTCGATCCGCTGGCGCTGGAACATCGCATGTGGGCGCTGCTCGATCGGCGCGGCGCGGAATATCCGGCGGAGCATAATGTCGGCCACCTCTATCACGCCAAGCCGAACCTCGCCGATTTCTACCGAAAGCTCGATCCCTCGAACCGGCTCAACCCCGGAATCGGCCATACGCCGCGCCAGCGCTTCTGGGCCAAATGACGCAACAGGCTTGCCCCGCGCCGCCAGCATTGCCATCGGCTTGCCGATGACTGCCAAGATCGACATGGGATTCGACGGGTCTGGCCGTTCGGTGGAGCTTGACCTCGAGGAGTTGCTCGCCACGCGCCTGCTCGTCCAGGGCAATTCCGGCTCCGGCAAGTCGCACCTGCTGCGCCGGCTGCTGGAAGGCAGCGCCGGGCTGGTGCAACAGGTGGTGATCGATCCCGAGGGCGATTTCGTCTCGCTGGCCGATGCCTTCAGCCATATCGCGGTGGACGCCGCGCATTACAGCCTGATCGAGATCGAGCGCCTCGCCGCCCGCGCGCGGGAGCATCGCGCCTCCGTGGTGCTCAACCTCGAGGGGCTGGAGGTGGACGATCAGTTGCGCTGCGCGGCGGGCTTCCTCTCCGCCCTGTTCGATGCCCCGCGCGAATTGTGGTTCCCGATCCTCGTGGTGGTGGACGAGGCGCAGCTTTTCGCCCCCGCCGCCGCCGGGGAGGTGGGCGAGGAGGCGCGCCGCGCGTCGCTCGCCGCGATGACCAACCTGATGTGCCGTGGCCGCAAGCGCGGGCTGGCGGGCGTGATCGCCACGCAGCGGCTCGCCAAGCTTGCCAAGAACGTCGCGGCGGAGGCGTCCAACTTCCTGATGGGGCGCACCTTCCTCGATATCGACATGGCGCGCGCGGC
>JASGGR010000095.1:0-12473 GCA_047602705.1 Sphingomonas bacterium | reverse complement strand
CCAGATGTGGCGCGGCTTCCGCCGCGCCGAAGCTCTCCAGCGCGCGCGCCACGTCCACGCCCAGATCGCCGCGATGGCGCAGCACCGCGCGCCCCGTCGGCCCCAGCACGGGAAGCAGCGCGCGCCATTCCGCATCCGACAGCCGCGCCGCGCGCAGCACCGGCGCGGCCACCGCCTGCTCGTCCTCCGCGAACACCTCCACCAGCCCGGCCGAAGGCGTCGCCAGCGCCAGCGCGCGCGCGGTGGCGGCGCGCACCCCGGCCGGCACCCGTCCGCGCAATGCGCGCAGGCGATCCAGCACTTCCGGCGATTCCGCGATTCGCCCGCGCGCGAGAAGATCGGCGATCTGCCGGAACGCCGCCTGCGCGCCGAACGGCGTGGAGGCGTCCGCGGCGAGAACGGTCTTCAGGCTGTCGTCGAATCGCACCGGAACATCATCCTGTCCGGCAAGCGACCTTTTCGCTGCCGGATCGCCTCAATAATCCTCATCGCGGCGGCGGGAAACAGCGGATTTCGTCGCGTCGCAATGTGGGACAATTGCGTTTGCGCGCAATTTTCCTATGGATATGCCAATCAAATCGCCATGAATGTGCGTGGCGCAGCCGGAGAAAGACGTGCTCGATAACATCGACAGGCAAATCCTGGCGTTTCTGCAAGAAGACGGGCGGATGACCAATGTGGAGCTGGCGGAGCGCGTGGGGCTGACGGCCCCGCCCTGCCTGCGGCGTGTCCGGGCGCTGGAGCAGGCGGGCGTGATCCGCGGCTATCACGCCGATTGCGATCCCGCGCAGCTCGGCTTTCCCATCACCGTGTTCGCGATGGTGAGCCTGAAGAGCCAGGCCGAATCGGATCTGTCCGCCTTCGAAACGCATGTCGCCGCCCTGCCGGAGGTGCGCGAATGCCATATGCTGAACGGCGAGATCGATTTCGTGCTGAAGATCGTCGCCACCGATCTGGAAAGCTTCCAGCGCTTCCTGACCACCCACCTCACCACCGCGCCCAATGTCGCCAGCGTCAAATCCTCGCTGACGATTCGCAGCGCGAAGGCCGCGTCGGGGGTGCCGATCCTGGAATGAGGCCGGGCCGGAAGGCTCGCTTCGACAAAAAAAGGGCGACCGCGATGCGGCCGCCCTTTTCCTTTGCCTCTTGCCGGCCCGGCTCAGGCGGCCGGGGTCGAAAGCGCGGTCAGCCAGAAGGAGGCGATGTCGGCGCGCGGCGCGCCCTTCACCGCTTCGAACGCCGCCTTGGCGCCAGCCGTGTCGCCCGAATTGGCGAGCGCGATGCCCAGATGCGTGTTCACCGCATCGGCATCCACCCCGCCCTTCTGCAGCGCGACCTTATACAGCTCGATCGCCTTGGCATATTGGCCGGCGCCCAGATGCGCGTCGGCGGTTCCGGCGGCGAGCTTGCCGTTGGCGGAGGCCTTCGCCTTGGCGTCGAGCGGGTCGAGCGAGCCTTCGTTGCCGATCGCCTGCTTGGCGAGACGGTCGAGATCGTTGGCGGTCGCCGAATCCGCCGGCAGCTTGCCGGCCGCGCGGCCCTCGTCGATCACCGACTTGCCCTCGTAGGGCAGGCCGAGGTCGATCGCATATTGGGCGTAGATTTCGTAGTCGAACTGGTCGGCCAGCGCCTTTTCACGGCGGAGCAGGCGGAGCAGGTCCACCTTCTGCGCCTTGTCCAGCGTCACGGCGCTGCCCTGCTGCACGCCATAGACGAACACCACGTCGCGCCAGTTCTTCGCGGTCGGATAGGCGGTGATGTAGCGCTTCATCCAGCCGATCGATTCCGGGATCATGCGCTTCTGCAGCGTCTTGGCCATCGCATAGCGATAAAGCTGCTCGTCCGGCTTCTGCCCGGCGGCGATCTGCGCATCCATCGCCTTCTGGAGATCGGCGGAGCCGCCGGCGATGTCGCCGGCCTCCATCTTGATCTTCACCATCTGGAGCGGAAGGTTGGGATCGGTGTAGCCGAGCTGCTGCGCGCGCTGGAAGAAGGCGATCGCCTCCTGCGGCTGCTTCGCGTTGGCGGCGATGATGCCGCGCTGGTAGTTGAAGCGCGCCTGATCGGCCTGCGGCGTGCGCGGGTTGGCGATCAGCGCATCCAGCGGGCCCTTGATCGCATTGTCGTCGATCTGCCCGCCCTGCGTCTTGCCCACGGCAAGCTGAAGCTGGAACACCGAGCCGATATATTTGTCGTCGTCGCTCTTCGCGGCGGCCACCACCTGCTGCACCAGCGGCTCGGCCGTGGCGTAATCCTTCGCCTGGATCGCGGCCTGCGCCTTGGCGGCGATGGGCTGCACGTCCTTGCTGAGCTTCAGCGGCGCCTGCTTGGGCGCTTCCTCTTTCTTCTCCTTGGCGAACGCGGGCGCCACGAGCGCGACGCTGCCCACGCCCGAAAGAAGGGCGGCGGCGATCGCGGCCCGATAGATGCTCTTCATCGCTTCTTTACTCTCCGTTAAAGGTGCCGACGCTCTACTCCCCTGCCCCGGCGGGTTCAAGAAAGCCACGATGGGCTGAACATGGATTGAACGCAAAGGGTTCCGCCGATAGGCGCTGAAGCCCATGATCGTCGTCATCTCCCCCGCCAAGTCGCTCGACTACGAAACCCCGCTTCCGCCGATGGCCGCCACCGCGCCGCGTTTCGGCGCGGAGGCGGAGACGCTGGCCCATGCGGCCGCGAAATTGTCCCGCAGGAAGCTGGGCGAGCTGATGCACATTTCGGACAAGCTCGCGGCGCTCAACGTGGAACGCTTCCGCGGCTTCGACACCCTGCCGGAGCGGCCGGCGATCCGCGCCTTCGCCGGGGACGTCTACACCGGGCTGGACGCCGCCACGCTGGACGAGGCCGCGATCGCCTTCGCGCAGGATCATCTGCGGATGCTCTCCGGCCTCTACGGCCTGCTCCGTCCGCTGGACCTGATGCGCCCCTACCGGCTGGAGATGGGCACGCGCTGGGCGCCGCGCCGCAGGAAGCTGACCGACTGGTGGGGCGGCCGCATCGCCGATGCGCTGGCGGCGGACGTGGAGGCGGAAGGATCGGGCGTGGTGCTGAACCTCGCCAGCCAGGAATATTGGGCGGCGGTGGACGGGCTGCTGCCGCCGGCCCTGCGCATCGTCGCGGTGGATTTCCGCGAGGCGGACGGGCGCTTCATCAGCTTCCACGCAAAGAAGGCGCGCGGGATGATGGCGCGCTGGCTGGTCGAGCATCGCATCACGGACGCGGACGCGATGCGCGGCTTCGACACCGACGGCTATGCCTTCGACGCCGAGGCCAGCGAGGGCGACCGCTGGACCTTCCGCCGCCGATGAGCGCCGTCGTCATCGGTGCGTCCGGCGGGATCGGCGCGGCGCTGGCCGAGGCGCTGGAGGAGGAGGGCGAGCGCGTCCTGCGCCTTTCCCGCCCCGGGATCGACCTGTGCGACGAGGCGACGATCGCCGCCGCCGCCGCGCGCGCCGGCTCGCCCGGTCTGGTTATCGTCGCGACCGGCCTGCTCCACGAAGACGGGCACGGCCCGGACGACCTCGATCCCGCGTGGCTCGCGCGGCTCCACGCCGTCAATGCGATCGGCCCCGCGCTGGTGGCGAAGCATTTCCTGCCGGTGATGCCGAAAGCCGGGCGCAGCATCCTCGCGGTGCTTTCGGCGCGGATGGGCAGCATCGGGGACAATCGCGCGGGCGGCTGGCCGGGCTATCGCGCCGCGAAGGCAGCGCTCAACCAGTTCGTCCGCACCATCGCGATCGAGGACAGGAAGCGCAACGATCGCGGCATCGTCGTCGCGCTCGATCCCGGCGCGGTGGACACCCCCTTGTCGCGGCCCTTCCGGCAGGCGGGGCGCGATCTGTTCACGCCTTTGCGCGCGGCGGTGCAGTTGCTGGACGTCATCGACGGGCTGAAGCCCAGGGACAGCGGCCGCTTCTTCTCATGGGACGGCAGCGAGATCATTCCCTGACCGATATTTAATCTTCGCGTCACGCTATCGAGATCGCGACTGGTGCATTCAACGCCTCGACGCCGAACATTGGTCGTCCGCCAAGGGAGTTGATGCCATGATGAAGTCCGCAATCCTCGCCGCCATCTCCGCCGCCGCGCTCGCTTCGGGCGGGATGGCCTATGCCCAGACGCCCGCCGCGAAAGCGACGACCGCCGCCAGGACCACGGTGGCGAGCAAGACCACCACCGTCACCAAGCCGGCGCTGACCTCCGCCACCACCACGGCCGCGAAGACCACCCGTGTCGCGCGCAAGACCGTCGCGACGCCGGCGGGCCGCATGGTCACGACGAAGACGACCACCGGCAAGACCATCACCTACAATTGCTCCAAGGCGGGCAACGCCAACAAGAAGGCGTGCAAGTAACCGCCTGATCCGGTTCCCGACGCTCTGTCGGGTCGCAGCCACCCCCTCGCGCGCGTGCGCGTGGGGGTGGTAAGCCTTTGTCCCATCGGCTAGGGTCCGTCATCGAAACGAAACAAGCCGAAAGCCCTGATTCTTGACCGACGAGACTCTCCTCGCCGAACCTTCGGACATTGCCCCCATCTCCATCGTCGAGGAGATGAAGACGAGCTATCTCGATTACGCGATGAGCGTGATCGTCGCCCGCGCGCTGCCCGACGTGCGCGACGGGCTGAAGCCGGTCCATCGCCGCATCCTGTTCTCCGCCAACGAGAGCGGGTTCGTGTGGAACCGGCCCTATCGCAAGTCCGCCCGCATCGTCGGCGACGTGATCGGTAAATACCACCCGCACGGCGACACCGCGATCTACGACGCCCTCGCGCGCATGACGCAGGACTGGTCGATGCGCGCGCCGCTGATCGACGGCCAGGGCAATTTCGGCTCGATGGACCCCGATCCGCCCGCCGCGATGCGCTACACCGAGGCGCGCCTCGCCAAGATCGCGGATTATCTGCTCGGCGATCTCGACAAGGATACGGTCGATTTCCAGCCGAACTACGATGCGTCGGAAAGCGAGCCGCAGGTGCTGCCCGCGCGCTTCCCGAACCTGCTGGTCAACGGCGCGGGCGGCATCGCGGTCGGCATGGCGACCAACATCCCGCCGCACAATCTGGGCGAGGTGATCGACGCCTGTTTCGCTTATCTCGACAATGGCGCGATCACCACGGAAGAGCTGATGGAGATCGTGCCGGGGCCGGATTTCCCGACCGGCGCGATCATCCTCGGCCGCGCGGGCGCGCGCTCCGCCTATGCCACCGGGCGCGGATCGATCATGGTGCGCTCGCGCCATGTGGTCGAGGAAGGGCGCGGGGACCGGCGCTCGATCGTGCTCACCGAAATCCCCTACCAGCAGGGCAAGAACGCGCTGGTGGAGAAGATCGCGGAAGCCGCCAAGGACAAGCGCATCGAGGGCGTCAGCGACATCCGCGACGAATCGAACCGCGAAGGCGTGCGCATCGTCATCGACCTGAAGCGCGACGCGACGCCGGAGGTGGTGCTGAACCAGCTCTGGCGGCACACGCCCGCGCAATCGAGCTTCCCGGCCAACATGCTCGCCATCCGTGGCGGGCGGCCGGAGATGCTGGGCCTGCGCGACATCATCCAGGCCTTCGTCCAGTTCCGCGAGCAGGTCATCACCCGCCGCTCCAAGTTCGAGCTGGCGAAGGCGCGGGACCGGGCGCACATCCTGCTCGGCCTCGTCATCGCCGTCACCAATCTGGACGAGATGGTGCGGATCATCCGCGGCTCCGCCAGCCCGGCGGAGGCGCGCGCGGCGCTGCTCGCGCGCGAATGGCCGATCGCGGAGATCGCGCCCTATATCCGCCTGGTCGAGGCGCTGGACGCCGAAGTGACCGGCGACACCTATCGCCTGAGCGAGATCCAGGTCCGCGCGATCCTCGACCTGCGCCTCCACCGCCTCACCGCGCTCGGCCGCGACGAGATCGGCGCGGAGCTGGAGCAGCTCGCCGCCTCGATCGCGGAATTGCTGGAGATCCTCGCCAACCGCGCGAAGCTCTACGCGGTGATGCGCGAGGAGCTGGCCGAGGTGCGCGACCTGTTCGCCACCCCGCGCCGGACGGAGATCGCCGCCGCCGCCGACGGGATCGAGGACGAGGATCTGATCGAGCGCGAGGACATGGTCGTCACCGTGACCATGCAGGGCTATATCAAGCGCACGCCGCTGGAGGCGTTCCGGGCGCAGGCGCGCGGCGGCAAGGGCCGCAGCGGCATGGCGACCAAGGACGAGGATGTGGTGACGGAGCTGTTCGTCACCTCCACCCACACGCCGGTGCTGTTCTTCTCCACATTGGGCCGCGTCTATCGCATGAAGGTGTGGCGCCTGCCGGAAGGCGGCCCCGCCACGCGCGGGCGGCCGATGGTGAACCTGCTGCCGCTGGCCGAGGGGGAGACGATCTCCACCGTCCTGCCGCTGCCGGAGGACGAGGCGGAATGGGGCGCGCTCCACGTCATGTTCGCCACCGCAAGGGGCAATGTGCGCCGCAACAGCATGGACGCCTTCACCAACGTCCCTTCCAACGGCAAGATCGCCATGAAGTTCGAGGGCGAGGATGAGGACGATCGCCTGATCGGCGTCGCGCTGCTCGACGAGGAGGACGACGTGCTGCTCGCCACCCGCCAGGGCAAGGCGATCCGCTTCCCCGGCAGCGACGTGCGCGAATTCCAGAGCCGCAACTCCACCGGCGTGCGCGGCATGCGGCTGGCGAAAGGCGACGAGGTGATCTCGCTCTCGATCCTCCACAAGATCGGCGTGCGCGATCAGGACGAGCGCGAGGATTATCTCCGCCACGCGCCGTGGAAGGCCGGGGACCCCGATCGCACCCCGCGCACGATGGACGACGAACGCTTCGCCCTGCTGGCCGGGCGCGAGCAGTTCATCCTGACGATCTGCGCCAACGGCTACGGCAAATTGTCGTCGGCCTATGAATATCGCCGCACGGGCCGCGGCGGACAGGGCATCACCAATATCGACAATATCGCCCGCAACGGCCTCGTCGTCGCCAGCTTCCCGGCGACCAAGGCGCAGCAGCTCATGCTCGTCACCGATCAGGCCAAGATGATCCGCATCCCGCTCGCCGACCTGCGCGTGATCGGGCGCGGATCGGCGGGCGTGCGGCTGTTCAACGTGGCGAACGACGAGCATGTCGTCTCCGCCGCGCGGATCGAGGAAAGCGAGGAGGAAGGCGAGACGCCGCCGGAAACCGAAGCCGTGGGCGGGACGGAATGACCGTCCGCCCGTCCGTCGCCTACAAGGTGCTGACCGCCGGGCAGATGGCGGCGCTGGAGCATGACGGCCGTTTCGCGGGCGCGCCGGTGGATGTGGCGGACGGCTATATCCATCTCTCCACCGCCGATCAGTTGACGGAGACGGTGGACAGGCATTTCGCCGGCCAGCACGACCTGCACGTCGCGGCGGTGGACCTCACCTCCTTCGGCGCCTCGCTGAAATGGGAGAAGTCGCGCGGCGGGCAGGATTTCCCGCATCTCTACGAGCCGCTGCTGCTGGAAACGGTGATCGCCTACGGCCCGCTGGAGCGGGAGCCGGACGGGACGGTGAAGCTGCCCGTCGCCGGCTGATCCTCAAGGAAACGGGGCGGCGGCCGCGTCCGGCCGCCGCCCGAACGGGTTACACCTTCACCACCGCGCGCAGCCGCTCGATATCGCGGTGCCGGGTGGGGATGTCGCTGCGATCCGCCGCGCAGCGATAGTCGCGCAGCGTCTCGAGCGAGCGGATCAGCACCTCAAGGCTCGGCCCGCTCGCGGTGATGCCGGTGAGCCGCGCTTGCGCCAGATCGCCGCTCGGCCGCTGGATGAAGCGCATCACAAGCTGGTCGTGATGCTGCCGCGCCGTTTCGGCATAGAGGTCGAACACCTCCAGGAACATGCGCACGCTGTTCTTGAACCACGGCTTGTGGGCATTGCCGTCTACCAGCAGCAGCAGGTCGTCGAGCAGGCTGCGTCGGCTCATGCACGCGTTCAGCCGGCGCTGCTCGGACGGCAGCATGAACGGCATCTTCTCGTGCAACAGCTGCGAGTAATAGGGATCGTTCGCGCGGCACACGCCGAGCATCAGGTCGATCTCGTTGATGCCGGCGAAATCCCCCGCATTGGCGCCGCGATAGACCTGCCGGCCCACGCGATACGGCTTGTAATAGGGCCGCACCGAGAAGAAGAACCGATCGATATCCAGCTCGTCGAACAGCCGGCCGTTGAAGCGGATCACGTTCGCCATCGCCTGCCTCGCCTGCTCGTAGAGCACGTCGGCGACCGGGCTGGTCACGCCCAGCGGCACGATGCGGTTGAGCGCATCCGCCGCGCTCTGGAAGCTCAGGATGCCGCGCGTGTTCTCGTCGATGAACAGGAATTCGTCGCGCAGCGAGGTGAAGCTCTTGCGGATACCGTCCACCGCGACATTGTGCGTCGCGAGATGCGCGGTAGCGAAGCGCGGGGCCATGCCGATCGACACGCCGATATGCAGCGCCAGCGCCGACGCCTCCACGAACGGCGAGCGATCCTCGCGGTCGGGGTTGGTCATCTCGTGCCGCCTGAGCGCGCCGAGATAGAGGCCGACATTGCCCAGCACGCCGAAGGCGTTGACGAAGCCGTCGCCGGTCTTGCCCTCCTCCAGCAGCGGCACGATCAGCGCGCGGCCCTCGTCGCGCAGCGCTTCCTTGATCGGATTGCCGACGCCTTCGATCTCCATCCGGTCCGGCTGGGCGAAATAGAGATTCTCCAGCTCGGTGTTCATCTCCACGAAGGGGCCGCGAATCCAGCCCTCGAACTTCTCGGCGTTATCCATTCTTCCGTTCCGATATCCTCATGCGTCCAGGCCCCGGGCGACGGCTTGCGCGACGGTCGCGACATCCGCGTCGTCGTTCCAGATGCCGAACGACAGCCGCAATATCCTGCCGCGCCGATCGCACCGCACGCCGGCGGCGGCCAGAGCCGCCTCGGCCGCCTCGCCCAGTTCCAGGCACAATGTTCCACCGCACTCGCCCGGAACCGGGGCATTGATGCCCGTTCCGGCGAGCGCATCGAGCAACCCGCGCTGCAGGCGAAGGTTATGCTCCCGTATCGTCCTCACCCCGATTTCGCGCACCACGCGCAGCCCTTCCAGCGCCGACACGTAAGGCGCGACCACCGGCGTGCCGCCCCAGAAGCGGCGCGCGTCGGGCGCGAACAGGAAATGCTCGATATCCATCTCGAAGGGGTCGAGGTGCGAGAACCAGCCGCGCTCGACCGGCTCGACCTCCATGATCCTTTCCGGGGACACCCACAGGAAGCAGCCGCCCGCGCCCCCGCACAGCCATTTGAGCGAGGAGCCGGCCACCGCGTCGACCGGCCATGCCCCCACGTCGAGCGGCAGGATGCCGGCGGATTGCGCGATATCGACGACCGAGACGACGCCGTTCGCCCGCGCCCGCGCGGCCACTTCCGCGACGGGCGTGATCCGTCCGCTGTTCGAATGGACATGGGTGAGCACCACCGCCGCCACGTCGCGGTCATCCAGCCGCGCCCAGCTTCCAGGATCGTCGGGCGCCCCGCGCACCAGCTCGAACCGCAGGCCCAGACGCTCCAGCCCGGCGAGCGCGAAGCCGACCGACGGAAACGCCTCCGCCGACACGAGCACCACGTCGCGCCCGGCGGGGAAGGCCACGCCGCTCAGGAAGCGCGAAATCGCGGCGGAGATGCTCGGCTGCGGGCACCATTCGTCCGCCCCGCCGCCGAGCAGGCCGGCCACCGCCTCGCGGAACTCCGCGATGCTGCCCAGCCACGCATCCCATATCCGCGCCGGGTCCTCGCGCCACGGCCGGACATATTCCTCAGCCAGCCGCGCCTCCAGCCCGACCGGCTGGCACCCCGCGCTGTGCGCCATCAGATACGGGCCTCCGGCCGGAACGCAGAACCGCGACTTCATCCTCTGGAACTCCCTGCGGCCCGGACCGCGCATCTGTTTGCCCGCCGGCCCTCGTCCGGCAGAATCGCTGAAAATGGAAGAGGTCAGGCGACCGATGGAACCTGCAATCTTTCCCGCACGACGGCAATGAAAGCCGCCGGATCGTCCAGCCGGTGCGCGATGCGGCGAATCTCCCTGCGTCGGCCGGGCAACGGCGCCCGCAATTCCAGCATCACGTTCGGGTGCGTAACCAGCGCGAGGTTGAGCGCGCGCCGGTCCCGCTCATTTCCGGCCGCATCCACCGATGCGATCGCATCGAACGGCACCAGCACGCGCCTGAACCCGCCGGCCTGCATCAACACCGCGTCCCGCCCGATCGTCACCGGCCGGCGGCGCATCGCCACGATCGCCCGGACCAGCCACGCCACAAGGCCGAGGCTGAGGAGCGACAGGACCAGCGCGACGCGCGGAAACCAGTGCGACACCAGCAGATGCGTCACCAGCAATTCGATCGAGGCAAGGCCCACCAGCACCCACAGCATCGGCGCGACCGCGCGATGATAGGCGAACGTTCTCACTTCCTGCCTTTCACCGCCCGCCTTTCAACCCCCGCCTTTCAACCGTTGTCCGCGTCCACCACCGCGATCAGGAAGCCGTCCCATTTCTTGCCCCCCACCGTCTGGATCGCGGTGGCCGAGAGGCGCGGCTCCTTGGCCACGTAATCGAACAGCGCGCGCGTGCCGGCGATGCGCGGATCGGGGCTGGCGGCGTCGAGCACGCCGCCCTCGCGGATCACATTGTCCACCACGATCGTCGCGCCCGGACGCGACAGGCGGATCGCCTCGCGGACATAGGCCGTGTTGTTTTCCTTGTCGGCGTCGATGAAGACCAGGTCGAACGGCCCGTCCAGCCGCGCGAGCGTATCGAGCGCCGGGCCGGTGAGAACCTCGGTCCGGTCGCCCATTCCCGCCGCCGCCAGATTGGCGCGCGCCACCTCGGCATGGTGCGGATCGATCTCCAGCGTCACGACCCGCCCGCCCTCGCCGGCCGCGCGGGCGAGCCAGATCGTCGAATAGCCGCCGAGCGTCCCCACCTCCAGCACGCGCCGCGCGCCGGCGATGCGCGCGATCAGATGGAGCATCTTGCCCTGCGGCGGAGAGACGTCGATATCCGGCAGCCCGCCCGCCGCATTGGCGGCGAGCGCGGCGGCCAGCGCCGCGTCCTCGCCGAGCAATTTGTCGCCGATGTAGCGATCGACCGCCGCCCAACCTTCATCCTGCGGCTGGGTGCGCTCGACCATCGGACTTACTCCTCGCCCTTGTAGATGCGCACCAGCTTGTCGAGCATCGCCAGCGCCTCGCCGCGCTCGCGCTGGAAGGTGTTGCGGCCGATGATCGAGCCGTTGCCGCCGCCGTCGCGGATGTCGCGCGCGTCCTGATACACCGCGTCCGCGCCCTTGGCCGCGCCGCCGGAGAACACCACGATGCGCCGCCCGGCGAAGCTCGACTGCACGATATGCGCGACGCGCCTGGCCTGGGTGGACCAGTCGCCGCCCTCATAGGCCTTCTTCGCGTCGGCCTGCTCGATATGGTCGGTCGGCAGCTTCACCTTGATGATGTGCGCGCCGAGCAGCGCCGCCATGTGCGCGGCATAGGCGCCGACGTCCAGCGCCAGCTCGCCGTCCTTGGAAAGCTTGCCGCCGCGCGGATAGGACCAGATCACGGTGGCGATGCCGACCGATTTGGCCTGCGCGGAAAGCTCGCGGATCTCCTCCATCTGCTCGAACACATGGTCGGAGCCGGGATAGATGGTGAAGCCGATCGCCGCGCAGCCCAGCCGCAGCGCATCGTCCACGCCCGCCGTCACCGCCTGGTCCACGCTGGTCGCCCAGCTATTGGAACTGTTGCACTTCAGGATCGTCGGCACCTGCCCGGCGAAGGTCTCCGCGCCCGCTTCCAGCATCCCCAGCGGGGCGGCATAGGCGGAAAGGCCGGCGTCGATCGCGAGCTGGTAATGGTAATGCGGATCATAGGCCGGGGGATTGACCGCGAAGCTGCGCGCCGGGCCGTGCTCGAAGCCCTGATCGACCGGCAGGATGATGAGTTTTCCGGTGCCGCTCAGACGCCCGTGCATCAGGATGCGGGCGAGATTCGCCTTCGTCGCGGGCGAATCGGATTCATATTTGTCCAGAATGGCCTTGACCGTCGGCGTCATCTCTATCCCCTAATGGTTGACCTGCTAGCGCGCGTGTTAGCGGGCAGCCGCCGGGCGCGCCAGTGGGATTGCGGTGGGCGGCCGCGTCCCACGGCGGGAATGCGGCCGACACGCCCCGGCCGTCATGCCGGACTTGATCCGGCATCGAGGGTAACGGGACGCTGCGTTCGTGGCTCTGGATGCCGGATCAAGCCCGGCATGACGGCTAAGGCCCGCCCTAGCGCGCCAGCGCCTTCACGCCCGGCAGTTCCTTGCCCTCCATCCATTCCAGGAAGGCGCCGCCGGCGGTGGAGACGAAGCTGAACCGATCCGCCACGCCGGCATGGTTCAGCGCCGCCACCGTATCGCCGCCACCCGCGACCGAGACGAGGCTGCCGTCCTGCGTCAGCGCG
>JASGGR010000094.1:0-12571 GCA_047602705.1 Sphingomonas bacterium | reverse complement strand
CGGGGCGACCACGGCGGGCGCGGAGGCGGCCGCGTTATCCGCATGGCTGCGCCACATGCCGACCGCGAACCACAGGACGGCGAGCACCACGATCGCCAGCGCCACGCCCGCCGCCACGATCACCAGCCCGCGCGAAGGCACGCGCGCGGGGTCCGCTATCTCATAGGGCTGATATTGCGCCACCGGCCGGCCGAGCCGCGAAACCTCCTCGCGGGTGTCGTGCGCCAGCGTCACCTCATCCTCGCCCACGGTGCGGGCATAGGCGCGCACGAATCCCATGGCATAGGTGGGTGAGGGGAGGGACTCGTAGCTGCCGTCCTCGATCGCCTCCAGATGGCGTTGCGGCACACGGGTGCGCGCGGCGATCTCCGCAAGCGACATGCCCTGCGCTTCCCGCGCGGCGCGCAGCCGCTCCCCGACCGAGCGGGGGGTGAGCGTCGTCTGTTCGCCGTTATCGGCGCCGTCGGTCATTGAACTCTCCGGTGCGGGCCGCGTCCCCTGACCCGCGATTTCAAACCACCTGTCCCAAAGCCGGACTGGCGTGTCAATCGCGCACGCTAGCGGCTGGGCCACGGATCAGCCCAATTCGACGCCACGATCCGCCGCGAACCGGGCGAGCGCGCCGCGAAAATCGCGCGGGGCCTCCGCGAGCAGGCGCGTCATCTCCGCCGCGATCGCCGTGCGATCGAGCGAGCGGATCATCGCCTTGATCGGCCCGACGGCCGCGGGAGTGATCGAAAGCCGCTCTATGCCCAGCCCGATCAGCGCCATCGCCTCCAGCGGCCGCCCGCCCATCTCGCCGCAGACGGTGAGCGTCACCCCCGCCGCGCGCGCCGGCCCCACCACGCTCGCCAGGAAGCGCAGGATCGAGGTGGAGAGCCAGTCGTAGCGCTCCGCCAGCTTCGGATTGGCGCGATCGGCGGCGAACAGGAATTGCGTGAGATCGTTGGTGCCGACCGAGAGGAACTGCAGCTTCGGCAGCAGCAGGTCGAGCTGATAGGCGAGGCTCGGCACCTCCAGCATCGCGCCGTAGCGTATCTCGGCGGGCAGGCGTCGGCCGCGCCGGCACAGCCACTCGCGCTGCGCCTCGAACAATGCGTGCGCCTCGTCGAACTCCCATGCCTCGGAAACCATCGGGAACATCACGTTCAGCGTCCGCCCGGCGGCGGCCTCCAGAAGGGCGCGGGCCTGCACCTTCATCAGCCCGTCGCGCTCCAGCCCCAGCCTTAGCGCGCGCCAGCCCATCGCCGGATTCTCCTCGTCGGCGGGATCGTCCTTGAGATAGGGGAGCGCCTTGTCCCCGCCGATGTCGATCGTGCGGAACACCACGGGGCGATCGCCCGCGGCGTCCAGCACCTCGCGGTAGAGCCGCTGCTGCCGCTCGCGCGAAGGGAGGGTGGCGGAAACGAGGAACTGGAACTCGGTGCGGAACAGCCCGATGCCGTCCGCGCCGGTGAGGTCCAGCGAGGCCACGTCGTCGCGCAGGCCGGCATTGACCATCACGGTCAGGCGGTGGCCGTCCTTCGTCTCCGGCGCGGCCTCGCGCAAGGCGGCATAAGCGGCGCGGCGTTTCTGGCGGAGCGCCAGCTTGGCCTCGAACGCCTCCTCCATCGCGGCGGAGGGACGGGCGAGCACCGAGCCTTCGCTCACGTCGAGCAGCAGGAAATCGCCGTCCGCGATCAGCCGCCGCACGTCGCGCACGCGGCCCAGCACCGGCACGCCCATCGCCCGCGCGACGATCGTGACGTGCGCGGTGAGCGAGCCTTCCTCGAGGATCACGCCCTTCAGCCGGCGGCGGTCATATTCGAGCAATTCCGCCGGGCCGAGATTGCGCGCGATCAGGATCGTGTCGTGCCTGAGGCCGAGCTGCGCCGCCGTGCCCATCTGGCCGGAAACGATGCGCAGCAGGCGGTTGGAGAGATCCTCCAGATCGTGCATCCGGTCCGCCAGCAGGGGATCGTCGATCTGGCGCATCCGCTGGCGGGTGCGCTGCTGGACGCGCTCGATCGCCGCCTCGGCGGTGAGGCCGCTGTCGATCGCCTCGTTGATGCGCCGGCCCCAGCCTTCGTCATAGGCGAACATCTTGTAGGTGGCGAGCACCTCCTCATGCTCGCCGCCGACGCCGAATTCCGCCTCGCGGGTCATGCGGTCGATCTGCTCGCGCATCTTGTCGAACGCGGCATAGACGCGATGGCGCTCCGCTTCCGTATCCTCCGCCACCGTATGCTCGATGATGATGCGCGGCTGGTGGAACACGGCATGGCCGGCCGCCATGCCGTCCACCAGCTTCTGCCCCGCGATGCGCACGCTGGCGGTGGATTGCGGCCGGTCGCCGCCCGCGCCGGTGGCGCCGTCGATCAGGTCGGCGTTGGCGATCAGCTCGGAAAGCACCATGGCGACGGTCTGCAGCGCCTCGATCTCGACGTCGGCATATTTGCGCGCTTCCGTATGCTGGACGGCCAGCACGCCCACTGCGCGCTCGCGCCGGATGATCGGCACGCCGGCGAAGCTGTGGAAGCGATCCTCGCCCGTTTCGGGGCGGTAGGCGAATTGCGGATGGCTCGCCGCCTCGTCGAGGTTCAGCACCTCGACATTCCCCGCGATCGAGCCCACGAGGCCCTCGCCCAGCGCGAGCTTGGTGACATGCACCGCCGCCGGATCGAGGCCGCGCGTGGCGAACAGTTCCAGCACGCCCTCGCGCAGCAGATAGATCGAGCAGACCTCGCTATCCAGCGCCTCGCCGATGATCTCCACCACCTGATTGAGCTTCGCCTGCGCGTTCGACCGCGCGGCCATGACATCATGGAGTCGGACAAGGATCTCGCGGGCGGAGGCGGCGGCCGATAGAGTCATGGATGACAGCTATCAGACAGGAAGCCCGCGCGCCACGCAACATTATATGCCTGCGGGCGACAGCAATGCTTTTCCCGCGCGGGCCGACGGCGCTCAGCCCGGCTCGGGCGTTTCGTCCGCATCGTCCTCCGCATCCAGATCGACGTCGAGATCGGGCGCGAGGTCCGTGACGATCATCCCGTCCTTCCGGCCCTCGCGCAGCACCTCCAGGATTTCCGCGCGCTGGCTTTCGTCATAGCCGTCCTCGTCGTAACCGTCGTCGCCCGAACCCCGGCCCGGAATCTGGTGTCCGCCCATCGCCCTTCTCCTTGGTTGCGATAGCGCGAACCATCAGGGCGGCCCGGCGGTTCCCTAATGTTCGAGCGGGTGGAACAGCCGCCCGCGCTCCGTGACGAAGGCGAGCAGCAATGCGAGGACGGCCGCGATGAAGAATCCCGCGGTCAGCGGACGCGTCGTCCCGTCGAACGCCTGCCCGATCAGCGAGCCGATCATCGACCCGAAGGTGAGGGAGATGAAGCCCTGCACGCTGGATGCGGTGCCCGCGATATGCCCCATCCGCTCCATCGCCATGGCCGAGAAATTGGCGCTGGAAAGCGCGAAGGTGGTGAGGGTCAGCGCCTGGAATATGCCGAAGATCAGCAGCGTCTCATGCCCCAGCGCGGCGATCAGCAGGTGCAGCCCCGTCACCGCGATCATCACGCAGACCGCGCCATGGCTCAGCCGCCGCGTGCCGATGCGCATCACGAGGCGGGCGTTCATCATATTGCCCATCATCATCATCGCTGCGCTGGTGGCGAAGACGACCATCAGCGCGCGGGGCGCATGGAAGGCGTCCGCCACCACCTGCTCGATCGATCCCAGATAGCCGTAGAGCGACGCCGTCATCCCAGTGCCCGCCAGCGTATAGCCCAGCGACATGCGATCGGTGAGCGCCGCGCGCCATGCGGCGGCGATCGTGGGGACATGGATGTCGCGGCGATCCTCCGGCGCCATCGTCTCCGGCATGCGCGCCGCGACCCACAGCATCACCGCCACGGCAAGCCCCGTGACGATCCAGAAGATCGTGCGCCACGTGCCGATCAGCAGGATCGCGGAGCCGAAGGCGGGCGCCACGATCGGCACCGCCATGAACACCATGAAGGCGAGCGACATGATCTTCGCCATCGCCCGGCCCGCGAAGCAATCGCGCACCATCGCGATGGTCGCGACGCGCGATCCCGCCACCGCCGTGCCGCCGAGGAAGCGCGAGGCGAGCAGCAGCGGATAGCTCGCCGAAACCGCCGCCAGCACGTTCACGAAGGCATAGAAGGAGAGCGCCCCGATCAGCATCTTCCGCCGCCCGAACCTGTCCACGAGCGGGCCATGGAAGATATGGCCGATGCCGAATCCCGCGCCGAACACCGTGATGACGAACTGGCGATGATTCGGATTGGCGACATGCAGCGCGTTGCCGATATCGGGCAGCGCGGGCAACATCGTGTCGATGCCGAGCGCGCCCATCGCCATCAGCGCGGCGATCAGCGCCACGAATTCGCCGAACGGGATCGGCGCGCCGCGCGACGCTTCGGGGGGTTGCGATGTAGCCATGCGGTGCCCGTTACCGGCGGCGGGCGGCGAAGTCACCCCCGCGCGATCCGCGCTGGCGGCGCGCGGGGGGAGGGGCTATGCGGGCGGTTTCAACCTTACGGATCGGATCAATGCGCGATACTCCGCTGGCACAGGTGCCGACGCTCAGCCTGAAGGACCAGGCGACGGACCCGGCCGGATTCGCCGCCGCGCTGGGCGGGTCGTTCGAGCGGTTCGGCTTCGCGATCGTCGCCGATCACGGCGTGCCGCACGACCTGATCGACCGCGCATGGCGGCAGACCGAGGCCCTGTTCGCGCTGCCGGAAGCGGAGAAGCGCGGCTATTTCGTCGAGGGCGGCGGCGGCGCGCGCGGCTACACCCCGTTCAAGACCGAGATCGCGAAGGACGCGAAGTACGTCGACCTCAAGGAATTCTGGCACGTCGGGCGCGAGCTTCCCGTCGGGCACCGTTTCGCGGCGGACATGCCGGCGAACATCTGGCCGGCGCGCCCGGAGGGGTTCCGCGCAACGTTCCTCGAACTGTTCACGGCCTTCGATCGCGCGGGCGATCGCCTGCTCTCCGCCATCGCGCGTCATCTGGGCCTCGCGCCCGACTGGTTCGATCCGGCGGTGGCGGACGGCAACAGCGTGCTGCGCCTGCTCCATTACCCGCCGATCCCCGCCGATGCGGAAGGGGTGCGCGCGGGCGCGCATGAGGACATCAACCTTATCACCCTGCTGCTCGGCGCGGAGGAGGCCGGGCTGGAGCTGCTCGATCGCGATTCCGGCGAATGGCTGGCGATCAGGCCGCCGGAAGGCGCGATGGTGGTGAACGTGGGCGACATGCTCCAGCGGCTGACCAACCACGTCCTGCCGTCCACCACGCATCGCGTGGTCAATCCGCCGCCGGAACGGCGCGGTCATTCGCGTTACTCGATGCCCTTCTTCCTCCACCCCGCGCCCGATTTCCTGATCGAGACGCTGCCGGGCTGCATCACGCCGGACAATCCGAACCGTTATCCCGATCCGATCACCGCCAACGGCTATCTGCACGAGCGGCTGGTGGAGATCGGGCTTATCAAGATGTAGCGGCGGAAGGGTTATTGCGCCGCTTCGGCGGCCCCGGAATCGGCGATTTCCTCCGGCGTGGCCCAGTGCAATTCGTCCTTGCCCAGCACCCGCCCGTCATGGCTGAGCACCGCGACGGGGCGGACAGGGCGATTGTCCCGCGAATCGACCAGCACCGGGAAGGCGGGCACCCCCGTCTCCCAGCGCTCGCCCCATTGCCGCAGCGCAACCATCGTCGGCAACAGGGCATGACCCTTTTCAGTGAGACAATATTGAATCTTGCGCCGATCCTCCGGCAGGGATTGCCGCTCCATGATTCCATGCTCGACGAAGCGCGCAAGCCGGTTGGCGAGGATGTTGCGCGCGATGCCCAGTTCGGACTGGAATTCCTCGAAATGCTGCAAGCCATTGAAGGCGGCGCGTAAAATCAGGAAGGCCCAGCGCTCGCCCATTGTTTCCAGCGCGGCCGGCAGGCTGCATTCCGTCAATTGCTCGCGCAGTTTCCCCAATTGGGCGCTCCTTGGTGTTGCCACGCACCCTAGGGTCTAAACCCAATCAGGACAATGTCGTGATCGCCCGGAGAAGTCCGCTGGCAAATAGGGCAGCGCAGTCGCGTAGCTGAAGCTACGCGCAAGCAAGCGACGCCGTCCAGCGGACTTCTCCGGGCGACCGCGTAGCGGCGGGCGTCTTTTGGCGCAGGGCGGCGTCGCGCGTCGGTCGCGATGCACAAGCATCGCTCCCTACCTTGCTCCTTGCCCTGCACCAAAATCCGCTCCGTCACGGCATCGTCCTGATTGCGTTTAGACCCCAGACCATGGATGCGAGGGACCGAACAAAAATATCAGTTGTCACTTGCAACTCGCAGTTGCAATATCTAGGTAGCGTTAAGCAACCTATTTTGCGAGGCAACAATGATTCGCTCGATGATCGCCGCAGTAATCACCTCCGCCGCGCTTCTGGCTTCGGCGGGCGTTTCGGCTCAGGCTCCGGCCGGCTATTTCGTCGCCACCCCGGCCGCGCATGCGACCAAGGATATCGTGATGACCCGCGATACCCCGTGGAACCTTCAGGATGGCGTCTACGTCACCGGCAAGGCCCCGATGCGCGAGATGGTGGCGTGCCAGATGATGGCCCGCACGGTCGGCACGCTTTCGTCCTTCGCGGTGGAAGGCAAGGCCTTCGACCAGACCGCGCTGGGCGAGTGCAACAGCAAGGCGAAGGCCGCCAAATAAGCCTTCGATACCCTTCATAGCGCGAAATGGTCCCTCCGCCGGCCGGCGGGGGGACCATTTCTGTTGCAAAGCAATAGGGGATCGCGCCATCCTGTGCCGGTGCTGAGACAATATGAGCTGGTCGATCGGGTTCTCGCTTACGACCCGGATGCCGATGAGGCGCTCCTGAACCGCGCCTATGTGTTTTCCGTCAATGCCCATGGCACGCAGAAGCGCGCCTCCGGCGATCCCTATTTCAGCCACCCGATCGAGGTGGCCGGCATCCTGACCGAGCTGCATCTGGACGATGAGACGATCGCCACCGCGATCCTGCACGACACGGTGGAGGATACGGTCGCCACGCCGGAGCAGATACGCCAGATCTTCGGGGACAATGTCGCCCGCCTGGTGGACGGCGTGACCAAGCTTTCCAAGATCGAGGCGCAGACCGAGAACGAGCGCGCGGCGGAGAATCTCCGCAAGTTCCTGCTCGCCATGTCCGGCGATATCCGCGTGCTGCTGGTGAAGCTGGCGGACCGGCTGCACAACATGCGCACGCTCCACTACATCGCGAAGCCCGAAAAGCGCCGCCGCATCGCGAAGGAGACGATGGATATCTATGCCCCGCTCGCGGAGCGGATCGGCATGTATGAGTTCATGAAGGAGATGCAGACGCTCGCCTTCCAGCAGCTCGAGCCCGAAGCCTATGAATCGATCGCCCGCCGGCTGGAGCAGTTGAAGGAAGGCGGCGGGGACAAGATCGCGAAGATCGGCGTCGGGCTGAAGACGCTGCTCGCGCGGCACGGCATCCAGGCCGAGGTCTCCGGGCGCGAGAAGCATCCCTATTCGATCTGGCGCAAGATGCAGGAGCGCCACATCAGCTTCGAGCAGCTTTCCGACATCATGGCCTTCCGCGCGATCGTGCCGACGGTGGAGGATTGCTACGCCGCGCTCGGCCATATCCACCGCCGCTGGCCGGCGGTGCCGGGGCGGTTCAAGGACTATATCTCGACGCCGAAGCGCAACGGATACCGCTCGCTGCACACCACGATCATGCATGCGGAGAACCAGCGCGTCGAAATCCAGATCCGCACGGAGGAGATGCACGCGGAGGCCGAATACGGCCTCGCCGCGCACTGGGCCTACAAGCAGGACATGAAGGTCCGGCCCGAGACGCAGCAGAACTGGATCACCGATCTGGTCGAGATCCTCGACAATGCCGAGACGCCGGAGGAGCTGCTCGAGCACACGCGCATGGCGATGTACCAGGATCGCATCTTCGCCTTCACGCCGAAGGGGGAGCTGATCCAGCTTCCGAAGGGGGCGACGCCGATCGACTTCGCTTATGCCGTCCACACCGATCTGGGCGATCAGGCGGTCGGCGCGAAGATAAACGGGCGCGTGGTGCCGCTGCGCACCGAGATCCACAACGGCGATCAGGTGCAGGTGCTGCGTTCCAAGGCGCAGACCCCGCAGCCCAACTGGCTGAGCTTCGCGATCACCGGCAAGGCGCTGGCGGCGATTCGCCGCCATCTGCGGCAGGTGGAGCGCGAGCAGACGGTGGCGCTGGGGCGCAAGCTCTACGACGATATCGTCCTGCGCCTGCCCGCGCCGCTGGCGGCGGACGCGCTGGAGCAGGGGCTGAAGCGGCTCAAGCTTTCCGACGAGGTGCAGTTGCTGACCGCGATCGCGCGGCGCACGCTCACCGACGCGCAGGTGATGGAGGCGCTGATGCCCGGATCGGCGGGCGCGGACGTGGCGCACGCGCCGCCGCAATCCTCCGCCATCTCGATCGAGGGGCTGGCGCCGGGCGTCGCCTATGAGCTGGCGACCTGCTGCCACGCCGTGCCGGGCGATCGCATCGTCGGCCTGCGCCGGCCGGACGCCTCGATCGAGGTCCACCGGATCGATTGCCGCATCCTCGCCGATCTCGCCGAGCGCTCGGCGGAGGAGACGGACTGGATCGACGTGAAATGGGGCAACAAGACGCAGGGCGCCGTCGCGCGCTTCACGGTCGAGGTGCGCAACGAGCCGGGCGTGCTCGGCGCGATCGCCACGATCATCGGCCAGCACAAGGCGAACATCATCAACCTGCGCCTCGATAACCGCGACACCGGCATCCACACCAACACGATCGACGTGGAGGTGCATGATTCGCACCAGCTCATGCGCCTGCTCGCCGCGCTCAGGGCGGTGGATGCGGTGGTGGGGGCGGAGCGGGTCTAGGCGGCGGCGTCCGCCACGGCCATCGCCCGCGATCCGCTCCTGCAAGGGACGCTCCCTCTTGCTAACCTTCCGCAAGCAGCCGAAGGGGACGATATCACACAACGAAACGGGGGAGTAACCGCATGATCTCGCGCACAATCGCCATTCTGCTCTTATCCACTTCGGCCATCGTCGCCGCGCAGGATGCGCGGCCCGCGGAAAAGGGCGGGAAGAACGCCCCCCAGTCGATCGAGGCGAAGCAGGACGATTCCGGCGTGGCCAAGGCCACCGTGCAGGAGCGCGAGGAGAAATCGAAGGGCAGCGTCGCCGTCGGCGGCCGCACGCTCGGCTACACCGCGACCGCCGGCACGCTGACGATCCGCGACGCGGAGGGCAAGCCGACCGGATCGATGTTCTACACCGCCTATACGCTGGACGGCACGAAGCCGGGCACGAAGCGGCCGATCACCTTCTTCTACAACGGCGGCCCCGGCAGCCCCACCGTGTGGCTGCACATGGGCTCCTTCGCGCCGGTGCGCGTCCAGACGGGCGACCCCGTGTTCATCCGCCCCGCGCCGTTCGCGTTCGGCCCGAACCCGGATACCCTGCTCGACAAGACGGATTTGGTGTTCCTCGACGCGATGGGCGCTGGCTATTCGCGCGCGCTCGGCGATACCAAGCCGTCGCATTTCTACGGCACGGACGAGGATGTGGACGCCTTCGCGCGCGGCATCATCCGCTACGTCACGAAGAACGGGCGGTGGGACAGCCCGAAATTCCTGTTCGGCGAAAGCTACGGCACCACGCGCTCGGGCGCGCTCGCCTATCAGCTCCAGGATCGCGGCATGGCGCTGAACGGCGTGGTGCTGCTCTCCTCGATCATGAACTACGGCTATCGCCAGCCGGGTCTGGATCAGGTGTATCTGAACTATCTGCCCAGCTTCGCGGCGACCGCCTGGTATCACAATCGTATCCCCAACCGCCCGGCGGATGTCGCGACGATCGTGGAGCAGGCGCGCGCCTTCGCCGCCGGCCCCTATGCCGCGGCGCTGGCCAAGGGGCATAACATCTCCGATGCGGAGCGCGACCAGATCGCCAACCAGATGAGCCAGCTCATCGGCCTCTCGCCGGAGTTCATCAAGCGCGCGAACCTGCGCATCGAGCTGCCGCGTTTCCAGAAGGAGCTGCTGCGCGACCAGCGCAAGATCATCGGCCGCTTCGACGCGCGCTACACCGGCGTCGATTCGGATGCGGCGGGCGACCGGCCGGAAAGCGATGTCTCGTCGGAGGCGATCACCGGCGCGTTCCTCGGCACGTTCCACAATTATGTGGTCAACACATTGGGCTTCAGGACGGACCTGCAATATCGCCAGTCCGCGCGCGACGGCGCGGGCTTCGACTGGAACTGGAAGCACAAGGCGCCGGTGCAGGGCTATGCGTCGATGCAGAACAACCCCAATACGGCGGTCGATCTCGCGGTGGCGATGCGCGACAATCCGTATCTGCACGTCCTGTCGATGAACGGCTGGTATGACATGGCCACGCCCTTCTTCGGCACGGAGTTCGACCTGAGCCACATGATGCTGGAGCCGGCGCAGGCGAAGAACGTGAAGTTCACTTATTATCCCGCCGGCCACATGGCCTATCTGAACCCCGAGGCGCTGCATGCGATGAAGCGCGATCTGGCGGCCTGGTACGATCAGGCACTAGCGAATTGAGGGACGCGCGCGGGTGTATTAATCCATTGCAACACCCGCGCAGCCCGTTAGGCTGGCCCCATACAACAGAATGAGAAAGGGGTTTTCCTGATGGACCGTCGCACTTTCCTTGCGTCCTCCAGCGCCGCTTCCGCGCTGGCGCTGATGCCCGGCGCGCTCCGGGCGCAGACGGCGGCTGGCGATGCGAGGCTGAACGCGGTGTTCGACCGCGTGATGGACGCCACGCTGAAGGACCAGCCGACGCTCGCCACCATGCTCGGCATGGACAAGGGCGCGAACGCCGCGCTGAAGCACCGGCTGGGGGACAATTCCCCCGCCGGCCGCACCCGCAGCCTGAACCTGCTGAAGCAGGCGACCGCCGAGATCGAGGCGGTTTCCCCCGCCACGCTTTCGCCCACGGCGAAGCTGGATCGCGAGGTGGTGCTCTATTCGCTGAAGGCGCAGGCGCTGCCGGATGAGCGTTTCGGCCTCGATGCGGTGCAGATGCCCTATGTCATCACCCAGCAGGCGGGCGTCTATTTCCAGACGCCGGACTTCCTGAATTCCAACCATACGATTTCCAATGCTGAGGATTGCGCGGCCTATCTCGATCGCCTCGCCGCGATGGCGACCGCGCTCGACAATGAAACCGCGCGGCAGAAATCGGAGGCCGCGCGCGGCTATGTCGCGCCCGGCTGGTCGCTCGATCTCGCGCTGGCGCAGATGGCGAAGCTGCGCGCGCCGAGCGGGGCGGACAACGGCCTGACGCAATCGCTCGCGACGCGCGCCGCCAAGGCGAACATCGCCGGCGACTGGCAGGCGAAGGCCGCCGCGATCGTCGAGAAGCAGGTCTATCCCGCGCTCGATCGGCAGATCGCGATGGTGAAGGGATTGCGCGCGCACGGGCGCACGGAAGACGGCCTGTGGGCGGTGCCGAGGGGCGATGAAATCTACGCCGCCGCATTGGCCGAGGCGACGACCACCAGCTACACCCCCGACGAGGTGCATCGCATGGGGCTGGACCAGGTGGCCTCGATCACCGCCGAGCTGGATACGATCCTGAAAGGGCAGGGGCTGACGCAGGGCAGCGTCGCGGACCGGCTGAATGCGCTCAACGTCCGCCCCGACCAGCTCTATCCCGACACCGACGCGGGCCGCGCGGAGATGCTGCGCGATCTCAACGCGGGCGTCGCGGCGATGACGGCGAAGCTCGGGCGGATGTTCAACGACCCGCCCAACGCGCCGCTGGAAATCCGGCGCGTGCCGGTGGATATCCAGGACGGCGCGTCCAACGGCTATTATTATCTCGCCGCGCTGGATGGCTCGCGTCCGGCGATCTACTGGATCAACCTGAAAAGCGTCGGCGACTGGCCGAAATATTCGCTGCCCGCGCTCACCTATCACGAAGGCGTGCCGGGGCATCACCTGCAACTCACCATCGCGCAGCAGGCCAAGACGCCGCTGCTGCGCAAGCTCGCCTTCTTCAACGCCTATGTCGAAGGCTGGGCGCTCTACGCGGAGAAGCTGGCGGACGAGGTCGGCGGCTATGCCTCGCCGCTGGAGCGCGCGGGGTTCCTGCAAAGCTATCTGTTCCGCGCCGCGCGGCTGGTGATCGATACCGGCATCCACACCCAGCGCTGGACCCGCGAGAAGGCGACCAGCTACATGGTGCAGACCGTGGGCTTCGCCCAGCCCCGGTCGCAACGCGAGGTGGAGCGTTACTGCACGATGCCGGGGCAGGCGTGCAGCTACAAGGTCGGCCATGCCGCATGGGTGCGCGCGCGGGAGAAGGCGCAGGCGATCATGGGCGCGAAGTTCGACGAGAAGGGCTTCCACGATATCCTTCACGCGGGCGCGATGCCGCTCACCATCCTCGAACGGATCGTGGAGGAACGCGCGCGGGCGGCGGCGTAGAACGGACGGGGCGGCGGGCGTCCGGCGCCTGCCCCCCCGGCACAAATTTTGTGATTTA
>JASGGR010000093.1:0-12589 GCA_047602705.1 Sphingomonas bacterium | reverse complement strand
CCTCACCCGCGCCCTGCTCGCCGCCGGCGCACGCGTCACGGCGATCGAGCGCGACCGCCGCTGCCTCCCGGCGCTTGCCGAACTAGGCGAGGCTTATCCCGGCCGCCTGCGCGTGATCGAGGGCGATGCGCTGGAGATCGATGCGCGCGCCCTGTTCGAGGGCGCGCCGCATATCGTCTCCAACCTGCCCTATAATGTCGGCACGCCGCTGTTCGTCGGCTGGCTTTCGGCGGAATGGCTGCCTTGGTGGCGCTCGCTCACGCTCATGTTCCAGCGCGAGGTGGCGGACCGGATCGTCGCGGCGCCGAACAGCGACGCCTACGGCCGCCTCGCGGTGCTCGCGCAATGGCGCGCGCGGGCGCGGATCGCGATGCCGGTCCATCGCTCAGCCTTCACCCCGCCGCCCAAGGTGATGTCGGCGGTCGTCCATGTCGTGCCGGAGGACGCGCCGGAGGGCGTGCGGCTCCCGACGCTGGAGCGCCTGACCGCCGCCGCCTTCGGCCAGCGCCGCAAGATGCTGCGCCAGAGCCTGCGCGGCGTGCCGGGCGCATTGGATGCGCTGGAGCGGGAGGGAATCGATCCCACGCGCCGGGCGGAAACGGTGAGCGTCGCGGAGTTCGTCGCGCTGGCGAGACGCCTGGACGAGGCCAGCTAGGACCGTATCTCCACCCATGTCGGCGCATGGTCGCTGGCCTTTTCCCGCCCGCGATAGTCGCGATCGACGCCCGCCTCGACCAATCGGTCCGCCACCGCAGGGCTGAGCAGCAGATGGTCGATGCGGAAGCCCGCATCGCGCTGCCACGCGCCGGCCTGATAGTCCCAGAAGGTCCATATCCGACCCGCCGGATGCCGCGTGCGCAAGGCATCGGTCCAGCCCTGCGCCACCAGCGCGCGATACGCGCTGCGGCTTTCCGGCTGCATCAGCGCGTCGTCCGCCATCGCCTTCACGGAATAGACGTCGTCGTCATTGGGGATGACGTTATAGTCCCCCGCCAGCACCGCCGGCATCTCCTCCGCCAGCAACGCGCGGGCGCGATCGGTGAGGCGCTCCATCCAGCGCAACTTATAATCGAATTTTGGCCCCGGCTGCGGATTGCCATTGGGAAGGTAGATGGAGGCGACCACCAGCCCGTCCACGTCGCATTCCAGATAGCGGCTGTGCGCGTCGTCGGGATCGCCCTCCAGCCCGCGCTGGCGCTCGACCGGATCGGCCCCGCGCGCGAGCACGGCCACGCCGTTGAAGCCCTTCTGCCCATGCCATACCGCGCCATAGCCGGCGGCGCGGATATCCGCCTCCGGAAAGGTGTCGTCGCTGGACTTCAGCTCCTGCAGGCATACGATATCGGGCTTCTGCTCGGCCAGATATTCCAGCAGGCGCGGCAGCCGCGCCTTGATGCCGTTCACATTATAGCTGACGATCTTCATCAGACGGAGAAGCTGGTGCCGCAGCCGCAGCCGGAGGCCGCATTGGGATTTTCCACCCGGAAGGCCGCGCCGCCCAGCGACTCGACATAATCCACCGACGCCCCGCGCACGAGATCGATGCTCACATCGTCCACCACCAGCTTCACGCCGTCGGTTTCCGCCACCGCGTCGCCCGGCTCCGCGGCATCGGCGAAACCGAAGCGATATTGGAAGCCGGAGCAGCCGCCGCCCTCCACCGAAAGGCGCAGGATCGCGGGCTTGCCCTGTTTCGCCGCGATCGCCGCGACGCGCGCCGCCGCCGCCGGGGTGAGCGCGATATCTGATACGAGGCTTGCCATGCCAGCGAGATAGGCCGTGCCGCGCCCCACGGCAACCACGCCGGTGAAGGAAACCTGTCGACGCCCCGCGCGCGATGCGGCAGGTAAATGGCCATGACGGCTCGACATGTTTCGCTGGCGCTCGGTCTGCTCGTGCTCGCCGGCTGCCATCGCAAGCCCGTGGCCCCGCCGCCGCCGCGCGTCGAAACCCCGGTGCGGCTGCCGGAGGCGACCTCCAATATCGTCGTGCCGATCACCGCGCGGCTGGGCGATCTGGAAAATGCCCTGAACCGCGCCGTGCCGCGGACGCTCTGGTCGATCGACCGGCTGGAGGACCGCTGCGTTCCCGCGCAGCGCGTGAAACTGCTCGGCAAGAAGCTGAAGGTGACACCCGATCTGCGCTGCCGCATCGTCGGCACGGTGCGGCGCGGGCGGATCGCGCTGGGCGGCAGCGGCAAGATCCTGCGCCTCACCTTCCCGGTCAGCGCCGTCGTCAGCGCGGAGGATATCGGCGGGATCGTGAAGCGTGAGACAGCCACCGGCACGGCCACGGTGAAAGCCGACGTGCGTCTGGATATCCGGCCGGACTGGACGCCCACCGCAAGGATCTCGATCGACTACGACTGGACCAACCCGCCCGGCGTGACGTTGCTCGGCAAGCGCATCACCTTCATCGACAAGGCGGACGGCAAGCTGGAAGGCGTGGTCGCCGGGCTGGAGCGCGATCTGCCGAAGCAGCTCCGCGCGCTTGACGCCCGCGCCCAGGCGGCGGAGGCCTGGAAGCAGGGCTTCGCGACCCTGCTCCTCAACCGCGACAATCCTCCCGTGTGGCTGCGCATCGTGCCCACGCGGATCGGCTTCGCCGGCTATCAGGTGCGCAACCGCAACCTGGAACTGACCGCGACCGCCGAGGCGCTGACCCAGACCTTCGTCGGCGACAGGCCCGCCGAGCCGACGCCAACGCCGCTCCCCGATCTGGCGCGGCAGGTGAAGCCGCCCAGCCTCGCATTCCAGATCCCGGTGCTGGCCGATTATGCGCAGCTCGAGCCGGTGCTGGCGCGCGCGCTTGCGAAGCTGGCGGCGAAGGGCATCACCATCCCCAAGGCCGGGCCGGTGGATGCGAAGTTCAGCGACGTGACGATCTACGCCACGCAAGGCAATCGGCTGGCGGTGGGCATCACGGTGGAGGCGCGGCTGCAAAGCGGGCTGATCGACACCACGCGCGGCCGCGTCTGGCTGACCGGCATGCCCTATAACGCCGACAATTCGGAGCGCGTGGAGATCAACGACCTGCGCGTCGCCGCCAACACAGATCGCGACGCGGTGAACCTGCTGATCCAGCTATTCGAGACGCCGGAGGTGATCGAGGCGATCCGCCTGTCGCTGACGCAGGATTTCGCCAAGGATTACGACAAGGTGATCCGGTCCGCCCGCGACGCGCTCAAGGAACGTCGACAAGGCGATTTCGTGCTGCGCGCGGATATCGCGAAGGTGACGCACGGCCGCGTCATCCCCACCGGCCAGGGGCTGTTCATGCCCGTGCAGGCCTATGGCACGGCGACGATCGCCTATCGCCCCTCGCCTAGGCGAACAGCGTCCAGAAGCAGATGAAGAAGGCCGTGAAGCTCAGCACGAACAGCTTCAGGTCGTGATCGTCGCCGCGCTCGACGACGATGGTGGGTGGCGGAAGCGAACGGCGCAGCGGATGGCGGGCGCCTTCGTTGGTGAGCACAAGCTGGCGTTTCATGACAGCCAGTTAATGCTTTGTTTACGATTTCGGCCATGGCTAAAGAACGTTAACGCCGGACTGTCCTGTCGCGGCACGAAAATGGAGGGAAGATGCCGCTCTACGAATTTCGCGGAAAGCGGCCCCGTTGCCACGATTCCGCATGGGTTGCCCCCAGCGCGGACCTGATCGGCGACGTGGTGCTGGCGGATGAAGCGAACGTCTGGTTCGGGGCGGTGATCCGCGCCGACAATACGGAGATCGCGGTCGGCGCGCGCAGCAACATCCAGGACGGCGCGATGCTCCATTCCGATCCCGGCGCGCCCTGCACCGTGGGCGAGGATTGCACGGTGGGCCACCACGCCATCCTGCACGGCTGCACCGTGGGGAATCGCGCGCTGATCGGCATGGGCGCGATCGTGCTCAACCATGCGGTGATCCCGGAGGATTGCATCGTCGGCGCGGGCGCGCTGGTGACTGAGGGCAAGACGTTCGAGCCGGGCAGCCTGATCGTCGGATCGCCGGCGAAGGCGGTGCGCAAGCTGGACGAGAAGACCATCGCCTTTCTCAAGCTCTCCGCGCAAAGCTATGTCGGCAAATCGCGTGAGGCGATGGCGGAGATGACGCGGATCGACTGATGCGCGGCGCCACGGCTGGACAGATGGTAACGGCGTTGACATAGCGGAGGTTATGTCAGTTCCAGCGATTCTCTCCCGCCTGCGGTTGCCCGTGATCGGCTCGCCGCTGTTCATCATCTCCGGCCCCGATCTGGTGATCGCCCAGTGCAAGGCGGGGATCGTCGGCTCCTTCCCGGCGCTCAACGCGCGGCCGCAGACCCTGCTCGACGAATGGCTGCACCGCATCACGGAGGAGCTGGCTGCGCACAACCGCGCCCATCCCGATCGCCCGGCGGCGCCCTTCGCGGTCAACCAGATCGTCCACAAGTCCAACGACCGGCTGGAGGGCGATCTCGCCATCTGCGAGAAGTGGCAGGTGCCGATCACCATCACCTCGCTCGGCGCGCGGGAGGAACTGAACCAGGCCGTCCACAACTGGGGCGGCATCACGCTCCATGACGTGATCGACGACCGCTTCGCGCGCAAGGCGGTGGAGAAGGGCGCGGATGGCCTGATCGCGGTGGCGGCGGGCGCGGGCGGCCATGCGGGCAGGCTTTCCCCCTTCGCGATCGTGCAGGAGATCCGCCAGTGGTTCGACGGGCCGCTCGCCCTTTCCGGCTCGATCGCGACCGGCGATGCGGTGCTGGCGGCGCAGGCGATGGGCGCGGATTTCGCCTATATCGGCTCCCCCTTCATCGCCACGGTCGAGGCGAATGCCGAGGAAGGCTACAAGCAGGGCATCGTGGAGGGCCGCGCGGCCGACATCGTCTATTCGAACCTGTTCACCGGCGTGCACGGCAATTATCTGCGCGGCTCGATCGTCGCGGCCGGGCTGGACCCGGACAATCTGCCGGACGGCGATTACAAGACGATGAACTTCGGCCAGGGCAACAGCAGCAAGGCCAAGGCGTGGCGCGACATCTGGGGTTCGGGCCAGGGCATCGGCGCGGTCCACAAGGTGGAGCATGTCGCCGACCGGGTCGACCGGATGGAAAGCGAATATCGCGCGGCGCGGGCGCGGCTGGGACTGGCCGGCTAAGCCGCGAGGATCAGCCGCGTTGCCCGCGACCCGGCGAATTTCTGCATGAAACAAAGGTGACGAGCACGATTTCGAAACGGTGAGCGGCCTCCCGGCCTCCGCTCACCCGAACGGCTTCACGCTTGCGAATCGTCCGCGGGCGGCGCATCGGCATCGGCTGGCTCGCCGTCGCCGCTCAGCATTTCCTTCACCTTGCCGACACCTTCGAATCCGGCGACCGCCGCTGCCGCCTTGGCGAGCATGCCGGCATTGGGATCGACGGCCTCAAGCGCCTTGTCCGCCGCGAACGCGCCGGCTGCTTCCTCGATGAAATTGGTGATGCCCATGATTTCACTCCTCGCGACCGGGATCGGCCGCGCGATGGAGAATCCGGGAAGCGCGCGGCGGAGTCGAGTTAACCTTTCGTCACCTCCGCCGGCGGCCGGCGAGTCAGAAGGCGAGCGACAGCCGGTCGAACATTCGCCGCGCCGGGCTGTCTTCCGGCGTCTGCATCATCTGCGCGGCGTCCAGCCGGGCGACGCGGCGGTGCAGCTCGATGCTGGACGCGATCATGTGCCGCGCCTGTTCCGGCAGGTTGCGCAGCACGCTCTCCTCCGTGACCGGCGGATCGCCCAGCCGGCGCGAGGGATCGAGCGCATCGCGCACGGCAAGTTCGCCCTGCTGCACCGCGCGCTGGGTTAGCAGCCAGGCGATGACATGCATCAGCCGGGTCGTCACCTTCAGCGACTCGCACGAGAAGCTGACGCGCATCATCGGCGGCAATGCCTCGCGCTCGACGCGGCCGCCTTCGTCGAAATAGCTGCGCGCCTCGTCCGCGAGCAGCATCGCTTCCGTATAAAGACCATCGATCAACCGGCGGTGCACCGCCGAATCGTATTGCGCCGGACCCATGGAGGATGGGTGACAGGTTTCGCGGTCTTTCGCCACGGGCGCGCGCGAAAAACGCGTCTCAAACAGGAACAGGGTTCCAGCGGCATTGCGAAACCCGCTTTTCCCGCGGGTTTTCAAACGGCTTTCAGGCGATGATATCGGGGATGAGCTGATCCTCCAGCATCGCGATCTCGTCGCGCAGGCGCAGCTTGCGCTTCTTGAGCCGCGCCATCTGGAGCTGATCGACCACGCCGCCGCTGCCCAGCGCGACGATCGCCGCGTCTAGGTCGCGATGCTCGGTCCGCAGCGCGTTCAGCCGTGCCGTGATCTCGCTTTCGTCCACCCGCTCGCCCTCCGCCTGATGCTCTAGCGCGCGGATGGGATTTTGTCATGCCGCACGCGCAATATCGCGCCTTCATCGCGGCCTGCCGGATCGGGGCGATTTCGATGGCGACTTTTTCACCGATCGATGATCTACTCCCCTTTCCTTCAACCTGACCCAGGAGGTTCAAGACATGCAGACCGCGCATCTTTCGGCACTCGAGGCCAAACATGCCGTGCTCGACCGGCGCATTGCCGAGGAAACGCATCGTCCGATGCCCGACACCGTGCTGTTGGCGGATCTCAAGAGGCAGAAACTGCGCGTGAAAGAGGAAATATCCTCCACGCATTGAGCAAATGAAGGGGCGCTCCGGCGCCCCTTCTCACATCAGCCGCCGACCTGCCGCGCCACCGTCTTGCGAGTCGCAGGCCCATAAGGCGGCTTCAACCCGGCGATCTTCGCCACATCGAATCGCGATTGCCTGTAGACCGCCTTGGCGTGGCTGAACGTCACGAAGCCGTCGCGGCCGTGATAGGCGCCCATGCCCGAAGGCCCGACTCCGCCGAACGGCAGATCCTCCGCCGTCACATGGAACACCACATCGTCCAGCGTCACCCCGCCGGAGATGGTGCGGTCCAGCACGCGGCGGCGCTCCTGCGCATCCGGGCCGAAATAATAGAGGCCCAGCGGCCGGTCGCGCCGGTTGACCTCGCCGATCGCCGCGTCGATCCCGTCATAGCGCCGCACGGGCAGCACGGGGCCGAAGATCTCCTCCTGCATCAGCGTCATGTCGTCGGTCACGTCGCGGACGATATGGAGCGGCATCTTGCGCGAATTGGTGCTGGAGAAATCCTCGTTCGCGGGGTTCACCACCTCCACCTTCGCGCCTTTCGCGCGCGCATCCTCGATCCAGGCGTTGAGCCGCTGGTAATGCCGGTCGTTGACGATGCTGGTGTAATCGGGGTTCGTCAGCAGCGTGGGATACATGGCGCTGGCGGCGCTTTTCAGACTGTCCACCACCGCCTCCTCCCGATCGGAGGGGACCATCAGATAATCGGGAGCGAGGCAGATCTGCCCGGCGTTGAGCATCTTGCCCATCGCCACGCGCTGCCCCACCTGCGCCAGATCGGCCCCCTTGCCGACGATCACCGGGGACTTGCCGCCCAGCTCCAGCGTGACGGGCGTCAGATTGTCCGCCGCCGCGTGGAGGATATGCTTGCCGATCCCGGTGGCGCCGGTGAACAGCAGGTGATCGAAGGGAAGTTCGGCAAAGGCCTTCCCCACCTCCGGCCCGCCGGAAACGAAGGCCAGTTCGGTCGCGTCGAAATAGCGGCCGGCGATCTCCTCGAACAGGGCGGCGGTGGCGGGGGTGAACTCGCTCGTCTTCACCATCGCGCGATTGCCCGCCGCGAACACGCCCGCCAGCGGCGCCATCACCAGATTGACCGGGAAGTTCCACGGCGCGATCACGCCGATCACGCCCTTGGGCTGATATTCCACCCATGCCCGCGCGCCGAGCAGCCCGAGCGGGAATTGCACCGGCCGCCTGCTCACGCGCGCCCAGCGATCGAGATGCTTCATCGCATGGGCCAGCGGGCCGATCGAGCCGCCGATGTCGGTTATCATCGTCTGGTCCGCGCTGCGATGGCCGAAATCCTCGGACAAGGCGTCGCAGAAGCGCTGGGCGTTGTCGCGGATCATCGCGATCGCGCGCTTCAGCCGATCCTTGCGCAAGGACAAGGGCTCCGGCAGCGCCGCCATGAAGCTCTCACGCTGTGCGGCCAATATCTCCTGCATCCCCCATCCTCCTTATTGTTTCGCGCAGCCGATCAGGCCGCCCATCGGCACCACGATACCATCCTTTCCGGGCCGGTCGATCCGCAAGGTGGCGACGGAGATCAATGCGCCATCCGTCAGGTCGCTGCGCGGCGCAATCGTCATGTCGAGCGTGACGGAAACCTCGCCCAGCCGATATTCGGTGACGCCCGCGAAACCATAGCCGCCCTCCCCCGCCTGCGCGGCGCGCGGATAATCGGCGACCTTCCCGTCCAGCGAGAGCCGGATGCTGCCCGGATCGGCGTTGGCCACCGCGGCCAAGGTGCGGGTCGCTCCATTGGTGAACAGATAGGCCGCGCATCCCCGCGCCGGCAGCGCCTGCGGCGCGAGGCGGTCGATCGGCAGGTCGTCGATCGGGGCGGGCGGGTCGGCGAGCAGGGCCAGCAGCAGCGCGATCATGGCGCGGAACCTATCAGCATCAGCCATGCGGGATAAGCCGCGATCGCGAGGAAAGCGCCGAACGGCAGCTTCGCATCCTCCGCCGTCGCCCGCCCCCGCATGCGCTCGAACAGCACCAGCCCCAGCCCGACCAGCGCGGCGAGCGTCACCACCGCCGGCAGCAGCCGCCAGCCGAGCCACAATCCGATCGCGCCGAGCAGTTTCGGATCGCCGCCACCCAGCCCCTCACGCCCCCGGATCGCGCGATAGAGGCGGGCGATCGTCCACAGGATCGCGAAGCCCGCGACCCCGCCGATCAGCCGCTCCTCCAGCGAGGGCGCGACGCCGGCCGCTCCCGCCACGAGGCCGGCGAGCGCAAGCGCGCCGGTCAACGCATCTGGCAGCCACAGGGCCGCAATATCCAGGGCCGCGAGCGCCAGCAGCAGCCAGCCGAACAAGGCGCCGGACACCCCTGCCAGCCCCGGAGCGATATGGCCCGCGGCCGCGCCGATGGCCGCGCAGCCAAGCTCGATCTGCCAATGCCGCCGGTCGATCGCCGCGCCGCAATTCCGGCATCGCCCGCGCTGGATCAGCGCGCTCGCCAGCGGAATCAATTCCGCCACGCTCAACGTCCGCCCGCATGAATCGCAGGCCGACCGCCCGCGCGTCACTCCCCTGCCCTGCGGCCAGCGGATCACGATCGTCGCGAGGAAGCTCCCCGCGATCGCCCCCGCGACGGCCAGCAGCAGCACCCAGATCATGCACGCCTTCCCATGCGCCCGTCCTATCGTTTGAAAAGGCGGCCGTCGCGGACTAGATCACCGCCAAACCTACGGAGCAGCGAAATGGCCACCGATCCCGTCGTGATTCTCTCCTACGCCCGCACCCCGATGGGGTCGTTCCAGGGCAGTCTCTCCGGCGCGTCCGCGACCGAGCTTGGCGCGACCGCCGTGAAGGCGGCGGTGGAGCGCGCCGGGGTGGACGGCGCGGACGTGGAGCGCATCTATATGGGCTGCGTGCTTCCCGCCGGCCTGGGGCAGGCACCGGCGCGTCAGGCGGCGCTGAAGGCGGGCCTGCCGCAGTCGGTGGAGGCCACCACGGTCAACAAGATGTGCGGTTCCGGCATGCAGGCCGCGATCATGGGCGCGGAGGCGCTCGCCGCCGGCTCGATCGACCTGATCGTCGCGGGCGGGATGGAGAGCATGACCAATGCGCCCTATCTGCTCCAGAAGCACCGCTCCGGCGCGCGGCTGGGGCATGACCGGGTGATGGACCATATGTTCCTCGACGGGCTGGAGGACGCCTATGAGCCGGGCAAGGCGATGGGCGTGTTCGCGGAAGCGACGGCGGGCGAATATCAGTTCACCCGCGCCGCGCAGGACGATTACGCCATCGCCTCGCTCACCCGCGCGCAGGATGCGCAGAAGTCCGGCGCGTTCGATCGCGAGATCGTCGCGGTCGAGATCAAGGGCCGCAAGGGCGTGGCGACGGTGGACAAGGACGAGCAGCCGCTGAAGGGCGATGCCTCCAAAATCCCGGGCCTGAAGCCCGCCTTCGCGAAGGACGGCACGATCACCGCCGCCAACGCCTCCTCCATCTCGGACGGCGCGGCCGCGCTGGTGATGACGCGCGAGAGCGTCGCGGCGGAAAAGGGCCTGAAACCCGTCGCCCGCATCGTCGCCACCGCCGCCCATGCCCATGCGCCCGCGAAATTCACCACCGCGCCGGTGGATGCGATCCGCAAGGTGCTGGACAAGGCCGGGTGGAAGGCGAGCGAGGTGGACCTGTTCGAGGTGAACGAGGCGTTCGCCTGCGTCTCGATGATCGCGATGCAGGACCTCGGGCTGGATCATGCGAAGGTGAACGTCAACGGCGGGGCGACCGCGCTCGGCCACCCGATCGGCGCCTCGGGCGCGCGGATCATCGCCACGCTGATCGCCGCGCTCCAGAACCGGGGCGGCAAGCGGGGCGTCGCCGCGCTCTGCATAGGCGGCGGCGAGGCGACGGCGGTCGCCGTGGAACTGGTGGATTGAGGAAAGCCACTCCTCCCCGTTCGGACTGAGCCTGTCGCAACCCCTGCCCTCTCTTCGCGAGGAAGGGCAGTCCTGCGGCACGCTCAGAGCGAATGGGAAGGAAGCTCGCTCCGCTGCTACACCTTGGCCCGGAACGGCGTGAAATCGGTGTTGCGGTCGAACACGTCCACGCCCTCGCGCCGTTTCAGGAAGCCCACCGCCGCATAGGTGAATGGCGTCAGCAGCACCTCCCACGAAACCTTGAGCACGAACTGGCTCAGCATCACCGCCAGCATCGCATGGGCCGGCCAGTCCGGCGCGCCGAGGAAGGCGAGCGGGTAGAAGATCAGGCTGTCCACGCCCTGCCCCACCACGGTGCTGCCGATCGTGCGGGTCCACAGATGCTTGCCCTCCGTCCAGATCTTCATCCGGGCGAGCACGTAGCTGTTGGCGAACTCCCCCGCCCAGAAGGCGCAGATCGAGGCGGCGACGATGCGCGGCACCTGTCCGAACACGCTTTCATAGGCCGCCTGCCCCGTCCATCCGGCATCGGGCGGCAGCGCCACGACCACCCATGACATGACGACCATGAAGATCATCGCGCCGAACCCGGCCCAGATGCACCGCCGCGCGCGGGCATAGCCATAGACCTCCGTCAGCACGTCCCCCAGCACATAGCTCACGGGGAAGAACAGGATGCCCGCCCCGAACGGCCACGGCCCGATTCCCGGCAGGTCGATCACCGCGCGCTTGCCCGCGCCGATCACGTTCGACAGCAGCAGGATGGTGACGAACGCCGCCATCACGAAATCGAAATAGCGGAAATGGCTTCCGGCCACCGCCTGCGCATCCACCGCGTGCAGCGGCTTGTCTTCACCTTCATCCATCGGCCGATGATGCAACCAGTTTCGCCCGCCCGCAATCCGCGCTAGTGGCTCCGCCGTGCGCGCCCGTAGCTCAGCTGGATAGAGCACGAGCCTTCTAAGCTTGGGGTCGCAGGTTCGAACCCTGCCGGGCGCGCCAGACAGCGACAATGCCTAGCGCGTGATCTTCACGCCCAGCATGATCGTGGCCGGGCGCAGCGGCGTGCTCTGCGTCCGCGTGGCGGCGGAGAACTGGTTGCCGAAGGCGAAGCGGTTGCCCCGGCTGTCCGTGATATTGTCCGCCGAGAGCCATAGCGTCAGATCGCGGCGCGACCATTCCACGCGCCCCGAAAGCACCGCATAGCGCCCCTGATCCCGATCCAGATAAGGCCCCATGCCCAGCACGGAGCGGCCGATATAGTCGAGCGCGCCGCCCGTCCGCACCACGCCCCTGAACGCATCCATGGTGTAGCTCGCGCCGATATGCGCGCTGATCGGCGGGGTGTTGGGCAGGCGCTGGTTGTCGAAAGGCGAGGTGGAGGGAAGCGCGCCGGTGACGTGATTGACGGTATAGAGCGCCGCATAATCCAGCCGGACGCGCG
The DNA here is from genome assembly GCA_047602705.1 of Sphingomonas bacterium. Classification (GTDB taxonomy): domain Bacteria; phylum Pseudomonadota; class Alphaproteobacteria; order Sphingomonadales; family Sphingomonadaceae; genus Sphingomonas. Next base: position 582 of record JASGGR010000093.1, on the reverse strand, counting down.
GCACGGGCACCCAGTCCCCCGTCATTTCCGCCGTCACGATCCGGGCATTGCCGATATTGGCGGTATAGGGCTGTCCGCGCCGGTCGATCAGGTCCGCCTGTATGTCGTCCCAGCGGGCATAGGACAGGGCCGCGCTGAAATTCACGCCCGTCGCGCCGCTGCGCAGATGGCGCAGGCCGATCTCCGCCATGTTGATCGAATCCGACTTGAACTCCGCGACGCGCCCCACGCCGCGCGCCACGGCAAGGCCGCCGGTGCGGAAGCCGGACTGGAGCCGCGCATAGAGCGAAAGGCGCGGCGCGAGCTGCCATGACAGCGCCAGCGTCGGATCGACGTGCCGCGTCAGCCGGCCGCCGGTTGAATAGGAAATCGAGTATCCAACAGACGTAAAGATCCTTCTCGATGTTCTCTGCCCGTGTCTCGAGTTCGGCAGCCGAAGCCGAAAAAAGCGCTCTCTGTTCATCGGCGCTGGAACGAAGAATCTCAAGAAACATCCGGTACATGCCGGCCCTCCGTTTGCCTCTCGTTCTGGCTTGCGTCACCAGCAGACGATGATTCTGCGATGAGGGTCTTCACGACAGG
>JASGGR010000092.1:0-12717 GCA_047602705.1 Sphingomonas bacterium | reverse complement strand
CGGCCTGATCGCGGCCGGCCTGTTGATCCCCGGCGGCGATCCGCGCCGCGCGTTCGGCGAGGCTGGCCTCGCGCGGGCGCTCGATACGGCGCTGTTCGAGGATGGCGGCGCGGTGAGCCGCGCGCCCGACGCCTTGCTCGATATGGCCGGCCTGCTGGCGCTGCTGCTCGAATGTTATGCCGCGCGGCGGCTCGACCTGCCGGAGCCTGCGGAGCGTGCGCTGGCGCGGATGGTGCCGGCGCTGCTCGGCGTGTGCCATGCCGATCGCGGGCTGGCGAGCTGGCAGGGCGGCGGGCCGGTGGCGGCCGATCGTGTCGCGCAGGTGATCGAGGCGACCGGCGTGCGGGCCCGTCCGCTCAAGCAGGCGCGCGAATGGGGATATCAGCGGCTGGCCGGCGGGAAAGCGGTGCTGATCGTGGACGCCGCGCCGCCGCCGGTGGCGCGCGTGGTGGAGGGCGGGTGCGCCTCCACGCTGGCGTTCGAATTCTCCGACGGCGATGCGCGGCTGATCGTCAATTGCGGCGGCGCGCGCGCGGCTTCGGCGAAGCTGCCCCGCGCGCTGGCGGAGGGGCTGCGCACCACCGCCGCCCATTCGACGCTGACGCTGGCGGACACCAACTCCACCGCGATCCTCGCCGACGGCACGCTGGGCAAGGGCGTGGCCGAGGTGGAGGTTTCCCGGCAGGAATCCGAAGGCGCGGGGCGAATCGAGGCGAGCCATGACGGCTATGTCCGCCGCCTCGGCTTCGTTCATCGCCGCCAGCTGGTGCTGACCGGCGACGGGCGGGAACTGCGCGGCGAGGATTCGCTTCTTCCGCGCGGGCGGCGCCGCCACCCCGGCGCGACGCCCTTCGCGATCCGCTTCCATCTGGGGCGCGGGGTGGAGGCTTCCCCCACCGCCGATGGCCTCGCGGCGGTGCTGCGCGTGCCGGGCGGGGCCTTGTGGCAATTCCGCACGCGCGGCGAATCGCTGTCGATCGAGGAGAGCCTGTGGATCGATCCGGACGGCCGCCCGGTCCCGACGCAGCAGCTTGTCATCACCGGCAGGGCCGAAGCGGGCGGGGCGAGCGTGAGCTGGGCGCTGAAGCGGGCGCGCTAAGGCTGGCGCGTCCGCCGATCGCCATCTAAGAGGCGCGCGATTCTTCCCCAGCTTCGCGAAGGCCCAGCATGACCACGATCCCGATCAAGCGCGCGCTTCTTTCCGTTTCCGACAAGACGGGAGTGGTCGATCTCGCCCGCGCGCTGGCGGAGCGCGGGGTCGATCTGGTCTCCACCGGCGGCACGGCGAAGGCGCTGCGCGACGCAGGCCTGCAGGTGCGCGACATTTCGGACCTCACCGGCTTTCCGGAGATGATGGACGGCCGAGTCAAGACGCTCCACCCGATGGTCCACGGCGGGCTGCTCGCGGTGCGCGACGATCCCGAACATGCCGCCGCCATGGCCGAGCATGCGATCGGCGCGATCGATCTGGTGGTGGTGAACCTCTATCCCTTCGCGCAGACGGTGGCGAAAGGCGCGGGGCGCGACGAGATCATCGAGAATATCGATATCGGCGGCCCCTCGATGGTGCGATCGGCCGCGAAGAACCACGCTTATGTCGCGATCGTCACCGATCCGGCCGATTATGAGGTGGTCGCGAAGGGCGAGACGGACCTCGCGGAGCGCAAGCGGCTCGCCGCCAAGGCCTTCGCCGCCACCGCCACCTACGACGGGATGATCGCAAGCTGGTTCGGCTTCGTCGATCAGGGCGCGCAATTTCCGCAGACCCTGCCGCTCACGCTCCAGCAGCCGGAGGTGCTGCGCTATGGCGAGAATCCGCATCAGCAGGCGGCTTTCTATCGCCACGCCGGCCCCTCCACCCCCGGCATCGGGCAGGCGCGGCAGGTGCAGGGTAAGGAGCTGAGCTACAACAACCTGAACGACGCGGAGGCCGCGCTGGAGCTGGTGAGCGAGTTCCGCGACGCCCAACCCACCTGCGTGATCGTCAAGCACGCCAATCCCTGCGGCGTGGCGAGCGGGGCTTCGCTGGCGGACGCCTATGAAGCGGCCTTCGCCTGCGACACCGTGTCGGCGTTCGGCGGGATCATCGCCCTGAACCGCACGCTCGACGCGGCGACCGCGAAGGCGATCACCGGCATCTTCACCGAGGTGGTGGTCGCCCCCGACGCGGACGAGGAGGCGATCGCCCTGTTCGCGGCGAAGAAGAACCTGCGCCTTCTGCTCACCGGCGAGCTGCCCGATCCGGCGCGTGGCGGCATGACGGTCAAGTCGATCACCGGCGGCTGGCTGGTCCAGTCCCGCGACAACGGCCGCCTCGCCGACGACATGCTCAAGGTGGTGACGAAGCGCCAGCCCACGCCGCAGGAACTGGCCGACTGCCGCTTCGCCTGGACGGTCGCCAAGCATGTGAAGTCGAACGCGATCGTCTATGCCAGGGGCGGCAGCACGGCGGGGATCGGCGCTGGCCAGATGAACCGGCTGGAAAGCGCGCGGATCGCGGCGTGGAAGGCGAAGGACGCGGCCGAGAAGGCCGGGTGGGCCGAGCCGCGCACGATCGGTTCGGCGGTGGCGTCCGACGCCTTCTTCCCCTTCGCCGACGGCCTGCTCGCGGCAGTGGAGGCGGGGGCGACGGCGGTGATCCAGCCCGGCGGCTCGATCCGCGACGCGGAGGTGATCGCGGCGGCCGACGAGGCCGGGCTGGCGATGATCTTCACCGGGATGCGCCACTTCCGGCATTGATATGTGGCGCGGCGCCGGCCCGCTTCCACTCTGCCCCTCATCGGTATCATGTCTGGGAGGCGGAGTAGGGAGAGCCGCCCGGCGCCGCCCGCGCGCGTCGGTGCGCGGGAATCAGCGCGTCGCCGATCCCATGTTGGGCAGCGTCGCCTCGTCCGCGCGCGGCATCCGGCTGAACAATGCGCGGTCCGCCGGGCCGAAGGCATAGCGCCACAGGATCAGCAGATAGGTCGCCGCGATTGCCGGGATGCCGGCGATCACCTCCACCCATTCCAGCCGGTGCGGCAGCAAGGTGAACGCGGCCCCTACGACGATCGCGGCCAGCACCGCCCACAGCAGCGGCCAGCGCAGCGGCGAAACCGGCGCGTGCAGCATCCGCCCCAGCACGCGCGCCTTGATGACGGAGGTCAGGGCAAGGCTCAGCATCAGCGCCACCGCCGGCCCTGCCGCCTGCCATGCGGTCGGCCAGCCGAGCCAGCGCATGAAGAAGATCAGCGCGAAGCTCAGCAGCACCTGGAAGGTCAGCATCGCGGCGGAGATCATCAGGTTCCGGTGCCGCGCCATGTAGACGAGCGCGGATTCGCACACCGCCCCGGTGGAGGCCAGCACCTCCGCCGTCAGCAGGAAGGCCAGCGCCGCCGTGCCCGCCACGAATTGCGGCCCCACGACGCCCATCACCGCCTCGCCGGGGATCGACCCCATCAGCGCCAGGCAGCCTTGCGCCGCGATGATCCAGAACGCCACCTGCCGCACCTGCGCCGCGATCGCCGCATGGTTGCCGCTGGCGAGGTTGCGCGTGATGACGGGGCCGAGGATCGGATCGAACGAGGTCTTCAGCTTTTGCGGCAGCGATGCGACCTGTTGCGCCATATAATAGATGCCGACGATCTTCGGCGCGAACATCAGGCCGAGGATGAAGCGATCGACGTTGCGCGTTCCCCATTCCAGCGCATCCGCGCCCGCGAGCGGCGCGTTGCGGCTGGCGAGCGCGAACAATTCCCGCAGGTGCGGCGTCCAGCCGTGCGGCAGGCCGTAGCTGCGCAGGAAGGGGATGAGGCTCGCCGTCAGCGCCGCCAGCATCGAGGCGACATAGGCCAGCACCAGCCCGTCGCGCGTGCTGACGAAGGAGAACACCCATGCCGCGATCGAGATCGTCCACGGCTCCACCACCGCGCGCGCCGTCACCGTCGCGCGCACGTTCAGCCGATAGGCGAGCGCGGCGAGGCTGATGTCCGACCATGCGACCGCGACGACGATCAGCGGCAGATACCGGTCCAGCCCCGCGATCTCGCTGCTGGGATACATGACTTCCGGGAAGGTCCACAGCACCGCGCTGGCCGTGAAGCTCAGGATGCCGCCAAGCACCATCGCATCCCATACGACATGGACGTGCGGGCGCTCGGTCGTGGCCAGCGCCTGCGCCAGCCCGCGCTTCAGCCCGAGTGTCGAGACGAGCGCCGCCAGCTCCACCACCACCACCGCGAGCGCGAAGCGGCCTACGAGGTCCGGTCCGTAGAGCCGTCCCGCGATGAACAGGAACGGGATACGCGCCAGCAGCCGCAGCACGAAGCCCGCGACATTCGTGCGTCCGCCTTTGGCGAGCGTGGCGATATCCTTCGATATTTCGCCCGTCATCGGCGCATCCTCAATGCGCCGCTCCCCAGCTTTCGCCGAAGCCGATCTCCACCGCCAGCGGCACGTCCAGCTTCACCGCCGGCTCGGCGGCGGTGGACATGACGCGCGCGATCACGGCGCTCGCCGCCTCCACCTCGCTTTCGGGCAGCTCGAACACCAGCTCGTCATGCACCTGGAGCAGCATCCGCGTGCCCGTAAGCCCCGCGTCCGTCAGCGCGGCGTCCATCCGCGCCATCGCGCGCTTGATGATATCGGCGGACGTGCCCTGGATCGGGGCGTTGATCGCGGCGCGCTCGGCCCCCTGCCGCTCGTGCTGCACCTTGGATTTCAGGCGCGGGAAATGCGTCTTGCGGCCGAACATGGTCTCGGTGAAGCCGCGCTCGCGCGCATGGGTCAGCGTGTCGGCGATATAGCGGCTGATGCCGGGGAAACGCTCGAAATAGCGGTCGATCATTGCCTGCGCCTCGTCGGACGTCACATCCAGACGGCCCGCGAGGCCCCAGCGGCTGATGCCGTAGAGGATCGCGAAGTTGATCGTCTTGGCGCGTGCGCGGGTGTCGCGGTTCAGCTCGCCGAACAATTCCTGCGCGGTGCGCGCGTGGATGTCCTCCCCGCGCGCGAAGGCTTCCTTGAGCGCCGGCACGTCGGCCATGTGGGCGGCCAGCCGCAGCTCGATCTGCGAATAGTCCGCCGACAGGATCACATTGCCCGGCTCCGCCACGAAGGCGTCGCGGATCTGGCGGCCGGTCTCGGTGCGGACCGGGATGTTCTGGAGGTTGGGATCGGTGGAGGAAAGCCGCCCGGTCTGCGCGCCTGTCAGGCTGTAGCTGGTGTGGACGCGCCCCGTATGCGGGTTGATCTGCTGTTGCAGCGCATCGGTGTAGGTGCTTTTCAGCTTTGAAAGCTGCCGCCAGTCGAGCACGCGCGCGGCCATTTCCGCAGCCGGGGAATCCTTGTCGGCGGCGATCCGCTCCAGCTCGTTCACGTCGGTGGAATAGACGCCGGACTTGCCCTTGCGCCCGCCCTTGATCCCCATCCGCTCGAACAGCACCTCGCCCAATTGCTTCGGGCTGCCGATCGTGAAGGGGCCGCCGGCGAGGCCGTGGATCGTGGTTTCCAGCGTCGCGATCTCGCTGTCGAAACCGCGGCTCAACTGCGCCAGCCGCTCGCGATCGACCTTGATGCCGCGCCGCTCCATCCGCGCGATCACGGGGACGAGCGGGCGGTCGATCATCTCGTAGATGCGCGTCGCCCCTTCCGCCGGCAGCCGCGCGCGGAAGCGCCGCCACAGCCGCAATGTCACGTCCGCGTCCTCGGCGGCGTAGCGGGTGGCGGCCTTGAGGTCGACCTCGTGGAAGCCGATCTGCTTCTTGCCGCTCCCCGCCACGTCCTTGTAGCTGATGCAGCTATGCGACAGATGCGTCGCGGCCAGCTCGTCCATGCCGTGCCCGTGCAGGCCCGCGTCGAGATCGAAGCTCATCACGATCGAATCGTCGAACGGCGCAACGTCCACGCCGAGCCGGCCGAGCACGATCATGTCGTATTTCAGATTGTGCCCGATCTTGAGCACGCCCTGATCCTCCAGCAGCGGACGCAATTTCTCCAGCGCGCGGTCGCGATCGATCTGCACCGGCTTTTCCGCGAACATGTCGCTGCCGCCATGCGCGAGCGGGATGTAGCAGGCGCGATTGGGGGCGAGCGCCATGCTGACGCCGACCAGCTCGGCGAGCATCGGGTCCTTGCCCGTCGTCTCGGTATCGATCGCGACGAAGCCCTGATGCCGCGTCGCCGCGATCCAGCGGTCGAGCGCTTCCTCGTCAGCCACCGTTTCATAGGCGTCATGGTCGCAGGGCGGGTCTTCCTCCACGGGGATCGCGGCGGAGGGCGCGGGCCGCGGCGCATCCGCCACCTGCCCCAGCTTGGCGAGCAGCGACTTGAAGCCGTGATGCTCGAGGAAGGCGCGCAGCGGGGCCTCGGGGATGCCGTCCAGCACCATCTCGTCGAGCGGATGGGGGAGGGGAACGTCGCTCGCCAGCTCCACGAGCTGCCGGCTCAGCCGCGCCATGTCGGCGTGCGCGATCAGGTTCTCGCGCAACTTGCCTGGCTTCATCGCCGGCGCCGCGGCCAGCACGGCCTCGACGTCGCCATATTCGGTAATGAGCTTCGCCGCCGTCTTGGGGCCGATGCCGGGGACGCCGGGGACATTGTCCACGCTGTCGCCCATCAGCGCGAGCACCTCGCCGAGCTTGTCCGGCCCGACGCCGAATTTCTCGAACACCGCCTCCGGCCCCATACGCCGGTCGCGCATCGTGTCGAGCATGTCGATGCCCGGCTCGGTGAGAAGCTGCATCAGGTCCTTGTCGGAGCTGATGATCGTCACCTGCCAGCCCTGCGCCAGCGCGGCCTTGGCATAGGAGGCGATCAGGTCGTCCGCCTCCCAGCCGATCTCCTCGATGCAAGGGAGCGAGAAGGCGCGCGTCGCCTCCCGTATCATCGGGAACTGGGGGACGAGATCCTCCGGCGCGGGCGGGCGGTGCGCCTTGTATTGATCGTAAAGCTCATTGCGGAACGTCTGCTCGGCGGCGTCGAGGATCACCGCGAGATGCGTCGGCCCGTCGGCCTCGTGCAATTCCTTCGCGAGCTTCCACAGCATCGTCGTATAGCCGTAGACCGCCCCCGCCGGCTCGCCATGCTTGTTGGTGAGCTTCGGCAGGACGTGATAGGCACGGAAGATATAGCCTGAGCCATCGACGAGATAGAGATGCGGCATGGCGGGGGGATAGCCCGGTTTGTGCGCGGGACCAATCCCGCTTGTGCCCCCGGCATGCCCCTTGCGGCGAAATGTTGCATGTCCGCACTGCGGATATGCGGGCGGATCGGGGTGGAAATCGCGGCGCTGCTTCGTTCGGGGCAGCGGGAAACCTAGCTTCCCGGCGCTTCCCCGGTGTTGGAGGCGAGGCGGGAGGTGCTGCCGTAATAGCCGGTGAGGGCGCTCGCCGCTTCCTGGATCAGCAATTGCCGGTCGCGCATCGGGCGCGTCGTGTCGCCGATCATCACCGCAATGGCATAGCGCCGCCCGTCAGGCGCGGTGAGCAGGCCGACGTCGTTGAACCCGGCGTTGCGGCGGCCCAGTTCCTGCCCCGTGCCCGTCTTGTGTTGGAGCGACCAGCCGGACGGCAGCGCCGCCTTCAGCCGCGCGCGGCCGGTGACGGTGGACCCCATGGTGGTGAGCATGTAGCGCGTCGAGGTTTCCGAGAGCAGCTCGCCCCGCGCCAGCCGCGCGAGCGCGTCGGCGATGGCGAGCGGCGCCGCGCCGTCCGGCGGATCGGAGACATAGGCCTCGAACGCCGCTGCCCGCACTTCCGGCGCAAGGCGCGAGCGCGCGATCTCGAAGCTGTTACCCAGCGAATAGCTCTGCTGCCACGTCAGCCCCGCCGTGCGCGACTGGAGCAGCCGCTCGCCGGGGCCGAAGCGTATATCGCCAAGCTGCTTGCGCTCGATGAAGGCGCGCACCGCATTGGGGCCGCCGACCAGCCGCAACAGGCGATCGTTGGCGGTATTGTCGCTCTGCGTCAGGGCGCGGGTGAGCAGCCCGGCGACGGTGGTGTGATAGCCGGTCGACTTCACCAGCACGGCGATGGGCTGGTGGAACAGGGTGAGGTCCGACGGATAGAGCGTCACCGGATCGTCCAGACGCAGCCGGCCGGAATCGCGCTGGTCGAGCACCGTCATCGCGACCCACAATTTGCTGACGCTCTGCTGCGGCATGCGGCGACGTCCGCCGGCTTCCACCGTCCAGCCTTCATCCACCGCGCGGATCGCGACGCCGGCCACGCCGGGGAAGCCGCGCACCAGCGCGTCCACGCGCTCCACCAGCGCGCGCGGCGCATCGTTGCGCGGGCGCATCATCACGCGCGGCACGGGCAGCGAAACGACATAGGCGGGGGCGGAGGAGGAGGGCGCGCCATGACGCGCGGGCGCGGAAGCGAGGCTGGCGTTGGTGCCCGGCCGCATCCCGGAGCCGCAGGCGACCAGCGCCAGCGTTCCCAGTATCGCCGCCAACCACTGAACCCGCGAACCCGTCATGCCTCGATCATGCCCACCCGAACCTGATATCAGGTTAAACCCGATACCGGCTGCGAAGGAAATCAGCAGCTTGGCCCAATTACGATGAACCGCGCCTGAGCCGCGACGGATTCACGGAACAAGAACCGTATCTACTGCTTTTTGCGCGGTTTCCGGCCAATCGAGCGTATAGTGCAGCCCCCGGCTTTCGTGGCGCAGCAGGGCGGAGCGCACGATCAGGTCCGCTGTCTGGAGCAGGTTCCTGAGTTCGATCAGATCCGGCGTCACGCGGAAATGGCCGTAATAGTCGCCCACCTCCTCCGTCAGCAGCTTGATGCGATGGGCGGCGCGCTCCAGCCGCTTGGTGGTGCGCACGATGCCGACGTAATTCCACATGAAGCGGCGGATTTCCGTCCAGTTCTGCTTGATGACGACTTCCTCGTCGGAATCGGTGACGCGGCTTTCGTCCCACGCGCGGATCGCGGGGACGGGCGCGAAATCCTCCCAATGCGCCGCGATATGCTTCGCCGCCGCTTCCCCGAACACGAAACATTCGAGCAGCGAGTTGGAGGCGAGCCGGTTCGCGCCGTGCAGCCCCGATTGCGTGCACTCGCCCGCCGCATAGAGGCCGGGCAGGTCCGTCCGCCCGTCGCGGTCGATCACGATCCCGCCGCAGGTGTAATGCTGGGCGGGCACCACGGGGATCGGCTGCGTCGTCATGTCGATGCCAAGGCCGATCAGTTTCTCGTAGATGTTCGGGAAATGGCCGCGCACGAAATCGGGCGGCATGTGGCTGATGTCGAGATGGACGTAATCGAGGCCGAGCCGCTTGATCTCATGATCGATCGCGCGCGCCACGATGTCGCGCGGGGCAAGCTCCGCGCGCGGATCGAAATCGGGCATGAAGCGATAGCCCGTCTCCGGGATCTTCAACTGACCGCCCTCGCCGCGCACCGCCTCCGTGATGAGGAAGTTCTTGACCTCCAGATTGTAGAGGCAGGTCGGGTGGAATTGCATGAATTCCATGTTCGAGATGCGGCATCCCGCCCGCCACGCCATTGCGATCCCGTCGCCCGTCGCGCCGCGCGGCGCCGTGGAGAACAGATAGGTGCGCCCCGCGCCGCCGGTCGCGAGGATGGTCGCGCGCGCGGTGAACAGGTTGACGTGGCCGGTTCGCCGATCGACGGCATAGACGCCCCAGACGTTGCCCGCGCCGGAATAGCGCTCCTCATGCCGGCTGGTGGCCAGGTCGATCGCCACCTGATCGGGAACGAGGGTGATGTTGGGATGCTTCTCGGCCGCGCGTTGCAGCGCCTCCTGCACGGCCCAGCCGGTCGCGTCGGCGACATGGACGATGCGGCGGTGCGAATGGCCGCCCTCGCGCGTAAGGTGCAGCGCATCGCCCTCGGTGGCGAAGGGAACGCCCAGATCCTGGAGGCGGTGGATCGCGGCCGGGGCGTTCTCCACCACGAATTCCACGGTGGCGCGGTCGTTCAGGCCCGCGCCGGCGATCATCGTGTCCTCGATATGGCTTTCGAACGTATCGCCCGGCTCCAGCACCGCCGCGATCCCGCCCTGCGCCCAGGCGGTCGAGCCTTCGTTGAGCGCGCCCTTTGCCAGCACCGTCACCCTGAAGCGGTCGGCAAGGTTGAGCGCGGCGGTAAGCCCGGCCGCGCCGGACCCGACGATGAGGACGTCGCTGAGGTTCGTCATGGCGCGTGTGTTGCACGAAAGTTGCGGCGAGAGAAGGTGACGTCGCTTTCCAAACCCGATACCTCCTTGCGCCATGATAGAGGCCGAGTTCATCGCCGCGCTGCGCCGCCTGCCGCTCCATCCCGGCGCGCTGGGGCTTGCGGACGATGCGGCGCGGCTGGGGAGCTATGTCCTCACCACGGACACCCTGGTGGAGGGCGTGCATTTCCTCTCCGGCGATCCGGCGGAGGATGTGGCGTGGAAGCTGGTCGCCACCAATCTTTCCGATCTCGCCGCCAAGGGCGCGATGCCGGAGGGCGTGCTGCTCAATTACCCGCTGGGCGCTGACGCATGGGATCGCGCGTTCCTCTCCGGGCTGGCGGCGGCGCTGGCGGCGTTCGACTGCCCGCTGATCGGGGGCGACACCGTGTCGCTGCCGGAGGGCGCGCCGCGCGTGCTGACGCTCACCGCGATCGGCGCGCATGCGATCGCGCCGGCGCGAAGCGGGGCGCGGCCGGGCGACGATCTGTGGGTGACGGGCACGATCGGCGACGCCGGCGCCGGCCTTGCGATCGCGCGGGGCGAAGCGGGGCCGGAGACGCTGCTCGCCGCCTATCGCCGCCCGCGCCCGCGCATCGCGGAGGGGCGGCTGCTCGCACCCCATGTCCATGCGATGATGGACGTGTCCGACGGGCTGCTGATCGACGCCTGGCGGATGGCGGCCGCGAGCGGCTGCGCGGCGGCGATCGATCTGGCCCTCGTGCCGCTCTCCGCCGATTACCGCGCGTCCGGCGGCGATGCGCTGGCGGCGGCCACCGCCGGGGACGATTACCAGCTTCTGTTCGCCGCCCCGCCGGGCGCGGCCTTGCCCGTCCCGGCGACCCGCGTGGGGCGCTTCGCGCAGGGCAAGGGACTGTCGCTCACGCGGATGGGAGAGCCGGTGCCGCTTCCGCCCCGTCTCGGCTTCGAACACCGCGCCTGAACCACCACGCTTGCGCCCGCGCCGGGCGACCTATACGCCTTCACCTCGAACCGCGTTGACGACAAAGGGCAAAAGCCCGTGCGGCGCGGCGGAAAGACTTAGGGGAAGGAATGCGATGACGACAGTCCATATCGCCATCCTCTGCGGCTTGCTTGCCGTGGTCTATGGCTTCGTTACCAGCCAGCAGGTGCTCCGCGCCTCGCCGGGCAATGAACGGATGCAGGATATCGCCGCCGCCATCCAGGAAGGCGCAAAGGCCTATCTGGCGCGGCAATACACCACTATCGGCATCGTCGGCGTGATCGTCGCCGTCATCCTTGCCGCCACGCTCGGCATCACCTCCACCATCGGCTTCGTGATCGGCGCGATCCTGTCGGGCGTGGCCGGGTTCGTGGGCATGAACATCTCGGTGCGCGCCAACGTCCGCACGGCGGAGGCCGCGCGGGGATCGCTTCAGGGCGGGCTGACCATGGCCTTCCGCTCCGGCGCGGTGACGGGGATGCTCGTCGCGGGGCTGGGGCTGCTCGCGATCGCTTCCTTCTTCTGGTATCTCACCGGCCCCGGCGGCCATGCCCCCAACGATCGCGTGATCGTGGAATCGCTGACGGCGCTGGCGTTCGGCGCCTCGCTGATCTCGATCTTCGCGCGGCTCGGCGGCGGCATCTTCACCAAGGCGGCCGATGTCGGCGCGGACCTCGTCGGCAAGGTCGAGGCCGGCATCCCGGAGGACGATCCCCGCAACCCCGCCGTGATCGCGGACAATGTGGGCGACAATGTGGGCGACTGCGCCGGCATGGCGGCCGATTTGTTCGAGACCTATGTGGTGACGCTGGGCGTCACGATGGTGTCGATCGCGCTGCTGGTGAAGGCGGACGCGGGCGAACTGATGCGGCTGATGAGCCTGCCGCTGATCGTCGGCGGCGTGTGCATCGTCACCTCGATCATCGGCACCTATATGGTGCGGCTGGGCGGCGGCTCGATCATGGCCGCGCTCTACAAGGGCTTCGGCACCTCGGCGATCCTCTCCGTGCCGGCGATCTATTTCGTGACGAAACTCACCCTTGGGGACCTCAACGCCGTGATCGGCGCGCCGGGCTTCCTCGATCCTTCGGGCGACCTGCTGGGCGGCGATCCGGCCGCGCCCGTCGGCGGGGCGGGCTTCACCGGCATGCACCTGTTCTGGTGCATGATGATCGGCCTCGCGGTGACGGCGCTGATCGTGTGGATCACCGAATATTACACCGGCACCAACTATCGCCCGGTGAAGTCGATCGCCCGCGCCTCCGAAACGGGGCACGGCACCAACGTGATCCAGGGCCTCGCCGTCAGCCTGGAGGCGACCGCACTGCCCACGCTGGTGATCGTGATCGCGGTGATCGCGGCTTATAAGCTCGCCGGCGTGATCGGCATCGCCTTCGGCGCGACGTCGATGCTGGCGCTGGCCGGCATGGTGGTGGCGCTCGATGCCTATGGCCCAGTCACCGACAATGCCGGCGGCATCGCGGAGATGGCCGGCCTGCCGGACGACGTGCGCCACAGGACGGACGCGCTGGACGCGGTGGGCAACACCACCAAGGCCGTCACCAAGGGCTATGCGATCGGCTCGG
>JASGGR010000091.1:0-12769 GCA_047602705.1 Sphingomonas bacterium | reverse complement strand
GTGACCATGTGCAAGCCGGAAACCTCTACATCAATCGGCCCACGACCGGCGCCAGCTTTGCACCTGCGCCGCGCCGAACGCGGCCGCCGCGTCATCCTTGTTCCGCCCGGTGAGCGCGCCGTAGTCACGCTCTTTCAGCGCGGTGAGCGGCATGGACGGGACATCGGGGGCGTCGAGCATATCCCGTAGAATGGCGACCGTTTCCGTGACGCGGATCAGCGGCGAGCAGAAGATGCGGGTCGGGGTCAGGCCCACTTTGCGAAGCCTGTCCGCCACCAGCGTCGCCTCCGCCCGGCCGCGCGGCGACAGGGGCGGGTCGCTCCAGCCGGTGAAGATGTTCGCGGCATTCGTCACGCTCTCGCCGTGACGCATGACCACGAGGTTGGCGATCCCGTGCGGCATCAGTGCGCCAGCAGCAAGGGCAATGTGGTGGCCGCCAGCAGGTGCCGTGTCGTCCCGCCCATCAGCCATTCGATCAGCGGGCCGTGCCGATAGGCCCCGGCGACCAGCAGGTCGGCGCCGACCGTTTCGGCCTCCAGCGCGATCTGGGCGCCGAGGTCGATGCCGCTCCGTCGCGGCACGACGAGCCAGTCCGCCTCCACATCCTGACCGAGCGCAGCGCCGGCCGTTTCCTCGGGCAGCGCCTCGCCGATGCGGATTGCCGTGACCCGTGCGGCGGCGTGTAGCCACGGCTGCGCTGCGGCGAGCGCGGCGCGCTCGGCGGAATCGTTCGCCACGCCGATCGCGACATGCGCGAAGCCGGATTGTTGGCCGGCGCGCCAGTCGCCCGGAACGACGAGAAGCGGCTTCCTCGCGTCGAACAGGGCGGCGTGGAACGCGTCGGCGGTGTCGAGATCATGGCCCTGCGGCAGGACGATCAGCGCGACATCCTCCGCTTCCTCGCGCACCGATCGCGCCTCGTCCGCGACCTGCGTTTTCCACCAGACGACCGGCGTCTTGTCATCCGCTGTCAGGTTCCATGACAGGAACGCGGACCGCGCCGCTTCAGCCTTCTGCGCGGCCGTGCCTTCGTCATGCTCGCGCAGGCGCTGGAGCTGGATTTCCTCGGTGGAGGTGACGATCCGCTCAGGGTCGACGATCGTATGCAAGGCTTCGATCGTCACGCCGGGCAAGGCCGCGCTCGCCGTGACGGCGGCGTCGAGACAGGCATGGGCGGTCTCGGCCGTGGTGACGAGCACGAGAATCTTCATGTCCTACCCCCGCACCAGCCGGGTGAGCGCCGCGAAGCCGGTGTGGCCGAGCCATACGGCGATCAGGCAGAGGATCACCGATCCGATCACGTTCGCCCCCGCGCGCGCCGGTTCGCCCGCCTCGAACAGGGTCAGTGTCTGGAGACTGAACGAGGAGAAAGTGGTGTAGCCGCCGCAGATGCCGACGAGCACAAAGGCGCGAACGTCAGGCGGCACGGCGAGCCGCCCACCGGGCTCGGTCAGGGCGGCGAACAAGCCGATCGCGAACGATCCGGTGATGTTGATCAGGATCGTCCCCCAAGGCAGCGCCTCCCCGAAGCGCGCGGTGAGGAGAAGATTGAACCAGTAGCGGGCGATGGTGCCGATCGCTCCGCCGATCGCGATCCAGATGGTTGTCAGCATGATTCAGCCTTTGCCCTGTTCATTGCGGCGGGAGGGCGGGCGACGCGCGCCGCCAGCCGGCGCGTGATCCGTGTTTCCTCCCCCGAGAGATAGTCGCGCGTCAGCGGGACGGCGTCGATATCCGCCGCGATCTGCAACTGCACCACCATCAGGCCGTCATAGCGGAACGACATCTCGCAAGCGGCGAGATAGAAGGTCCACATGCGATAGAAGCGCGCATCGTAGAACTGCTCGATCGCCTCGCGCTGCAATTCCACCCGCTCGCGCCAGTGCCGCAGCGTCTCGGCATAATGGAGCCGGAGGATCTCCATGTCGGTGGTCCACAAGCCGGAACGCTCGACTGCGGCGAGCGCTTCCGACGCGGCCGGGATATAGCCGCCGGGGAAGATGTGCCGGGTCATCCACGGGTTGGACCCTGGACCCGGATCCTTGCGCCCGATCGAATGGACGAGCGCGACGCCGCCCGGCGCGAGCAGCCGGCGGATCGACCGGAAATATTCGTCGAAATGGGCACGCCCGACATGCTCGAACATGCCGACCGAGACGATCCGGTCGAACCTTTTGTCGAGCGAGCGATAGTCGAGCAGCTCGAAATGGACGCGATCGGCGAGGCCGAGCTCCTCCGCCCGCTGTCGCGCCAGCGTGAGTTGCTCGACCGACAGCGTGATGCCCGTCACCTCGACATCGGCGGCGCGCGCGATCGACAGCGCCAGCCCGCCCCAGCCGCACCCGATGTCGAGCACGCGGCAACCGTCATGCAGGCCGAGCTTGGCGATGATGTGCGCCTTCTTGGCGGCCTGCGCCGCCTCGAGCGACTGGTTCTCCTTCGTGAAATAGGCGCAGCTATATTGCAGGTCGCGGTCGAGGAAGAGCCGGTAGAAGTCGTTCGAGAGATCGTAATGATGCTCGACGTTCGCCTTCGCCTTCGCCAGCGTGTTGCTGCCGTCGAGGAAGCGCCCTGCCGCCCTGCGTAATATTGTGGACAGCTTTGCGGCCGGCCGCCGGCCGATATTGCGGCCGATGATCTCCATGAAATCCCAGAGCGTGCCGCGTTCGATGGTCAGCCTGCCGTCCATATAGGCTTCGCCGAGCTGGAGATCGGGATCGGCGGCGATCGCCATCGCGGTTCGGTGATCGCGGATGCGGATTGCGACGTCGAGGTTCGGTGCGCCGGGTGGCACGTTGCCGGCGACCACCGGGGAGTCATGGCCGACGGTCAGCGTCACGCGCCCGATCGCGACGAGATCACGAATGAGTTGCTGGAGCATCATTTCCTCCCTTGCGACCTATGGATGGAACTGGATTCATTGAATGTTCCGGGACTCCCCGGCTGACGATCAGCTGGCAATGTCGATCTCCACGCCGATGAGGGTCAGCACCACGCCGCCGGCCATGATCGAGGGCGCCCATATGAGCGGCGAGCCGTGCACGCTGCGCGCAAGCAGCACGCCGAGCAGGCCAAGCAATGCGATATCGGCGGCGAGACCCAGCCAGTGCGGCTCGGGAAGCCACGCGCAGAGCAGGAGCGACAGGACGCTTCCCGACACCCCGCAGACCGCCGCGAGCGCCGCGCCGGCGAGCGATTCCCGCACCGCCCGCTGGCCGAGCCGCGAGGTGGCGAGCTTGCCGTGCGACGCGAGGTTGAGCTGGCGCTCCGACCGCGCGATCTCCGCGCGAAGCTCGGCGTAATGCGCCATGAAGAACACGAAGATCGTGGTCAGCCCCGTCGCGGTCCCGACCCGCAGCGCGAGCATCAGGTCCGCGCCGGCGCCGTGCACCATCCGCCCCGCCGCCAGCGTCAGCGCGTTCAATATGCCGTCGACCAGCCCCGCCACGATATCGAGGCGGTTGCGCGGATCGGTGAGCCGATGGCGGAGCATCATCGAACGCGCGGGACATTGTCGATCACCCGGTCACCGCAGACGAGCTCATCGAGGCTATGGACGACGGCGCCGCTCTTCTCGATCAGCAGGACCAGCTCGTCATAGTCGATGTTCTCGCCCTCGACGGTGATGCTCGTGCCGACCGTCTCCTGATCGACCTCGGTGACGGTGATATTGAACGCCTGCACGCCGACGCATTTGTTGATCGCCCGGCCGATCTCGATCAGTGAGGGGATGCGCAGCGCCTTGTCGACGTCGATCACCACGCGGCGGATATTGAGCTTCGGCTGGGTCATGGCGTGACCGCGAACGTTTGTCCGCGTCCCCGGCCGGCGATGGACTGCAATGTCACTCCCGCATACTCCCGGCTCCGGTCCGTCGGACGGACCTGAACGTGTGTCGGAGACGGCCCCCGTAAGGACCGGCGCGGCAGGGACACACGCCCACCGCGCTTGGCGCGGTAGGAGTCATCAGCCTTTCGGCGGGTGAGGGGGACTCCATCCCCCTGGCAATGGACTGGCCCGGTAAGTGCCCGGGCGGACAGGCCTCTACGGAAATCTTGAATGCCGATGATCGTTCCCGTGATTTCCGTCAAGCGGCGTCATTTCGTTGGCTAAACGAATTTAGTCCTCCTGCTTGCTACGGTTTTGCCGCCGGATGATCCCGGTGCTGCTCGGCATCGCGGCGTTCGCGCTCGTCGTAGAAGCGCGCGCGCTTCAGTCGGTTGCGCAATGTGAGGAACGGGTTGTCGGGGGTTGGGCCGAGATAGGCGGCCCGAACATGCGGACCGAGCCGGGAGAGATCGAACCCCTCCGGCAACCGGATTTTCGGGTTCGCTGTCGGCGCCCGCGTGTCTGTCGGGGAAATTCTTGTCATTTCCATCGTCAATCGTCCGCATTGGCGCAGAAGAAGATCGAAAGTTCCGGTCAAATGTCTTCCGGTCGTTCGATCGCATCTTCGCGATTTGCCGTAGCGTGCCTGATGGAGAGCGACGTCGTGCAGTGCGATAATCGTTCAGAGACACGCCCGCGCCACAGCTATCCAACAATAGGCGGATAACAGATGACGCCTTCAAGATCGTAACGGGGCTTCAGACAATTTCCCTGATGGGCATTATCCCGGCTCCTTCTTCATCTCGCGAACGGAAACGAATCCCGCACGCAGTCCGACAAATTTTTAGGAGTCATCAGCCCGGATGGGCGATTATGGGGAACTCCATCCCCATTGCGATGGCCTTATCTGGTAAGACCTATGTTGAACTCTACCTTGAACTACGAAGACGTCAAGTCGTTCCGTGATTAAGAAGTGGTAATCTGTATCGAACCGGGCTCTAGGCCGAGCCGGCGCGCCAGGCTGCTGCCGCGTCCGCGAGCACGCGCCGGGCCGAGCGCAGGAACAGAAGGGCGATGACACCGCCTGCGGCAATGTCGGGCCATATTGTGCCGGTCATTGCCACCAGGCCCGCCGCGATCAGCACGTCGACGTTCGAGATCACATCGTTGCGAGAGCATTCGAAGGTGCTCGACATGTTCACATTCTCCCGCCGGAACCGCGAAAGGAGCGCGAGGCAGCCCAGATTCGCAACAAGCGCCGCGCCGCCGAACACGAGCATCAACGTCGAGGATGGCGGCGCCCCGTTTACGAGCTTGTCGAAGATCTCGATCAGCACGGCGATGCCGAACAAGGCGATGATCCCGCCCTTGATCAGCGCGGCGCCCGCTTCCCAGCGTGGACCGCGATGCAGCGCATGGAGACTGAGCGCATAGACAATGCCATCGCCCAACATGTCGACCGAGTCCGCCATCAGCGCGGACGAACGGGCGAACAACCCGCCGCCGAACTCGGCCGCGAACATCACGAAATTGATGACCATGACAAGGATCAGGATGCGGCGCTGCTCCGCCTTGCGGCCCAGCGCGGCGATCGCATCGCCTTTTCCGGAACAGCAATCGTCCGCCATTTGACCGCCCTCGATATCCAGCGGGCTGGCCCTTGCACCCTGAAGTAACTAGAGGGTCAAGCCATGAAGATCGGTGATCTCTCTCGCGCGACCGGCATCAAAGTCGAGACGATCCGCTTCTATGAAGCCGAAGCGCTGATTCCGCGCCCGGCGCGCAATGCCGCCAACTATCGGGTCTATGATCGTCGCCATCTCGAGCGCTTGTCGTTCGTCAAACGGTCGCGCGACCTTGGCTTCACGCTCGATCAGATCCGTGACCTTCTGCGTCTCGTGGATAATCCCCGGGCTCCCTGCACGGACGTCGACATCATCGCAGCGCGGCACGTCGCGGAGATCGACCGCAAGGTCGCCGATCTTCAGGCGCTGCGCGGCGAACTCGGGCGCCTGCTGGAGAGCTGCGCGCGATCGACCATCGCGGAGTGTCGCATCATCGAAGCGCTTTCGCCGGGGAACACGTCCGGATAACAGTCTTCGCCGAAGCGATGCCAGCGTCCGGGCAAATCGACGACCACCCGACGCCGAGCAGTTGCCGCATGATCTTGCCGACGGCCGCGATCGGAACCCGTTTCCGTTCCTCCTTTTCTACAAGAGGCTGAGCGCAAGGATGATGACGAGCAGCCCGCCGATCATCGCCAGATAGCGATTGAGGCTGCCGGACTGGAGCCGTCGCGCCGCGCCGGCGATCCTGACCGTGCCCAGCACGACCGGCCCGAACAATCGCTTCGCGAACACCGGGGCGACGCTGTGTCGGTAAGTGAGCCGACGTACGAAATAGGGCTGGCCGTTGGTGTCGCGCTCGGTGGAGGTGCTGGGCCGGTAGATCAGACTGTAGAAGGTGCGCATCGCATTGGAGAAGGAGAGCGCGGTGGTCGCCGCGCGGGCCGGGTCCGGCGCCAGCCCGCCATACCAGACCGCGCTGCGCCGCGCGCGGAACCGGCTGGTGGCATAGAGCAGCAGCAGCGGCAGGATCGCGAGCAACGGCATCGTGATCGCCAGCGTCGTCGGCGAGATGAAGGCGAAGCTGTGGTCGGGGCCGATCGGCCCGCCGGTCGCGGGGACGAGCACCCAGCCGACCACCATGCTGCCGACCACGCCGGGCGCGAAGTGCGCTTCGATGCCGTCGTTCAGCGCCATGATCCACCACGGCATCCCGATCGCCAGCGCCAGCACGCCCAGCCCGAGCGCCAGCACGGCCGCGTTCGTCCCGCCATGGACGCGCGCGGGCGAGGTCGGGCCTCGCCCGAGCAGGCCGATGCCGAACAATTTGACGAAGGTGGCGAGCGCCACCGCCGCCGTCAGCGCCAGCCCGGCTCCGGCGATCGCCAGCGTCAGCCGGTCGCCCAGGGTGGCGAGGTGGAAGCCCTGGAAGACGGTCTGGAACAGATACCATTCGCTCACGAACCCCACGGTCGGCGGCATCGCGCTGAGGCTCGCCGCCGCGATCAGCGCGCCCAGCCCGAACGGCCAGCCGGCGGCGCGCAGCACGCCGCTCTGCCGGACGTGATAGCTGCCGGTGCGAGCGTTGACGCCGTCGGCGGTGAGGAACAGGCACCCCTTTGCGAGCGCGTGGCCGCCGAGATGGATCAGCGCGACGGTCCAGGCCAGCCCGGCGAGATGCGCGTCGCCCCCTCCGGCGAACAGGATCGATGCGCCAAGCGCAACCACCGCCAGCGCTGCATTTTCCGCCGAGGAGAAACTGAGCAACCGCCGCCAGTCGTCCTCCTGAAAGGCGTAGAGCGCGGCGAGGATCGCGGTGGCGACGCCGACCAGGACGATGGTGATGCCGAGTCCGCCTGTGCTCGCCGGCACCCATTCGGTGAGCGCGTGGGACAATGCGAAGAAGGCCGCGTTCAGCACCACGCCCGACATCAGCGCGCCCGTCGCCCCGCTCCCGGAGCCATAAGCGCGCGGGAACCATTCGTAGAAAGGTAGCAGTCCCAGCTTCGCCCCGAAGGCGACGAGCAGCAGCAGCCAGACGAACGTCCGCATCCCCCCGCCCATGCCGGCGGCGGCCGCGCCGAAGCCGCCGAACGCCAGATGCCCGCTCGCCTGGCCGAGCAGGATCACCGCGAGCATCATCGCGACCGTGCCGACCTCCAGCAGCCCGAGCATGAACAAGATCGAGCGCCCGCCGCGATGGCCGAAGCTCTCGCTCATCAGCATCACGCCGCCGCCAAGGCTCATCAGCTCCCATGCGACGATCAGGCCAGCGCCGTCCTGTATCCCGAACACGCCGAGCACGCCGAGCAGGCTCATCGCCGCGCCGAACAGCCAGCTTCCCTCATGCGCGCGCACCGGGGTCGAGAGCGCCGTGGCGAGCGCGGCGGGCGCGAGGCCGAACCCCATCAGCCAGAGCGCGGAAGGGGTGAGCTGGAAGCCGATCGTGTCGCCGGCGATCGTCGTCGGCAGGAGCGTGGCGGGGGTGCTATCGGGGAGCGCGGTGATCGCCGCGGCGATGCCCGACAACGCGCCGAGCGCGAGCGCTGCGCGCGAAAGCGGCCGCAGCCCAATCAGCGCGAGAACGCCTCCTGCGATCCATAGCAAGGCGGTGGCGGCGATCAGCTCATTCGGCATAGACGCCTCCGCGTACGCGCTGCTGCTTGCGATTGAGGAACATCAGCAGCGCTTCGATGATCGCCGTCGGATTGGGCGGGCAGCCGGGAAGCCATACGTCGACCGGAAGCACGTCGCCGAGCCCATTTTGAGCGGCGCAATCGCCACCGCCAGTAAGTGCTCCCGATACCGCGCACGTCCCGGTCGCCATCACCCAGCGCGGGCGCGGCATCGCTTCGTAAGCGGCCTTCAGCGGCTCCAGCATCGCATTGGTCACCGGGCCCGTGACCAGCAGCAGGTCGGCGAAGCGCGGCGAGGGGGTGAAGAAGATGCCGAGCCGGTGGAGGTTGTAGATCGGGTTGTTGAGCGCCTGCAGCTCGGACTCGCAGCCGTTGCACGACCCCGCATCGACATGCCGGATATGCAGGCTGCGGCGATAGCCGGAGGTCTGGGCAGGCGAGGCGGCCGGTTGAAGCGCCTCGGTCCATTCCAGATCCTCGCGCCGCCGGACGCCGAACGCCCAGTCGTTCGAGGCGGCCATCGCGCCGGTCGGGCATGCCTCGACGCAGCGTTGGCAGACGATGCAGCGGCCGTAGTCGATTTTCAACCCGGCCTCGTCGGCGAGGATCGCGCCGGTCGGGCAGGCGTCGGCGCAGGCGCGGCAATCCTCCGCGCATTGATCGGGATGATAGCGCGGCATCCCCAGCACGTCGGCCTGCCCGTCATCGCCGCCCGGCGCGGGCCAGCGCGTGGTGGCGGAGCCTTGGCGGAGGCCGAACAGGGTCCAGAGCGCCATCGCCGCCTCCTACCTGTCGCAGCCGGCGATGGTGAGGCCGAAGCTCGCCTCGTTGATCGCATAGTCCATCATGTTGCTGTCCTCGACGGTGAGCGGGAAGGCGCGCCAGTTGGAGAAGGAAGGCGAGCGGACCTTGACGCGCGACAGCCGTGCGTCCGCATCGAGATGCACCGCATAGACCACCGCGCCGCGCGGTCCCTCGGCCCAGCCAAGGCCCTCTGCATGGGCGGACGGGTTGCAGGGAATCCGGATGTCCCCGTCCGGCGACTGCGCGAGCAGCGCCTGGATCTGGTCGAGACTGGATTGAAGCTCGCCGACGCGGACGTGGAAGCGCGCATGGGCGTCGCCTTCGTCATACCCCGCGACCTGCGGTTCGAAGCGACCATAAGCCGCATAGGGATGGTCACGCCGTAGATCGCGATCGACGCCGGAGGCGCGCGCGACCGGCCCGGTCGCCCCCTGATCGAAGGCGGCGCGCGCGGGCAGGGGGCCGGTGGTGATCAGCCGGTCGAGGAAGCTGTCGCTATGCCTGAGCATGTCGGCGTAGCGCGTCGCCTCGATCCGCAGCCGGTGGAGCGCGGGGGCGAGCCATCCGCCGGGGTCGATATCGCGCCGCAGCCCGCCGGGGGTGAGCATGTTGCGCAGGAAGCGGCTGCCGGTCAGGCGCGCGTTCAGCCGCTTGGCCTGCTCCTCCAGCAGCATCCCTTCGGCGTGTCCCACCTTCAGCGTCGTCGTGTCGGCGAGATGGCCGAGATAATGGAGGTGGTTATAGACCCGCTCCATCTCCGCGAGCAGCACGCGCGCCCATTGCGCGCGATCGGGCACCGTGCATCCCGCGGCCGCCTCGATCGCCTGGCAATAAGCAAGCGCATGGGCGACGCTGCCGACCGCCGAGATGCGCTCGGCAAGTACGGTGCCGTCCTCGGGCCCCAGCCCCTCGAACCGCGCCTCCATGCCGCGATGCTTGAAGAAAAGCTGCGGCTCGTAGTGCAGGATATGCTCGCCGACATAGCTGAAGAAGAACGCGCCGGATTCGACCACGCCGGCGCGGACCGGCCCATAAGGCAGCATCTGCACGTCGAGCTGGGCGCCCTCGATCTCGGGCAGGACGCCGGCGGCGCGTAGTCCCGGCTCCGGAACCTCTTCCATGACCGGTTCCGCAGTCGGGCCGGCGCCCTCGATCGCGTGGCGTACCAGAGGGCGCGGGTCCGGGTGGCCGATGAAGGTCACGCCGAACAGCTCCATGATCTCGCGCTCGTCCCAGCTCAGCAGCGGCCAGATGTCGGCGAGACTGGGCGCGGAGGCGTCGATCGCGCAGCGCCAGATCGTGAACCCCTGATGGGGCGGCTCCTCGATCACGTAGCGAAGCTCGATCCGATTATCGGGAAGCCTGCGCGCATAGACCATCTTGAGGCGGCTGCCGCCGGCGTGCAGCCCCTGCGCGTTCGCCGCCAGCACATCGGTGCCGACATCCACCACGCGGATCCGCTCGCCGGAATCCGTGATCACACCATGGCTCCGGCCGATCATGACGCGGTCCCCGGCAGCGCGGCGGCGATAGCCCGGAAGTAATGCCAGAAGGCGTCCGGCCACCACAGGCCGAACAGGAGGAGAGGCAGCAGCGCCAGCCACATCGGCGCGACGCACCAGACGCTCAGGCGCGAAGCGCCTCCCTCCTGCGGAGTGCTTCCCTTCTGAACGTCATTTGGAGGCTCCAGATACATCACCCGGAACTGGTTGATGAACGCGACGAAGATCACGATCAGCAGCAGCGCCATGCCATAGACCGCCCATGACAGGCCCGGCCGGCCGATCCCGGCGCGCAGGATGGCAAGCTCGCTCTGGAACAGGCCGAACGGCGGCGCGCCGGTGATCGCGGCGGCTCCCGCCAGCCATAAGGCCGCCTGCGCGGGGAAGCGCAGCCACACGCCGCGGATGTCGCGTATCTCCTTCGTCTGCCAGACGCGCATCACATTGCCCGCGCCGAAGAACATCAACGACTTGTTCAGCGAATGGTTGAGCATGTGATAGAGCGCGCCGGCGATGCCGAGCATCCCGCCGAAGCCGAAGCCGAGCGCCATCACGCCCATATGCTCGACGCTGGAATAAGCCATCAGCCGCTTGATCCCGCGCTGGCGCACGATGAACAACGCGCCGACGAGGATCGAGAGAAGGCCGAGCGCGGCCATCACCACGCGGCAGATGCCGCCGATCCCGGCCGCGTCCGCCACGCCGAGGAAGCGCACCACGCCGAGCATCGCGGTGTTGAGCAATGCGCCGGAGAGCAGGGCGGACACCGGCGCCGGGGATTCGCTATGCGCATCGGGCAGCCAGGTGTGCATCGGCGCCAGGCCGATCTTGGTGCCGTAGCCGACGAGCATGAGCAGGAACGACAGCAGGATGATCGGCTGGCTGGCGTGGGGCGCCAGGTGGACGAGCGCGGCCCATGTCAGCTCATAGGTCGGGCCGTTGACGAAGGTGCCGCTCCAGTAGAACAGCACCGTGCCGAGCAGCGCGAGGCTGATTCCGGCCGAGACGATGACGATATATTTCCACGCCGCCTCGATGCTCGACGCCTCATGCTCGAAGGCGACGAGGAAGGTGCTGACCAACGTGGTCAGCTCGATCGCGATCCAGTAGAGGCCGGGATTGTTCATCAGCGGGCCGACGAAGATCGTCAGCGCGAAGCCCGCGAACAGCGCGTAGAAGCCGGGCAGCCGCTCGTCCTCGCCCAGCATCCGCATGTAGCCGATCGCATAGATCGAGGCGAGCAGATAGACGATCGCCGCGCACAGGATCACCCACGCGCCCAACGCATCGAGCGCGATATAGGAGCGGCCGTAGATCACCGGCTCCGGCGTCGCGCGGCAGACCAGCGCGATCGCCACCGCGAAGGCGCACAGGCTGGCGAGCAGGTTGATCGCCTCGGCGAAGCGCGGGCTGCGTCCGGCGAGCGCGCCGACCACCGCGACGGCCGGGCAGAGCGGCAGCAGGAGGATGAGCGCGCCGGTGGTCATCACCCGACGAGCCTCTTCAAATCGAGGCTGGAGGTGCTGCCGACATGCACCTTCAGGTAGCGCACCAGCACGCCGAAGCAGACGACCACCACCAGCAGGTCGAACAGGATCACCAGCTCGATCAGGATCGGCATCCCCGGCACCAATATCTGCGCGCCGAGGAAGATGCCGTTCTCCAGCACCAGCAGCCCAAGGATCTGGCTGATCGCCTCATGCCGAACGACCAGCATCAGGAAGCCGATCAGTTTCATCGACAGCATCACGGTGAGCGCCAGCACCACCACCGTGCCTGCCGCCCCGACGCGCGCGCCGATATGCTCCGAGACGACCAAAGCGAAGACGATCGCCGCAGCGCCCAGCACGAGGCAGGAGCTTGGCCGCAGCGCCTCGCGTATCTCGCGCCTGATGTCGAGGCGGCGGACGATGCCCGCGAGCAGCCACGGCAGGATCAGGCCGCGGAACAAAGCGGTCAACGCCGCGATCGCGTAAAGCTCCGGAAAGCGGCCGTAATAGCCCACCGCTGCCGACAGCCCCGCGATCACCCATGACTCCGCCGCGAAGGCGTAGAGGTAGTTGTTCAGCCAGCGCGACCCCAGCATGACGAAGGCGAGCAGCAGGCTGACGATCGCCATCAGGCTGAAGAAGGACGAAGCGAGCGGATCAAGATGTTCGACCGGCATGGCTACCCCATTTGCGAGCTGATGATGGAGAGCACCGCGAGCAGGAACGACGCCGCCAGCGGCTCCTGATAGCGGTAGAAGCGCAGGCGCGACTGCGTGGTCTCGACCACTACCACGACCAGCAGCACGAGCAGGAACTTGAGCAGATCGGCCCCGATCGCGCCCAGCGCGCCGATCGCCGTCCCCGCGTGCGACAGGCCCCAGGGCAGCAGCAGCACGTTGCAGAAGATGGTGTAGAGGATGAACTGCTTCATCATCGACGCCCAT
>JASGGR010000010.1:0-37818 GCA_047602705.1 Sphingomonas bacterium | reverse complement strand
GGATCGGCGCTTCGCCGGTCTTGGCGGCGACATCCAGCGCGGCCTCGAAGATCGCGCGCGCCTGCATTTCATAGATTTCCGGATAGGTCACCCCCAGACGGCAGCCGCGATGGCCGAGCATCGGGTTGAACTCGTGCAGCTCTGCCGCGCGGCGCTTGAGCGTATCGACACCCACGCCCGCCGCCTTGGCGACTTCCTCGAACTCGGCCTCCTGATGCGGCAGGAATTCATGCAGCGGCGGATCGAGCAGGCGGATGGTGACGGGCAGGCCCGCCATCACCTCGAAGATCGCGGTGAAATCGCTGCGCTGTTCGGGCAGCAGCTTCGCGAGCGCCTCGCGGCGGCCCGCCTCGCTGTCGGCGAGGATCATCTGGCGCACCGCCGTGATGCGGGCCGCGTCGAAGAACATATGCTCGGTACGGCACAGGCCCACGCCCTCCGCGCCGAAATCGCGGGCGGTCTTGCAGTCGAGCGGCGTTTCGGCGTTGGCCCGCACCTTCAGGCGGCGCACCTTGTCGGCCCAGGCCATCAGGATACCGAAATCGCCCGCCAGCTCCGGCTGCACGGTCGGCACTTCGCCCGCCATCACCTCGCCGGTCGCGCCGTCGATGGTGAGGATGTCGCCTTCCTTCAATTCGCGGCTGCCGATGCGCAGGACCTTGCTGGCATTGTCGATGGACAGGCTGCCCGCGCCGGACACGCAGGGACGGCCCATGCCGCGCGCCACCACGGCGGCGTGGCTGGTCATGCCGCCGCGCGCGGTCAGGATGCCCTTGGCCGCATGCATGCCGTGAATGTCTTCCGGACTGGTTTCGACGCGGACGAGGATGACCGCATCGCCCAGTTCATTACGGCGCTCGGCGGTATCGGCGTCGAACACAATCGCGCCCGAAGCGGCGCCCGGCGAGGCTGGCAGGCCCTTCGTCAGCACGTCACGCGGCGCCTTGGGATCGAGTGTCGGGTGGAGGAGCTGATCGAGCGCGGCGGGATCGACGCGGGCGACGGCTTCCTCCTCGGAAATCAGCCCTTCGCGCGCCATGTCCACCGCGATCTTGAGCGCGGCCTTGGCGGTGCGCTTGCCCGAACGGGTCTGGAGCATCCAGAGCTTGCCCTGCTGCACCGTGAACTCGATGTCCTGCATGTCGCGATAGTGCTTTTCCAGTATCTCGAACACGCGGGCCAGTTCGGCATAGGTTTCGGGCATCGCCTCTTCCATGGAAAGCGGCTTGGCCCCTGCCCGCTCGCGGGCCTGTTTCGTCAGATATTGCGGGGTGCGGATGCCCGCCACCACATCCTCGCCCTGCGCGTTGATCAGATATTCGCCATAATAGGCGTTCTCGCCCGTCGCCGGGTCGCGGGTGAAGGCGACGCCGGTCGCCGAAGTATCGCCCATATTGCCGAAGACCATCGCCTGCACGTTGACGGCGGTGCCCCAATCGTGCGGGATCGAGTTCAGTCGGCGATAGACCTTCGCGCGATCCGCCTGCCACGATCCGAACACGGCGCTGATCGCGCCCCAAAGCTGATCGTTCACATCCTGCGGGAAAGGCTTGCCCCAGAGCTTTGAAACAAGGCCCTTATATTCCGCGACGAGCGCCTTCCAATCATCAGCGTTCATTTCGGTGTCGAGCGTATAGCCCTGATCTTCCTTGGCGATCTCAAGGGCTTCCTCGAACGCGCCATGGTCGAGTTCCAGCACCACGTCCGAATACATCTGGATGAAGCGGCGATAGCTGTCCCAGGCGAAACGCTCGTCCCCCGACACGGCGGCAAGACCCTGCACGGTTTCATCGTTGAGGCCCAGGTTCAACACGGTGTCCATCATGCCGGGCATCGAAATGCGCGCGCCGGAGCGGACGGAGACCAGCAGAGGATCGGAAGCATCGCCGAACTTCTTGCCAGTGACCGACTCGATATGGGCGATACCGTTCGCGACTTCAGCCTTCAGGCTTTCAGGATAAACGCCGCCATCCTGATAATAGCGGGTGCACATCTCGGTCGTCATGGTGAAGCCGGGAGGCACGGGCAGGCCGATGGCGGCCATGCCGTCCAGATTGGCGCCCTTGCCGCCGAGGAGATTCTTGTCTCCCTTGCCGCCATCATCGACGCCGCCGCCGAAACGATAGACATAACGAGTGGCCGTAGTGCTCATGCTGTTCTCTTCCATCGTCAACATTGCGCGGCTCCCTTTGAGAAAAGTGACGGCCGCATCTTTGTGCGTTGCAACAAGCCCTAAACAATATGCAGGCGATAAATGCACCTGCTTTTACGATATTTTCTGCTCAGAGTCGCGAAACTGTCACGCGATACGCCATTTTGTAACGCTATCCCGTAATTTTCGAAAAGTCCGCCACCGCATGGACGGCCCCGCGGACCCGCGCAAGCAAGGCGAGGCGCGTCATGCGTTTGGCCGGATCGGCGTCATTGACCGTGACGCTTTCGAAAAAGGCATCGATAGGCGCGCGGAGAGTCGCCAGCGCAGCCATCGCGCCTTCGAAATCCTCCGCCTCCACCGCCTGCCGCGCCTGAGGCTCCGCCGCATCGAGCGCCGCGATCAGGTCCGCCTCCGCCTTTTCAGGGGTGTAGGCCGGGGAAACCCATTCCGCCTGCTCCACGCCTTCTTTCTTGAGGATGTTGGCCGCGCGCTTGTAACCGGCGAGCAGGTTCGCGCCGTCATCCGTATCGATGAAGGATTGCAGCGCCTTCACGCGGGCCAGCAGGCGGACGAGATCGTCCTCGCCACCCAGCGCGAACACCGCATCGATGAGGTCATGGCGGACGCCAGCCTCGCGCTGCTGGACCTTGAGGCGGTCGGCGAAGAAGTCGACGATTTGCCGCCGCACCTGCACCGGAGATTCCATCCAGACGATACTTTCAGAAGCAACGCGGATTTCGCCAGTAGCCGGATCGGTCAGTTTCACATCATCATGCTTCAGGAAACCGATGCGTTCATCCTGTACTACGAATTCCTCATCCGTAAGGTCGGCTCGGCCCGTGCGTTTGGTGAGGACGGCGGTATGTCCGTCATTGGATAGAGAACGGATCAGTGCCGCCAACGCGAAAGCTGAAGCCTTGTCGATAGGCAGGCGAAGAGAATGATTGACCGCTACTTCCAGGATGCCAAGGGTTGCTCTCCGTAAAGCAAAAGGATCGCGCGATCCGGTGGGACGTTCATCAATCGCGAAAAACGCCGCCAGCGTATCCAACTTGTCCGCCAGCGACACCGCCACCGTCACCGGCGCGGTCGGCACCTCATCGCCCTGCCCCACCGGCTTGTAATGATCGCGAATGGCGTCCGCCACGGCGTCGGGCAAGCCTTCGGCGCGGGCGTAGTAGCCGCCCATGACGCCTTGCAGTTCGGGGAATTCGCCCACCATCTCGGTGACGAGATCGGCCTTGGCGAGACGGGCGGCCTGTTCGGCCTGATCGGCGTCCGCGCCCTTGATGATCCCCTCCTCCACCAGCCAGCGGGCGAGCTTCGCGACCCGTTCCACCTTGTCGGCGACGGTGCCGAGCTTTTCGTGGAAGGTGATGCGTTCCAGCTTCTTCGCATGGTCTTCAAGACTGGTCTTGCGGTCCTGCTCCCAAAAGAAGCGAGCGTCCGACAGGCGGGCGGCCAGAACCTTGCGATTGCCCGCGATAATCGCCGCGCCGCCATCCTTCGCTTCGATATTGGCGGTGCAGATGAAGGCGGGGGCGAGCTTGCCCGCCGCATCACGCAGGACGAAATATTTCTGGTTGATACGGAGGGTTAGCTGAATGACTTCAGGCGGTACCTCAAGGAAGGCTGGATCGAAATCGCCCAGCAATGGCACCGGCCATTCAGTGAGGCCCGCATTCTCCGCGACGAGACCCTTGTCCTCGATAACGCTATAGCCATGCGCGGCGGCGGCTTCCCTGGCTTTCGCCTCTATGATGGACTGCCGTTCCCGATGGCTGGCGATCACATGGCAGGCGCGCAGCTTCTCGACATAGTCGTGCGCGCCGCCGATGGTGATCTCGCCGGGATGATGGAAGCGGTGGCCGAGCGTGGTGTAGCCGCTCCTGACGCCTTCGATCTCGATGTCGACGAGGTCTTCGCCCAGGATCGCGACGATCCCTTGCAGCGGGCGGACCCAGCGAAGGCTTTCGGTCGTCCTCGACGCCGCGCCCCAGCGCATCGATTTGGGCCATGGGAAAGCACGGATGATCGCGGGGACAGCTTCCGCCAGAACCTCCGCCGTAGCGCGGCCGGGTTTGTTGACGACCGCGAACCAGACACCGTCGCGGTCTTCAAGCTGCTCCTGAGTCAGGCCAGTCTTGCGCAGAAAGCCTTCCAACGCCTGCGCGGGGGCGCTGGTGCGGGGGCCTTTGAATTCCTCGCTCACCGCCGCGGTCTCCAGCGGCAGGCCACGCGCGATCAGCGCGATGCGGCGCGGCGTCACGAAGCTGTCGATGCTCGCCGGCTTCAACCCGGCCTTGCCCAGCTCCTCGGTGAAGAGACGGGCGAGGTCTTCGGAAGCCTTCAACTGCATCCGCGCCGGAATTTCCTCGCAACGCAGTTCGAGAAGGAAATCGGTCATTACGCGGCCCACCCGTTCACTTCCATCCATGCCTCGCAGCTTCCCTTGGCGAGGTCGCGGACGCGGCCGATATAGCTGGCGCGCTCCTGCACGGAGATGACGCCGCGCGCTTGCAGCAGGTTGAAGACATGGCTCGCCTTGATCGCCTGATCATAGGCGGCGAGCGGGACGCCCGCTTCGATGCATGTCTTGCATTCGGCTTCGGCATCGCGGAACCAGCGGAACAGCTTTTCGGTATCGGCGATCTCGAAATTCCATTTCGACATCTGCCGCTCATTGGCGAGGAAAACGTCGCCATAGGTGACGCCCGCATCGTTGAACTTGAGGTCGTAGACGCTGTCGACGCCCTGAATATACATGGCGAGGCGTTCGAGACCGTAAGTGATCTCCCCCGCGACCGGCTTGCAGTCGAAGCCGCCCATCTGCTGGAAATAGGTGAACTGGGTGACTTCCATCCCGTCGCACCACACTTCCCAGCCCAGCCCCCATGCGCCGAGCGTCGGGCTTTCCCAATCGTCCTCGACGAAGCGGATGTCGTGGAGGCTCATGTCCACCCCGATCGCGGCGAGGCTGCCGAGATAGAGCTGCTGCAGGTCCGGCGGGCTGGGCTTCAGGATCACCTGATATTGGTAATAATGCTGGAGCCGGTTGGGGTTCTCGCCATAGCGGCCGTCGGTCGGGCGGCGGCTGGGCTGGACGAAGGCGGCGTTCCACGTCTCCGGGCCGAGCGCGCGCAGGGTGGTGGCGGGGTGGAAGGTGCCCGCGCCCATGCGCATGTCATAGGGCTGGAGAATCACGCAGCCGCGCTCGCTCCAGTAATGGTGCAGCCGCAGGATCATGTCCTGGAACGACAGCGGCGCCTCTGTTGACCTGTTGTTCATCGCGCGCGGGCAATGACGGATGGCTCGCCAACAGGCAAGGGGATGCGTAAATCCCTGCCTGTCACTTTTGCCATGGGGTCGCCTGCCTTGTTCCGTTCGCTCACCGCTTCCTTCGCCGCGCTCGGCCTCGCCTTCGCCCTTCCCGCCTGCGCGCAGCCCGCGCCGCAGAAGGATGCCGATCCCGCCCTCTGGGTGGTGAAGGACAAGGACACGACGATCTACCTGTTCGGCACGATCCATGTGCTGAAGCCGGGCCTGTCGTGGTTCGACGAGGCGGTGAAGAAGGCGTTCGACAAGTCGAGCACGCTCGTTCTGGAGATGGTGGAGCCGGATCAGGCGACGCAGCAGAAGGTGGTGCTGTCCAAGGCGTTCGCGCTCGACGGCCCGACGCTGACCGAGCAGCTTCCCGCCGGGAAACGCGCCGCCTTCACCAAGGCGCTGACCGACTACAACCTGCCGCTCGCGCAGTTCGACCGGATGCGGCCGTGGTTCGCGGCGATCTCTCTCTCGATCATGCCGCTGGGCAAGCTGGGCTACGATCCCGCCAACGGGCCGGAAGGCATCCTCACCCGCGCGGCCCATGCGCAGAAGAAGAAGGTGATCGGGCTGGAGACGTTCGAGGGTCAGCTCTCGATCTTCGACAAGCTTTCGCAGAAGGGGCAGATCGAATTGCTCACCTCCACCGTGGACGAAATGCCCAAGGCGGTGGAGAATATGGACAAGATGGTGAACGAATGGGCCGCCGGCGATCCCGACGCGCTGGCCCGCGACCTGAACGCGTCGCTGCAGGAAACGCCGGAGGTGGCCGAAACCCTGCTCATCAACCGCAACAGGCAATGGGCCGGCTGGATCGCGGAGCGGATGAAGAAGCCCGGCACGGTGTTCATCGCGGTCGGCGCGGGGCATCTCGCGGGGCACGGCAGCGTGCAGGATCAGTTGCTGCACTACAAGCTGAAGGCGGTGCGCATCCGCTACTGACGCCGCCCGCCATTGCCTTTTCCGCCATCTGCCGCTAAGCGCGCCGGCTTCCGCCATGGTCATCCCTGGAGGCGTGGCGGGAATCGAACCTATTCGTTTTCGGAGAAATGCAATGAGCGACACCCTGACGCTCGCAGCCGAGACGCGTGAGCAGGTTGGCAAGGGAGCCTCCCGCGAACTGCGTCGCAACGGCCGCGTCCCCGCCGTGATCTACGGCCAGAACAAGGAACCGACCTCGATCCACCTCGAGGAGAAGGCGCTCGTGAAGGCGCTCGGCACCGGGCACTTCATGAACTCGGTCATCATGGTCAATGGCGAGCGGACGCTGCCGAAGGACGTGCATTTCCACCCCGTGACCGATCGTCCGGTCCATGTCGATTTCCTGCGCATCGGCGCGCACACCACGGTCACGGTTTCCGTGCCGGTGGTGTTCCAGGATGAGGAAGCGGCGCCCGGCCTGAAGAAGGGCGGCGTGCTCAACATCGTCCGCCATGAACTGGAACTGGTGTGCGACGCGGCGCAGATCCCCGGCGAGATCGCCATCTCGCTGAAGGGCTTCGACGTGGGCGAATCCGTCCATATCTCGCACGTCACGCTGCCGAAGGGCGCGAAGTCGGCGATCGAGGACCGCGATTTCACCATCGCGACGATCGTCGCCCCGTCGGCGCTCAAGTCGAGCGAAGGCGCGGCGGCCGCCGAGGAAGAGGGCGAGACCGAAGCGGAGTAATCCGTCCGGTCTGCCTGACAGCCGTTTCGGGCGGGGTGGCGGCGACGCCCCCCGCCCTTTTCGTATCGGGAGACGCGCGATGCAGCTTTGGGTGGGCCTCGGCAATCCGGGGCCGCAATATGCGATGCAGCGGCACAATGTCGGCTTCATGGCGGTGGACACGATCGCGGACGTCCACGGCTTCGGCGCGGTCGCGAAGAAGTTCCAGGGCTGGGTGCAGGAAGGGCGGCTGGGATCGGAGAAGATCCTGCTGCTGAAGCCGGCGACCTTCATGAACGAAAGCGGCCGCAGCGTCGGCGAGGCGCTGCGCTTCTACAAGCTCGGGCCGGAGGCGCTGACCGTCTTCCATGACGAGCTGGACCTCGCGCCCTTCCGCGTGAAGGTGAAGATCGGCGGCGGCACCGCGGGGCACAACGGCCTGCGCTCGATCGACAGGCACCTCGGCCCCGATTTCCGCCGCGTGCGCATCGGCATCGGCCATCCGGGACACAAGGACCGCGTGACGGGCTATGTGCTCGGCAATTACGCCAAGGCGGAAATCGATCCCCTCTCCGACCTGCTCGGCGCGATCGCGGCGGAGGCGCCCCTGCTGGCGGCAGGGGATGACGCGCGGTTCATGAACGATGTCGCGTTGCGGCTAGGAGAGTGAAGGCCGCCCCCCAAACGTCATACCGGGTCAAGCCCGGCATGACGGCCGATGGATATCTCGTCCCGAAGGCAATCGCATCATGCCCATTCGCACCCTGTTCCCCACCCTGTTCTATGAAGATCGCATCGCCGACGAGGCGTTGATCGCCGATCTCGAGCGATCCGCCCGCCTGCTCGCCGAGGAGGATGGCGCCGGCCGCTCATGGTCGCGCGCGAACGGCTATCGCGGCTATACGAGCTATGCCTCGCTGGACGACCTGCCCGCGCGCGATCCCGCCTTCGCAGCGCTGAAGCGCAGGCTGGACAGACATGTCATGGCCTTCGCCGGCGAATTGCGGCTCGACCTCGGGCGGAAGCTCCGGCTCGACAGCCTGTGGGTCAATGTGATGAAGCGCCACGCCACCCATAGCGGCCACATCCACCCGCACAGCGTGATCTCCGGCACCTTCTACGTCGCGGTGCCGCCCGGCTCCGGCGCGCTCAAGCTGGAAGACCCGCGCCTGCCGATGCTGATGGCCGCCCCCGTCCGCCCGGACATGTTCGTCTATGCCGAGCCGTCGCGCGGCAGCGTGTTCCTGTGGGAAAGCTGGCTGCGGCATGAGGTGATGCCGAGCGACGCCAGGGACGAGCGCATCAGCGTCTCCTTCAACTATAGCTAAGGGTGGCGCGAGGCGGGCGGAGATTGTAGGGCCGCCGGCATCTCCATACCTCGAGGAACGAACATGGGTTTCCGTTGCGGCATCGTGGGCCTGCCCAATGTGGGCAAGTCCACCCTTTTCAACGCGCTGACCGAGACGGCGGCGGCGCAGGCCGCGAACTATCCCTTCTGCACGATCGAGCCGAACGTCGGCAATGTCGGCGTGCCCGATCCGCGCCTGTCGAAGCTGGCGGCGATCGCCGGCTCGCAGAAGATCATCGAGACGCAGCTCGCCTTCGTCGATATCGCCGGGCTGGTGCGCGGCGCGTCCAAGGGCGAGGGCCTCGGCAACCAGTTCCTCGGCAACATTCGCGAGGTGGACGCCATCGTCCACGTCCTGCGCTGCTTCGAGAACGGCGACGTGACGCATGTCGAGGGCAAGGTCGATCCGATCGCCGATGCGGAGACGGTGGAGACCGAGCTGATGCTCGCCGATCTCGAAAGCCTCGAAAAGCGCGTGCCGAACCTCGTCAAGAAGGGCCAGTCCGGCGACAAGGAATCGAAGGTCGCCGCCAGCGTGCTCGGTCAGGCGCTGGAGCTGCTGCGCGACGGCAAGCCCGCCCGCCTCACCCGGCCGAAGGATGTGGAGGAGGAGCGCCTGTTCGCGCAGGCGCAACTGCTCACCGCCAAGCCGATCCTCTACGTCTGCAACGTGGAGGAGGAGAATGCCGCGACCGGCAACGCGCATTCCGCCCGCGTGTTCGAGAAAGCGGCGGCCGAGGGCGCGGAGGCGGTGATCGTCTCCGCCGCGATCGAGGCAGAGATCGCCACCATGCCGCAGGAGGATCGCGGCGAGTTCCTGTCCGAGCTTGGCCTCGCCGAAACCGGCCTCGCCCGCGTGATCCGGGCTGGCTACAAATTGCTCCACCTGCTCACCTTCTTCACGGTCGGCCCGAAGGAGGCGCGCGCCTGGACGGTGCCCGCCGGATCGAAGGCCCCGCAGGCCGCCGGCGCGATCCACAGCGATTTCGAGCGCGGCTTCATCCGCGCCGAGACGATCGCGTTCGACGATTATATCGCCTGCAACGGCGAGGCCGGCGCGCGCGAGGCGGGCAAGCTGCGGCAGGAAGGCAAGGACTATCTCGTCCACGACGGCGACGTGATGCTGTTCCGCTTCAACGTGTAAGGCGAAGACGGGCTTCCCCCAATTTCCGCCTTCCGCCTGTCATGCAGCGGGCGTAAGCGGCGGGGATGATCCGTCGCGCCATCGCCTTCGCCGCGCTCGCCGCCCTTGCCGGCTGCGCCTCCACCACCACCCCGCCGCCGGCCGCTCTCGCAGGCCAGCCGGCGGCCGCGCGGGCGGAACAGCGCGCGCCTGTCACCATCCTCGTCTCGATCGACGGTTTCCGGCCCGATTATCTCGATCGCGGCGTCTCGCCCAATCTCGCGCGGCTGGCGGCGAGCGGCGTGTCGGCGGCGATGCGGCCGTCCTTCCCCTCCAAGACCTTCCCAAATCACTGGACGCTCGTCACCGGCCTGCGCCCGGATCGCCATGGCATCACCGCCAACAATATGGAGGATCCGGCGCGCCCCGGCGAGAAGTTCACCATGGCGACCGAAGACCCTTTCTGGTGGAACGCCGCCGAGCCGATCTGGGTGACGGCGCAGAAGGCCGGCATCCGGACGGGCGAGATGTATTGGCCGGGCGCCAACGTGGCCTGGGGCGGCACGATGGCTCATGAATGGCCGCATACCATCACCGGCGGAATGCGCCCGGACGACTGGCAGCAATTCTCCCAGCAGATGCCCGGCTCGAGTCGCGTCCGCACGGTGATCGACTGGCTCCGCCGCCCGGCCGCGATCCGCCCGCGCTTCCTGACGCTCTATTTCGACACGGTGGACACCGCCGGCCATCGCTACGGCCCCGCGAGCCGCGAGGTGACCGACGCGGTGGCCGAGGTCGATCGCTGGATCGGCGAGCTGACCGCCGGTCTCGCCGAACTGGGCCAGCCCGCCAATCTGGTGATCGTGGCCGATCACGGCATGGCCCCTACCTCCAGCCAGCGCGTGATCCCGCTCGACACGATCGTCAGCCCGGACGACGCGCGGATCGTGGAGGCCGGCCCCTATGCCAGCTTCGAGCCGGTTCCCGGCCATGAGCGCGCGGCCGAGGCGGCCCTGCTCAAGCCCCATGCGCACCTGAACTGCTGGCGCAAGGCGGAGATTCCGGCGCGGCTCCATTATGGCGGCAACCCGCGTATCCCCGCGATCTTCTGCCTCGCCGAAGATGGCTGGATGACGGTGAAGACGGCGCTCAGCGCGTCTTTTTCCGGCGGCGAGCACGGCTATGACAACGATCAGGCCGATATGCGCGCCCTGTTCATCGCCAGCGGCCCGTCGATCGCGCCCAAGGGCAAGTTGCCGACGTTCGACAATGTCGACATCGCTCCGCTGCTGCGCGACCTGCTCGGCCTGCCTGCGGGTCGGGGTCTTGACGGCGACGATGCGCCGTTCCGGAATGTGCTCATCAAACGATAAGGGGAGTGGGGAGGATGCAATATTTCGAGGATATCGCCATCGGCGCGAAGTCCAGCTTCGGCCATTATGAGGTGACGCGCGACGAGGTGATCGCCTTCGCGCGGAAATACGATCCCCAGCCCTTCCATCTTTCCGACGAGGCCGCCGCGCAGACGCATTTCGGGCGGCTTTCGGCAAGCGGCTGGCACACTTGCGCGATGGTGATGTCGATGATCGTGGAGAACCTGAAGAACCACAAACAGGCCGGGCTGGGATCGCCCGGCGTGGACGAGCTGCGCTGGCTGAAGCCGGTCTATCCCGGCGACACCCTGCGCTGCGAGACAGAAGTGATCGAGAAGCGCCAGTCGCAGAGCCGGCCGGAGATGGGGATATTCAAGAGCCGCATGACGGTGTTCAACCAGGATGACGTCCCGGTTATGACGATGGTGTCGAACGGCTTGATCCGCACGCGCTCGGGGGTAGCGTGAAAGCGTTGTGAGGCGCGGCATATATGTCGCTGACCTCACGACGCTGATATCCGCCGATCCATTGCGCATGGCAGCGCTGTGCGCGGTGCGATCCCTGAACTTGCCGGATTGCTGGATCGGGGCAGGCTTCGCGCGGGACGCGGCATGGGATCATCTCCACGGCCGCCCCCCGGCCGCGCCGTATGGCGATCTGGACGTGATATGGTTCGATCGGGACGACGCAGCGCCTGAAACCGATGCCGCGCTGGAAACTTGCCTGCGCGCGGCGATGCCCGAACTGGACTGGTCGATCAAAAATCAGGCGAGGATGCATACGCGCAATGGCGATCGACCATATCGATCCGCTGCTGATGCCATGTGCTTCTGGCCGGAAACCGCCACGGCCGTGGCTGTGCGGATCAGCGCCGCGGGTGAGATCGAAATCAACGCACCTTTCGGGCTGGAAGATCTATTTCACCTGCGCCTCGTCCCCACCCAATGTTTCGCGGTGCAGAAGCGCGCCATTTTCGAGCATCGCATCTCCAGCAAGCTTTGGATGACGCGCTATCCCCGCCTTCGCATCGTCGAGCACCCCGGCTCTCTCAGGAAAGCATCTCCAGCAGTTCGGCCAAACCGCTGATCGAGCCGCCCGGCGGAGAAAGATCGACTGGCCAATCCTGCCCTTCCTCGCGAAGCCACACCCCCTGCATCCCTGCTCTCGTTGCCCCCATTACATCCGCAACCGGATTGTCGCCGACGAACAGGCATTGCGCGGGCGCGACACCCAACCGGTCAGCAGCGCGCAGGAACAAGGCCGCTTCGGGCTTGCGCAATCCCTCGGCTTCCGAAATCAGCACGGTGTCGACCAGCCGATCGATGCCCAACGCACGGATATGGGCGGACTGGAACGCCGTCTCTCCGTTGGTCACGATCCCGAGCGGCAACCGGCGAGCCCGGAGTTCACGCAAAACCATCTCCATGCCATCGATCGGCCGGGCGAAATCGGGACACCGCGCACGATAATCCGCCAGCAGAGGATCGGCCGCGTCTGTGTCGCCGCCGAATTCAGCCAGCAGCGCAGCATAGACGACCGACTTATGCACCATTCCGCGTCGATCGAGCGTCAGGAAGCGATCGCGCCACACCGGCATCGGGACATCACCCAGGCGCGCCGAGTGCCGGGTATATTGATCCGCCAAAAATGCGCGGAGCGAGCCGGTGCGGTCGAGCAGGGTTTCATCGAGATCGAACAGGACGGCTTCAATCATCGCAGGAGTGTAAAATTCACACCCGCGAAGGCAATATGCCCCGGCGCCATGATACCGGGGCGATGTAAGATGCCGCTACCCGCGCGGCCCGCGTCCACGACCGCCACCGTTATTATGGCCCCCACCGGGATTGCCGCCACGCGGTCCGCCGCTGTGGAAATCGTGCCAGTTGGGGCGCGGGTTTGGCGGGCGGACACCCGGGCCGCCGCCGGGGCGTCCATTCCCGCCGGGGTGCCAGTTCTGCCCCCTGCCCTGCCAGTAACGCCGCTGGTCGTCATTCCAGCGATGGGCGCGGCGATAGCGGTCGTAAACATAGATGCCGGTGCCGGGATAATAATAATCCCCATACCAGCCCCAATAGGGATCACCGTAATAATCGCTGTAACTGGGGCCATAGCCCACGGACATGCCGCCATAGCCATAATCGTCCACGCAACCACCAAGGCCTATGCCCGCCGCGCCGATCAGCGCCAGCAATGCGATGCGTTTCCGATCCATGATCCATCTCCTGCGGGCCGCGCGATGCAGGGCATCCGGTGGGCCATTATGTCCAAACCTAGGCCGGAGCACGTTAAGCGGCGCTGAATTGCGAATTTCTTCACCGTTCATCTTTGCCGCTCAATGGCCGGCGAAGGCCACCAGCGCATCCACTTTCACCCCGTCCGCCTCCAGCGCGGCCGCCCCGCCGAGGTCCGGCAGGTCGACCAGGAATTGCGCCTGGGTCACCACCGCGCCAGCCTTGCGCAACAGGCGGATCGCGGCGCGGGCGGTGCCGCCGGTGGCGATCAGATCGTCCACCAGCAGCACCCGCGCGCCAGGAGCCAACGCATCGGCATGCATCGCGATCCGATCCTGCCCATATTCGAGCGCATAATCCTCCGCGATCGTGGCGCCCGGCAGCTTGCCGTCCTTGCGGATCAGGAGCACGCCGGCTTTCAGCGGCACGGCCAGCGCGGCGGCGAAGAGGAAGCCGCGCGCCTCGATCCCCGCCACGAGATCGACCGGCCCGTCCGCCGCCGCCACCATCCGCTCGACGCAGGCCGCCAGCCCCTCGGCGGAAAGCAGCAGGGTGGTGATGTCACGGAACTGGATGCCGGGCTTCGGAAAATCCGGAATGGTGCGGATCAGCGCCTTGATATCGTCGTTCACCGTCTTTTCCTCATGGCTCGAAACGCGAAACGGCGGCCGGGGATGCCCGGCCGCCGCTTCCCTTGGTCCCCCGTGCGAGGGAATGTCGCGTCCTCAATGCTTCAGGTCGCGCCACACGTGCTGATAGGCGCCCCAGGTGAGGAACAGGAAGATCAGCAGGAAGATCACCGTGGCGAACCCGGCGCCGTGGCGCGCCTCGAGGTTCGGCTCGGCCGTCCAGGTCAGGAAGGCGGCCACGTCGCGCGCCATCTGGTCCTTGGTCGCCTTGGTGCCGTCGGCATAGGTGACCTGACCGTCCTGCGTCAGCGGCGGCGGCATCGCGATGTTGAGGTTCGCGAAGGCCGGGTTGTAGTGCAGGCCCTTCGGCGTGACCGACCCGGGGAAATGCTTCGCCAGATCGCTCGGCTGCTCGCGATAGCCCATCAGCAGCGCATGGACGTAGTTCGAGCCGTCCTCGCGCGCCTTGGTGATGAGCGAGAGATCGGGCGGCAGCGCATTGTTGTTCGCGGCGCGCGCGGCGACCTCGTTGGCGAAGGGCGACGGGAAGGGATCGGCCGGCACGTTCTTGCGCGTGGCGGCTTCGCCCGTGTCGGGGTTGATCGACGGCTGCTCGATCGCCCAGCCGGCGGCGATCGCCTTCACCTGCGCGTCGGAATAGCCGAGCTTGGTGAGATCGCGGAAGTGGACGAACTTCAGCGAGTGGCAGGCCGAGCAGACTTCCTTGTAGACTTGGAAGCCGCGCTGCGCCTGCTGGCGATCGAACGTGCCGAACAGCCCGGCGGACTTCAGCCCGATATTCTCGGGATGGATGTGATACACCTCCTCGGCCGTTTCCGGCGCGGGATCGGTGATCGCGGTCTTCACCGTGCCGAACAATGCGAAGGCCAGCGCCGCAACGAACGCCGCGCCGATCAGGAGTGCGATTGAGCGAACCATTGTCTTTTCAGTCCCCCGTTCGGCTCAGTGCGCCAGCGCCGGTTCGGCGTGAGCGGTTTCGCCATGTTTGGCCAGCACCGCTTCGGTGATCGAATTGGGCAGCGGCATCGGACGTTCCGAGCGCGCGACCCAGGGCAGGATGATGAGGAAGTGCGCGAAATAATACATCGACGCGATCTGCCCCATGATGACGTTGCGCGCGATCGGCTCCGCCCCGCCGACATAGCCGAGCACCAGCACGTCCACCAGCAGCACCGCCAGGAAGATGCGATACTTCGGGCGATAGCTGGCCGAGCGCACCGGCGAGGAATCCAGCCACGGCAGGAAGAACAGCAGCAGGATCGAGCCGAACATCGCCAGCACGCCCCACAGCTTCGCCGGAATCCACAGGAAGTTGAAGGTGAACGACTTCAGGATCGCGTAGAACGGCAGGAAATACCATTCGGGCACGATATGCGCCGGCGTCGAGAGCGGATTCGCCTCGATATAATTGTCCGGGTGGCCCAGCAGGTTCGGCGAGAAGAACACCAAAAGCGCGAACACCAGGAAGAAGGCGCCGACGCCCACGCCGTCCTTCGCCGTGTAATAGGGATGGAACGGCACCGTATCCTGCTCGCCCTTCACGTCCACGCCGGTCGGGTTGTTCGAGCCGGGGATGTGGAGCGCCCAGATGTGCAGGATGATGACCGCCGCGATCACGAACGGCAGCAGATAGTGGAGCGAGAAGAAGCGGTTGAGCGCGGCATTGTCCGGCGCGAAGCCGCCCAGCAGCCAGATGCGGATCGTCTCGCCCACGCCGGGGATCGCCGAGAAGAAGCCGGTGATGACCTGCGCGCCCCAGAAGCTCATCTGGCCCCACGGCAGCACATAGCCCATGAAGGCGGTGGCCATCATGAGGAGGAAGATCACCACGCCGAGCAGCCACACCATCTCGCGCGGCGCCTTGTAGGAGCCGTAGTAAAGCCCGCGCCCGATATGGACGTAGACCACGGCGAGGAACATCGACGCGCCGTTCGCGTGCGCATAGCGCAGGAACCAGCCGCCGTTGACGTCGCGCATGATATGTTCGGTCGACCCGAAGGCGACCAGCGCGTTCGGCGCGTAATGCATCGCCAGCACCACGCCGGTGACGATCTGGCACACCAGTGCCACGCCGGCGAGCACGCCGAAATTCCACCAGTAATTGAGGTTGCGCGGCACGGGATAGCCCGCGCCGATCGAATTATAGACGAGGCGCGGCAAAGGCAGCTTCTCGTCCAGCCACCGCATCAGCGGCTGCTTCGGCTCATAATGCTTGGCCCAGGGAAAGCTCATCTTGCGCTACCTCAACCGACCGTTACGGTCGTGTCAGACTTGAAAGTATAGGGGGGCACGAACAGGTTCAGTGGCGCCGGCCCCTGCCGAATGCGCGCGGCCGTGTCATAGGCCGAGCCGTGGCACGGGCAGAAATAGCCGCCGAACGGCCCGCGATTCTCGCCCTCGCCCGCGCCCAGCGGCACGCAGCCCAGATGGGTGCACACGCCGAGCGTGATGAGCCAGTTCTTCTTGCCCGGCTTGGTGCGCTGCTCCAGCGTCTGCGGATCGCGCAGGATGCTGAGCGGCACCGCATCCGCCTCCGCGATCTCCTTCGGCGTCAGGTTGCGCACGAACAGCGG
This sequence comes from Sphingomonas bacterium, assembly GCA_047602705.1. GTDB lineage: Bacteria > Pseudomonadota > Alphaproteobacteria > Sphingomonadales > Sphingomonadaceae > Sphingomonas. The sequence goes on along the minus strand of JASGGR010000010.1, from coordinate 21,393 downwards.
CTGCTTGCGATAGATCGTCTTGATCGCCTGCCCCGGCGCGATCTTGGACAGGTCCACCTCGGTAGTGGCCTGCGCCAGCACGTCGGCGGAGGGGTTCATCTGGTTGATGAGCGGCAGGACGATGACGCCCGCGCCGACCCCGGCCCACGCAACGGCGGCGATATTGATGAAATCGCGCCGGCGGGGATCGTGACCTTCCTCAAGATAGGGGGCTGGGTTCTCACCCGGGGGAATCGTGTCTTCGACCGTCGCCATTCGCTAACCCTTGTCCCTTCCTGCCAGGCGGGCGCATGGTGCCGGATGGTGATATCCCCCCACGCCCACCTTTCTCCCACCGTCCCCACGGAGGTTTAGCGTCTGATAGCCATCACCCCCCTGTCTGCCAACAGCATTTTGCGCAAATCCCCGCCGCCGGTTATCGGGCCTGCGATGCGCATCGCCCTCTACGAGCCGGATATCGCGGGAAACGTCGGCACGATCCTCCGGCTCGCGGCCTGCATGGGCGCGGGCGTGGACCTGATCGAGCCGATGGGCTTCCCGTGGAGCGACCGCGCATTGGCGCGGGCCGGGATGGATTATGCCGCCGCCGCCCAGGTGACGCGTCATGCCGACTGGGCGGCGTTCGAAGCGGACGTGCCGGGCCGCATCGTGCTGGCGACCACCGCCGCCGCCACGCCGCTGCCGGAGGCGCGTTTCCGCGTCGACGACGTCTTGCTGTTCGGCTCCGAGGGCGCGGGCGTGCCGGCTATGGTGCACGATCGCGCAGACCTGCGCGTGCGCGTGCCGATGCTTCCCGGCTTCCGCTCGCTCAACGTCGCGGTATCGGCGGCGATGGTGCTGGGCGAGGCGCTGCGCCAGACGGGCGGCTGGCCGGCGTGATTCGGCAGGGCCGCCCCGTATCGCACGCCGGTTACTGCGCCGCCTCGGCATAGCGGGACACCATGGAGGCCAGCCGGTTCTCGATGATCTCCTCCGCCTCCGCGACGATGCGGTCGACCAGCTCCTTGACGGTCGGGATATCGTTGATGATGCCCTGCACCATCCCGGCCGACCAGATGCCGCCGTCGGTGTCGCCGCGCTCCATCGCGGACAGCCCGCGCTTGCCGGCGACCAGCGACTGCACATCCTCGAACGTCGCGCCGCCGCGCCGCTCGATCGCGACGACCTCCTGGCTCACCGCGTTCTTCATCACGCGCGCGGTGTTGTGCAGCGTGCGGAAGATCAGGTCGGTCGCGCGCTCGTCATTCTCGACCATCTTCTGCTTGAAGCTTTCGGGAATGTCGGCCTCCCTGGTGACGCAGAAGCGCGTGCCCATGTTGATGCCGTCCGCGCCCAGCGCCAGCGCCGCGACCAGCCCGCGCCCGTCGCCGAACCCACCGGAGGCCAGCATCGGCACCTTCACCTTGTTTGCCGCCGCCGGGATCAGGATCAGGCCGGGGATATCGTCCTCGCCCGGATGGCCCGCGCATTCGAAGCCGTCGATCGAGATCGCGTCCACCCCCATCCGCTCCGCGGAGAGCGCGTGGCGGACGGCGGTGCATTTGTGGATCACCTTGATGCCGTGCGCCTTGAAATCGTCAACATGCTCCTGCGGCTTGTAGCCGGCCGTCTCGACGATCTTCACGCCGCCCTCGATGATCGCGCGGCGATATTCGGCATAAGGCGGCGGGGTGATCGTCGGCAGGATGGTGAGGTTCACGCCGAACGGCTTGTCGGTCAGGTCGCGGCAGCGCGCGATCTCCTTCGCCAGGTCCTCCGGAGTCGGCTGGGTGAGCGCGGTGATGAAGCCAAGCGCGCCGGCATTGGCGACGGCGGCCACCAGCGGCGCGCGGCCGACCCACTGCATCCCGCCCTGCGCGATGGGATATTCGACACCGAACGCCTCGGTGAACCGCGTCTTGAGCATCATCCTCTCCCCAATTGTTCCATAACATTCGTTATGCCGATTCGCGACCGCGCCGCAAGCCCCGTGGAGGCCCTAGCCAAGCGCCTGGCTGCCGCTGCGCGGACGGATCTGGCTTTCCTGCCGATAGTCCACGTCGTCCCAGCCGAGCTCGGCGAATTCCTTCCGGCGCGGCCCCAGATAGCCGAACAGGAAGGCGGCCACCTTGCGCATCTGGATTTCCTCCGCGCCCTCGGTGATGCGGTAGCGGCGGTGGTGGCGGTAGATATGCTCGAACGGCTTGTGCCGCGAATAGCCGATGCCGCCATGCACCTGCATCGCGCGGTCCGCCGCCTCGCAGGCCAGGCGGTTCGCCCAGTAATTGCACATCGAGACCTTGTGGGAGAGGCGCTTCTCCACTTCGGGGTGGGGCATCTGGTCCATCTCCCACGCCGTCTTGCGGATGAGGAGGCGCAGCATCTCCGCCTGCGTCGCCAGCTCGACCAGCGGGAACTGGATCGCCTGGTTCCTCGCCAGATCCTCGCCGAACGGCTTGCGCTGGCGGGCGTAACGGATCGATTCCTCGATGCAGTAGCTCGCGGCCCCCAGCGAGGAGGCCGCCTGCCGGATGCGGTTCTCGTGCACGAAGCTCTGCGCGAGCGGCAGGCCGTTATCGACCGGCCCGAACACCGCGCTGTCCGGCACCCACACATCGGTGAAGCTGACGCGCGGATGATCGGTCGGCATGTTGAAGGTCCAGAGATATTCCTCGACCTTCACGCCCGGCGCGTCGGCGGGGACGAGGAAGCAGGTGATGCCCTTCGCCGCCCCGTCCTCGCCGCACGTGCGCGCGAAGCAGGCGCAATGCGTGGCGACGTGCATGCCGGTCGTCCACATCTTCTCCCCGTCGATCCTCCAGCCGGGCACGCCGTCGCGCTCCTCGCGCACCGCGCGCGTCTTCATATGCGTCGCGTCCGATCCGTGATCCGGCTCGGTCAGGCCGAAGGTTACGCGGCGCGTGCCGTCGAGCGTGCCGGGGACGAACTCCGCTTTCTGCTCCTCCGTCCCGAAATCGTCGAACATCTTGGCGAAGGGATTGTTGGCGATGATCGAATGCTCGTTCTGGAGATCGTTGTGCAACCCCAGACCCTTGGCCGCCAGATATTCGCGGATCACGCACATCCACAGGTTGTTGCCGCCCTTGCCGCCGAACTTGGGGAGCAGGGGGAAGCGCAGGTGCCCGGCCTTGTCCGCGCGGCGCTTCGCCTCGCGCAGCAATTCCTCCCATTCGTGGCGCGGCAGGCCGCCGTTCTCGAAATCGGTGCGCGCCCATTCGCGGCGGTGATCGAAGAAGCGGATATTGTCGTCCGCCTCCTCAAGCGGTTTTATTTCCGCCTCGATGAAGGCATCAAGCTCGGCGAGATAATCGAGCAGGTCCTGGGGAAGCGCGAAATCCATCGTAATCCTCTCTCGAATGATTCTTGACGCATAAGGAAGCAGATGACGGACGTTGGGGAAAGGCTTGCCGCGATCGCGCCCGCGCTGGCGGGGGGAGAGGCGCGAATCACGGACCTCACCCTGCTCACCGGCGGGGCGAGCATGGAGACATGGGCGTTCACGCTGGAGCCGGGGCAAGGCGAAGCGCGCGCGCTGATCCTGCGGCGCGGCGCCTCCCCCCTCGCCGGCCATCCCGGCAACAAGCCCCCGCTCCGCATCGAGGCGGAGCAGATCGCCGCCGCCGTCGCGCACGGCGTCCCCGCGCCGGAGGTGGTGCATATCTGCGCGCCGGAGGAGGGGCTGGGCGAGGCCTATGTCATGCGCCGCGTGTCCGGGGAGACGCTCGGCAAGCGCATCGCGACCGACCCGGTCTTCGCGGAGGCGCGCAAGGGGCTGGCGCGGCAATGCGGCGAGGCGCTGGCGCGCATCCATGCCACCCCGCCGGTCGCCGAGCTTGCGCCGCTCGACATCCGCACGACGCTCGCCAATTACGAGGAGACGTGGCGCGATTCCGGCCTCGTCCGCCCGACGATCGAGGCGGCGTTCCGCTGGCTGGAGCGCCGCGTGCCCGAAGCGGGCGCGCTCACCCTCGTCCACGGCGATTTCCGCAACGGCAATATCATGGTCGATCCTGTCCACGGCCTCGTCGCGGTGCTGGACTGGGAGCTGGCGCATATCGGCGACCCGGCGGAGGATATCGGCTGGATCTGCACCAATAGCTGGCGGTTCGGCCAGCCCCGGCGCCGCGTCGGCGGCTTCGGCGATCTCGACGACCTGCTCGCGGGCTATGTCGCGGCGGGCGGCGCGGGAATCGCGAAGGAGCGAATCGATTTCTGGCAGATGCTCGGCAGCCTGAAATGGGGCGTGATGACCACGTTGATGCACAAGCGCTGGGCCGCCGACCCCTCCGCCGGGCCGGAGCGCGCGGTGATCGGCCGCCGCCTTTCCGAGACGGAGGCCGATATCGTCGCCATCATCGAACGGAGCGCCGCATGATCACGCACCCGACCGCGCAGGCGCTGGTGGAAGGCGTCGCCCTCTGGCTCCCCGTGGACGGCAGCGCGAGCGGCTTCGCCTTGCGAGTCGCGCGCAACGCGCTGGAGATCGCCGCGCGCGACATGGCGCTCGGCCCGACCGCCGACGCGCGCGCCGCCGCGCGACTCGCGGCCCTGCTCGGCATGGAGGGCGACCGCGACTCGCTCGACCGGCAACTGGTGGAGGCGATCCGCGCCGGGAAAATCTTGCCCGACGATCCGCGCCTGATCGCGCATATGAAGGCCTGCGCGCTCGATATGCTGGCGATAGACCAGCCTCGTTACGCACACGAACTGGAATGATTCCTGTGCCGGATCGGGACTCGACCCCAAGAAGTTAATCTTTTATTAAGAGCACCCCCATGGCAATGTTGTTTCCAACAGCAGAGGGAAGAGCAATCATGAGGAAGTTAGCTTTCGCTACCGCCGCGGCCATTACTGCGCTTGTCGCAGTCCCCGCCTCGGCAGCAACTACGATCAATCTCGTGCCGACCGGTGGCACCCTTACCGGCATCTTCGGTAACACCAACCCGCACGGGTCGGGCACCGATCTTTATGACTTCACCGTGCCCACGAGTGGCGACCTCTACGGCTTCGTGGGATCGGTCGGCCTCAGGATCACGCTTACGAACCTCGATTTCACCTCGGTCACGCTGGACGGCAACGCGTTCAACCAGATCAGCAGCGGCGTTTTCGAGCTTCAGACGATCGCCCAGTCGATCCTTGCCGGCAATCACACGATTTCGGTCAGCTATGCCAATGCGCAGCGGGAATCCAGCTATGCCGGGCTGCTTTCGTTCAACCCGTCGGCCACCCCCGCCGTGCCCGAGCCGGCGACCTGGGCGATGATGATCCTCGGCTTCGGCCTGATCGGTGGGGCGATGCGCTATCGCCGCCGCGAGACGGCCGTCCGCTTCGCCTGAACGACTCGAGCTCTTTCCGAGCCGATCGGGGCCGCCCGCCATCATGGCGGGCGGCCCTTTTCCGTTGGACAAACTCGCGCTTTCCCGCGAAGCGACGGCGGCGAGGCAATGGGAGACGATGATGGCCGGCATGACTCCTTTCGACTGGTCGGACCCGTTTCTGCTGGAGGACCAGCTCTCCGACGACGAGCGGATGGTGCGCGACACGGCGCGCGGCTATGCGCGGGAGCGGCTGGCGCCGCGCGTGATCGACGCCTTCGCCAACGAGCATACCGATCCGGCGATCTTCCGCGAGATGGGCGCGCTGGGCCTGCTCGGCCCGACCGTGCCGGAGGAATATGGCGGGGTCGGCGCGTCTTACGTCGCCTATGGCCTCGTCGCGCGCGAGGTGGAGCGGGTCGACTCGGGCTATCGCTCGATGATGAGCGTGCAGTCGAGCCTCGTCATGTATCCGATCTACGCCTATGGCTCGGAGGAGCAGAAGCGCAGGTATCTGCCGAAGCTGGCGTCGGGCGAGTGGATCGGCTGCTTCGGCCTGACCGAGCCGGATGCCGGGTCCGACCCCGGGGGCATGAAGACCCGCGCGGTGAAGACCGATGGCGGCTATCGCATTTCCGGCAGCAAGACGTGGATCAGCAATGCGCCGATCGCGGACGTGTTCGTGATCTGGGCGAAGTCCGACGCGCATGGCGGGGGCATCCGGGGCTTCGTGCTGGAGAAGGGCATGAAGGGCCTCTCCGCGCCGAAGATCGAGGGCAAGCTCAGCTTGCGCGCCTCGATCACCGGCATGGTGATGATGGACGATGTGGAGGTCGGGGAGGACGCGCTGCTCCCCGAGGTACAGGGGCTGAAGGGGCCGTTCGGCTGCCTCAACCGCGCGCGCTACGGCATCTCGTGGGGGGCGCTGGGGGCGGCGGAATTCTGCTTCCACGCGGCGCGGCAATATGGGCTGGACCGGCACCAGTTCGGCAAGCCGCTCGCCGCCAACCAGCTCTACCAGAAGAAGCTCGCCGACATGGAGACGGAGATCGCGCTGGGCCTGCAGGCTTCGCTGCGCGTCGGGCGGCTGATGGACGAGGGCCGGTTCGCGCCGGAGATGATCTCGATCGTCAAGCGCAACAATGTCGGCAAGGCGCTCGACATCGCGCGGATGGCCCGCGACATGCACGGCGGCAACGGCATCTCGGGCGAATATCAGGTGATGCGCCACCTGATGAACCTCGAAACCGTCAACACCTATGAGGGCGCCCATGACGTCCACGCCCTCATCCTCGGCCGCGCCATCACCGGTATCGCCGCTTTCTGAGAAAATGGCTCCCGGCTAACGCACCGGCCAGCGCCGGAACTCCATTCCGCCGCCGCCGGCGGGGAGGCTGAAGACCATTCCGTCCTCCCCCACGGTGATCGTGCCGCCGAAGCGGCGGCGCGCGTCGCCCAGGAAAGCGGGATACATCACGCGCGAGGGCATCGGCGGGATGTTGTGGCTGAACACCAGGTTCCGCACGCCGGCCGCCCGCGCCTCCGCCGCGGCGTCTTCCGGCGTGGTGTGATAGTTGAGGATATCGCGCGTGATCTTCGCCAGCCCGGTCTGGCGGCGCGATTCCAGTATCCGCGTCATCTCCTTCACCAGCCGGGGCTGCAGCCCCTCATGGATCAGCAGATCCGCGCCACGCGCGTTGCGCGCGATCGACGGCGTGGGCGAGGTGTCGCCGCTGAACACGATCGACCGGCCCTTGTATTCGAAGCGATAGCCGACCGCCGGCTCCACCGGCCCGTGATCGACGCGGAAGGCGGTGACGCTTATGCCGTCCTCCGCGAACACCGGCACCGGCGACCAGTCCCCCTTCGGCGGCAAAGCGAAGGGCAAGGCCTGCCCGCCCGCGCCTGAGGGCGGCGCGACGCCCGGCCCGTGATGCGCGGTGCGGAAGCCGGCGTCGATCCGATAGGCCGCGTCGAACCCGGCGACCACCCGGTCCGTCCCCGCCGGGCCGTGAACCGGCAGCGGGCGCGTGCGCGCCGCCCCCGTCCAGGCGAGCAGCAGCATCGGCCCCAGCCCGTCGATATGATCCGAATGGAGGTGCGTCAGGAACACGCGCTCGATGCGGCCGTTGGGGATGCCCATCAGCATGATGTTGCGCGCACCGCCCTCGCCCGCGTCGACCACGAAGATATGCTTCCCCGCGATCACCACGCTGCACGGCCCCGCGCGCGTCGGATCGGGCATCGGCGAGCCGGAACCGCATAGCGCGACGTGCAGGCCATCCGGCAGTCCTCGCGTCACGTCCACGCCCGCGCGCTCGCCGATCGCGATCCGCGCCACAACGCGCCCGATCGCCTGCGGAAAGGCCGCCGCCGCCAGCACGCCCGCCGCAACCAGGCCGCCGCCCGCCAACCAGATCCCGCGCCTCATGGCCATCCTCCCCGCTCTTTCGCCGGTCAGGATAGGGGATATTATGGCATTATCAATGCCGATATCTTGCGCACGGCGAAATGCCTGATAGGATCGCCGCGAAAACCTGTGGGGGAGGATATGGCCGTGCCGCATTTCTGGCGAGCGCTCGTGGCGCTGGTGGCGCTGTTCAACATCGCGCTGGGGCTTGGCTTCCTGCTCGATCCGGCGAGCGCGGGCCTGCGCTTCTTCCTCGCCCCGCTCGGCACGCAGGGCATGGCGACGCTGCGGGCGGACTTCACCGCCTTCTTCGTCGTCGGCGGCGCGGCGGCGGCGCTCGCGGCATGGCGGAGCGAACGCGCGCCGCTGCTCGTGCCGATCGCGCTTCTCTCGATCGCGATCCTCGGCCGGGCGGTGAGCCTGATCGCGGACGGCGCGCCCGCCACCGCCTTCCCGCCGATGATCGTGGAAGGCGTGATGGTCGCGATCCTGCTCGCCGCGCGGCGGGCCTTCGGGAGCGCGCGGGCATGAAGCGCTGGAAGAAGATCGCGCTCGGCACCGTCGGCGCGGCGGCGGTCGCGGGCTTCGCGGCGAAGGATTACGTGCTGCTCCACCTGCCCGGCTGGATGGCGCCGCGCGTCCATGCGTTCCGCGAGATCGCGTGGCAGCCCGGCCCGGCGCGGCCCGCGCTGCCGCCGGAGCAGAGGCCGCCCAATATCGTGCTGATCGTGGCCGACGACCTTGGCTACAACGACATCAGCTTCAACGGCGGCGGGGTGGCGAACGGGCGGCTCAGGACGCCCAATATCGATGCGATCGGGCATGAGGGCGTGAGCTTCGCGCAAAGCTATGCCGGAAACGCCACCTGCGCGCCGTCGCGCGCGGCGCTGCTGACGGGGCGCTATCCGACGCGCTTCGGCTTCGAGTTCACGCCCACCGACACGCGGCTCGCCAAGACGATCGCGGGCTTCCCGAGCGACTGGCAATACAAGACGATCCTTGACCAGCAGGCGGTGGACAACGATCCCCCGCACACCACCAAGGGCATACCGCCCGGCGAGCGCACCATCGCCGACCTGCTGCGCACCTGCGGCTATCATTCGATCCATCTCGGCAAATGGCATCTTGGCGGCGAGAAAGGGATGCGGCCGGAGGAGCGCGGCTTCGACGAGAGCCTCGGCTTCATCATCGGCGGCCAGATGTACGCGCGCGAGAGCGACCCGAACGTCGTCAACGCGAAGCAGGATTTCGATCCGATCGACAAATATATCTGGGCGAACCTGCCGTTCAGCGTGCAATATAACGGCGGCGAGCGCTTCCACCCCGATCGCTACATGACCGATTATCTGACGCATCAGGCGGTCCGCGCGATCGACGCCAACCGCAACCGGCCGTTCTTCCTCTATCTCGCCTATAACGCGCCACACACGCCGCTTCAGGCGCTGAAGAGCGATTATGACGCGCTCTCCGCCATCCCCGACCACCGCACCCGCGTCTATGCCGCGATGATCCGCGCGCTCGATCGCGGCGTGGGACTGGTGATGCAGGCGCTGAAGGACCGCGGGCTGGACAGGAACACGCTCGTCATCTTCACCAGCGACAATGGCGGGGCGCATTATATCGGCCTGCCGGATATCAACCGCCCGTATCGCGGCTGGAAGGCCACGTTCTTCGAGGGCGGGATCAAGGTGCCGCTGTTCATGCGCTGGCCCGCCCGCATCGCGCCGGAAACGCGGGTGAACGGCGTGGTGAGCCATTTCGACATCTTCGCCTCCGCCGCCGCCGCCGCCGGGGTGAAGCCGCCCGCCGACCGCGTGATCGACGGCATCGACCTGACGCCTTACGTCGACGCGCGCCACGCCCCGATGCCGCGCCGCACGCTGTTCTGGAAAAGCGGCGATTATCAGGTGGTGCGCGACGGGGACGAGAAGCTCCAGATGCTCGATATCCCGCGCGGCAACCTGCTCTACGACCTGAAGGGCGATCCGACCGAGCAGCGCGACACCGCCGCCGCCAACCCGGCCGAGGTGAAGCGCCTGACCGCCCTGATCCGCGCGCACGATTCGCAGCAGGTGAAGCCGGCATGGCCCGCGCTGGTGCGATCCCCGATTGCCATCGACCGCCCGCTGGGCACAAAGCCGCGTCCGGGCGAAACCTATATTTACTGGGCGAATTGATGGTGAAGGAAGACGGACGCAGAAAACGGTCCGAGACAAGCCGCGAGAAGATCGTGGAGGCGATGGTGGCGCTGGTGGGCGAAGGCCACCCCGCCCCTTCCGCCGAGCAGATCGCAGGCCGCGCCGGCGTGGGCTTGCGCACCGTCTTCCGCCAGTTCGCCGATATGGAGGCGATCTACGCCGGCATGGCGCGGCGGCTGGCGCGCGAATATCAGGACTGGCTCGATCCCTTCGCCGCGACCGACTGGCGCGGCCAGCTCGACGAGATGCTGGCCCGCCGGCTCGACACCTATGAGCGGCTGATGCCCTACAAGCGCGCGGCCGATGCGCATCGCCACGGCTCGGAAACGATCCAGCGCCATCATGCGGAGGTGCTGGCGACGATGCGCGAGCGCCTCGCCGGGCTTCTTCCCGAAACGGTGACGGAGGATCGCGCCACGCTGGAGGCGATCGACCTCCTGCTGAGCTTCGAGACGTGGCAGCGGCTGCGGCTGGACCAGCATCTTACCCCCGCGCTCGCCCGCGATGTGGTGACGGGCGCGCTCGCCCGCTTCCTGCCCGCGCCATGAGAGGATCATGCCGATGACGCTCGCCTTCGATTGCTTCTGGTCGTTCCGCTCGCCTTATTCCTATCTGGTGACGCCCCGGCTGGCGGCGCTGGAGGATGACTTCGACGTGCGCTGCAACGTCCGCATCGTGCGGCCGATCGCGGTGCGGCAGCCGGAATTCTTCTCGAACGGCGATCCCCTGTGGGTCAGCTATCTGATGCGCGATACGGCGCGGACGGCGGAATATCTCGGCCTTCCCTATCGCTGGCCGCGCCCCGACCCGGTGGTGATGGATTTCGCGACGCGCACCTATCCGAAGGATCAGCCTTATATCCACCGCCTTTCCCGGCTGGGGCAGCTTGCCGTGGAGCGCGGGCGCGGCCTTGCCTTCATCCATGCGGTGAGCCGGCTGATCTGGGACGGGCGGACCGACAATTGGCACGAGGGCGATCACCTCGCCCGTGCGGCGGCGGAAGCCGGGCTGGACCTGGCGGACATGGATCGCGCGGTGGAAAGCGAAGGCGATCGCCTCGCCGCCGCGATCGAGGCCAATGAGGCGGACCAGCGCGCCGCCGGCCATTATGGCGTGCCGCTGATGGCCTTCGGCGGCGAGCCATTCTTCGGGCAGGACCGTTTCGACCAGCTCGTGTGGCGGCTGGAGCAGGCGGGCCTCTCGCCGCGCTGACCTGCCCTGCCCGCTTGCTTTCGCGGCCGTGAAGGTCTTCATTCTCCACCGAACGATTCAAGGGGGAGCGACATGCGGGTCACGGGGCGGATTCTGGCAGGGGCGGCGCTTGCCGCGCTGACGGCGGGGGCAGGCATCGCGCGCACCACGCCGGACGACGGCAAGGCGATCGAGGCTGCGTTCGACAAAAGCATCAGCTCCGCCGACCAGCTCGCATGGCTGAAGGACATGTCGTCCGAGCCGAATCATGTCGGCTCCCCGCACGACAAGGCCAATGCGGAGGCGATCCTCGCCAAGTTCAGGCAATGGGGCTGGGACGCGCATATCGAGACGTTCCACGTCCTCTATCCCACGCCGATCTCCACCACCGTCGAGATGGTCGCGCCGGAGAAGATCGTGCTCGGCGGGCAGGAGCCGCCGGTCCCGGGCGACGACACGTCCTCGAAAACGGCCAATGCGCTGCCGCCCTATGTCGCCTTCCAGGGCGACGGCGACGTCACCGCCGATCTGGTCTACGTCAATTACGGGATGCCGGAGGATTACAAGGATCTCGCCCGGCGCGGGATCGACGTGAAGGGCAAGATCGTCATCGCGCGCTACGGCGTCGGCTGGCGCGGGCTGAAGCCGAAGCTGGCGCAGGATCACGGCGCGGCCGGCTGCATCATCTATTCCGATCCGGCCGACGACGGCTATGCCATCGGCGATCCCTATCCGAAGGGCGGCGCCCGCCCGCCGGCGGGCGTGCAGCGCGGATCGGTGGCGGATATGCCGCTCTATCCCGGCGATCCGCTGACCCCCGGCATCGGCGCGACCGAGAACGCGAAGCGGCTGACGCGCGAGGAAGCGCCCAACATCCTGAAGATCCCCGTCCTCCCCATGTCCTATGGCGACGCGCAGAAGCTGCTGTCGCGGCTGGGCGGGCCGGTCGCGCCGGCCAATTGGCGCGGCGCGCTGCCCTTCACCTATCACACCGGCGGCACCGGTGCGGTTTCCGTCCGTCTGGCGGTGAAGTCGGACTGGTCGCTGAAGCCGGTCTATGACGTGATCGCGAAGCTGAAGGGCGCGCGCTACCCGGATGAATGGGTGATCCGCGGCAACCACCATGACGGCTGGGTGTTCGGCGCGGGCGATCCGCTTTCCGGCAATGTCGCCATGCTCTCGGAAGCGAAGGCGCTGGGCGAGCTTTATCGCGGCGGCTGGCGGCCCGCGCGCACCATCGTCTACACGAGCTGGGACGCGGAGGAGCCGATGCTGCTCGGCTCGACCGAATGGGCCGAGGAACATGCCGACGAGCTGAAGAAGAAAGGCGTCATCTACATCAACACCGACGGCAACGGGCGCGGCACGCTCGGCGCGCAGGGCAGCCACTCCTTCCAGCGCATCGTCAATGCGGTGGCGGCCGACGTGATCGATCCCGAGACCGGCGCCACCGTCGCGGAACGCGCGCGGGCGGCCGTGCTGGCCGGCGGCTTCGGGCGGAGGAAGCCCAATGCGGCGGCGATGGCGGCGGCGGAGAAAGGCGCGGACCTGCCGATGGGGCCGCTCGGCTCCGGCTCCGATTATTCCGCCTATCTCCAGCATCTCGGCCTGCCGGCGCTGAACCTCGGCTATGGCGGGGAGGATGAATCCGGCGGCGTCTATCACTCGGTCTACGACAGCTTCCACCATGTGACGACCTTCGACGATCCGGGCCTGAAATATGGCGCGGCGCTGTCCAGGACGGTCGGGCGGCTGGTGATGCGGATCGCGAACGCCGACCTGCCGGTGCAGCGCTACGGCGATTTCGCCGACACGGTGTCCACCTATCTGGGCGAGGTGAAGACGCTCGCCACCGATCGCCGCGCCGAGGACATGAAGCGCGAGAAGCTGACGCGCGACGGCGTGTTCCGGCTCGCCAGCGATCCGCTGAAGCCGGTAGCGGCCCCGGCGCCGGAGCCGACGACGCCGGTGTTCGATTTCTCCCCGCTGGAAAGCGCCGTGGCCGCGCTCAAACAATCGGCGGCCGCGTTCGACAGCGCGCTCACCGCGCGCGGAGCCGGGCTGACGCAGGCGCAGCGCGACACGCTGAGCGGGCAGGTGCGCGACATCGATCAGTTGCTGCTCGATCCGCGCGGGCTGCCGGGGCGGCCGTGGTATATGAACCTCGTCTACGCGCCGGGCCGCTTCACCGGCTATGGCGCGAAGACGCTGCCGGGCGTGCGCGAGGCGATCGAGGAGCGGCGCTTCGACGACGCCCGCGAGTTCATCGGCCGCACGGCGAAGGTGCTGCGCGATTATGCCGCGCGGCTCGATCAGGCGCGCGCCACGGTGGAAGGGAAATAGGCCCTTCGCGCATCGTCGCTCCGGCCACGCGCCGGAGCGACGCCCCTCATGCGGGGCAGGCCGCCAGCGCCCTCTCCCGCGCATCGAACAATGCGGAGATGCCGGTATCGGCGGGCGTGGCGAGCAGGTCGGCCAGCGTATAGCCGTCGAGCACCTTCATGAACGCCGCCAGCGCCTCGTTGAGCGCCCTGGTCAGGCCGCAGGCGGGCGCGATCAGGCAATTGGCGCAATCGGCGAGGTCGAATCCGTCCTCCATGTGCCGGACGAGCGCGCCGACGTTGATCTCCCCCGCCGGCCGGCCCAGCCGGATTCCGCCGCCGCGCCCGCGCGCGCTGGCGACATAACCGGCGTTGGCGAGGTCGTTCACCACCTTCATCAGATGGTTCTGCGAGATGCCATAGGCCCGCGAGACCTCCGCGATCGAGCACAAGCGGTCGCTCCGCGCGCCCAGATAGAGCAGCACGCGCATCGCATAGTCGGTATAGCGCGTCAGGCGCATCCACGGCTCCCGCATCGTTTCGCCGTGATAATATATATCCGCATTGCATCTTTCCAGTCACGACAATAGATGCAGATCAGGCGCATGATTGGAGCAAGCCCGATGGAACTGGCCGCAGAGATCGACGATGCCGCGCTGGAACGGCTGATCCCGCTTTTCTACGAACGCGTGCGGGCGGACCCGGCGCTCGGCCCGATCTTCAACGACGCGATCCACGACTGGCCGGATCATCTGGACCGGCTGATCGCCTTCTGGTCTTCGGTGATGCGCACCACAGGGCGCTACAAGGGCAGCCCGATGGCGGCGCATATGAAGCACAAGACGCGGATCACCCCCGCCCTGTTCGACCGCTGGCTCGCCCTGTGGAAGACGACGACCGAGGAGGTGATGGCCCCGGAAGCCGCCGCCGCGCTGCAGGCGAAGGCCGCGCGCATCTCGGAGAGCCTGCAACTGGCGCTCTATTTCCGCCTCGACCCCCAGGGCGGCCGGGCGGTGGCCTGACGCTCCCGCCGCCATGCCGGGCAAGCCCGGCATGGCGTTATGGCCGCGAAGGTCAGAAGCTCTTGCGCAGGTTCAGCCCGATCGTGCGCGGCTGGGCGGAGTTGACGCTGGTCAGCCCCACGCCGATCGCGCTGGACGAGGCGCGGGTGATCGCCACCGCATCGAACAGGTTGTTGACGAAGATATAGGCGCCCCAGTCGTTCGCCCGCTCGATCCCGACGCGCACGTTCGCCAGTTCATAGCCGCGGATATAGCGGGTGTAGACATAGGTCGGGCGGAAATCGGAATAATAGCCGGCCGAATGGCTGACATCACCACGGATCACGCCGTCGAAGCTGTCGGTCAGCGCCCAGGTATATTGCGCGCTCGCGCCGAGCGTGAACTTCGGCACATAGGGGATGCGGTTCCCCTTCAGGCCGGAGCTTGCGGTGGCGAGGTTCGGCGGCAGCACGTCTTCCGTCAGCTTCGCGGTCATGTAGGTGGCGTTGGCGTTGATGCTGAGGCCGTGGACCGGCTGCACCGATCCTTCGAACTCCACGCCCTGCACCTGCGCCGCGGCGGCGTTGCCGATATAGGAGAAGGCCCCGTTCGGCGTCCGCTGCGTCACCTGCATGTTCGACCAGTCGATGCGGAACAGGTCGATATTGGCGGTAACGGTGCGGTTCAGCCACGCCGTCTTGAAGCCCGCCTCGTAATTCCACAGCGAATCCGAGCGATAGGGCGTCAGCGCCGTATCGAGGCCCAGCACCTGGTTGACGCCGCCGGGGCGGAAGCCCTGCGCCGCCTCGAAATAGAACATGATGTCCGGCGTGAGCTTGTAGGACAGGTTCGCCTTCACCACCGTGCCGTCCTCGGTGGAGGAAAGCGCGGTCGGCGGCGTGATGCGCGCGCCGACGAGGATGGAGGGCACGTCGGTATGGCCCACGACGTCCTTGTCGTATTTGAAGTATCGCGCGCCGCCGGTGATGTTGAACTTCGGCGTGATGTCCCACGAAACCTCGCCGAACACCGCCACCTGCTTCAGCCGGTCGTGGATGAAGCGGATCGTGTCGATCTGGCCGGGGATGACGTAGCCGCTGCCCGGATCGGCGTTGAGCTGCGGATTGGAGACGTCGGTGGTGCGGCGCGAATAGAAGCCGCCGATCGTCCAGTTGATCGGCCCGTGCCCGGCGGAGCTGAGCCGCAATTCGCCGGTCAGCGCGTCCAGGTCCTGCTGCGGATAGAGCGAGCTGGTGGACTGGCCCGCCACGAACGCCTGATATTGCGAGAAGGAAGTGATCGGCGCGCCGAACTGGTCGCTGCACCCGCTGGCGCACAGCCGGTTATAGGTGGCGAGGTTGTTCGTGCCCTGGATGTAGCGCGAGGTGTCGCTCTGCCCGGTCAGGTGGCGATCCATATAGGATACCACGCCGGTGGCCACCACGGGGCCGAAATCATAGGTGCTGGTGAGGCTGTAGAGCGTCACCCGATCGCGCACCACCTGCCGGGTGCGTGAATCGGTCTTGTACTTGCCGCTCTCCAGCAGCCAGCCCGGCGTGTCGGTGGAGGAATTGTTGTAATAGACCGCCGCGTCGATCGTCCACGGCTCGACCGGCTGGATGCGCAGCATCGCGCGGCCGCCGTAGCTTTCCTCCGCGTTGATGTTCTTCACGTGCAGCCAGGTGTTGTCGATATAGCCGCCGTTGCGCTTGTAGAAGCCGACCACGCGCACCGCGACCTTCTGGTCGACGAGCGGCACGTTCAGCATGCCGTTCATTTCCTCGTTCGGCGCGCCGTGCTGCGTGGCGGACATGGTGCCGTCGAAATCCGCGCCCAGCCGGTATTCCGGCTTCTTGTAGATGATGCGCAGCGTGCCGCCCATCGATCCGGAGCCGTAGAGCGTGCCCTGCGGGCCGCGCAGCGCCTCCACGCGATCCACGTCGAACAGCCGCAGCTCCGGCGTGGAGCCGCCCGCGTCGTTGCTGGCGCCGACGGTGCCGGTGACGGGGGTTTCGTCATAATAGACGCCGACGGTCGGCTCGCCGGTGGCCTGGATGCCGCGGATCACGACGCGGCGGTTGGAGGGGCCGCCGTCCACGAAATTGAGGCTCGGCACCTGGCTGCGCAGGTCCGCGATATTCTGCACGCCCGCATTGGCCAGCGTCTGCGACGATACGGCCGAGATGGCGATCGGCGTCTCCTGGAGCCGCGTGTCGCGCTTCAGCGCGGTGACGACGATATCCGCGTTGCCGCCCTCCCCCGCCGCGCCGCCCGTATCCTGCGCGAAGGCCGGCGCGCCGCCCAGCGCGGTCGCGGCGAGCAGGATCCCGGCCGTCACCAGCCGCTTTTGCGAAACGTCGATCATCTCCGAACCCCCCGTTGTCCGCCGCCTTGCTTATGTCCTGCGGCCTGTTCCTCGCCCTGCGATTGGGCAGGCGAAACGCGTTCGTCAACAAAAGTGTGCGCCGCATGACGTTTTTTTGACGCACTCTTGCGCGCGGGCCACGCATGGCGCACGATCGATTACGCAGGGAACGAACCGTCGTCCGGCGGGGGCAACCTTTTGTTTTATAAAAGACAGGCGCGGCGGTTTCCGCCGGGCGTCGCCTGTCGCGCAGGGGTCGGAGAGAGACGATGAAGCGGATTGTGATCGGCGCGCCGGTTGTCAGCGCGGCCATGTTGCTGGCGGGCGCCGCGGGCGCGCAGCAGCAGGCGATGGACCCGGATTTCGCCAGATCGGTGAAGGAATGGACGACGCGGCCGGAATTCTCCACGCCCCTGGTCGATCATCTGCCCGTCTCCTCCACCGTCCCTTCGCCCAAGCAGGTGTTCGGCAACCATATCGGCGCGCCCAACGTGCTGCACAGCCAGCCGGAGATAAACGCCTATTTCCGCAAGCTCGCGGCGGCGGCGCCTGATCGCGTGCGCATCATCGACATCGGCAAGACGAACGAGGGCCGCGAGAATATCGTCGTGATGATCTCCGATGCGGAGAACATGGCGAAGCTCGATCAATATAAGGCGAACCTCGCGAAGCTCGCCGATCCGCGCCATACCTCGCCGGAGGAAGCGAAGAGGCTGATCGCCGAGACGAAGCCGATCTATCATCTCACCGCCGGCCTCCACTCGGCCGAGACGGGGCCGCCGGAAATGGTGATGGAGCTGGCCTATCGCCTGCTCACCGAGGATTCGCCGCTGATCCGCCAGATCGGGAAGAACGTGGTCGTCGCGATCAGCCCGGTGCTGGAAGGCGACGGGCGCGATCGCTATCGCGACTGGTATTACCGGCACCTGATCGACGAGAAGGACGATCTGAACAAGCCGGCCGCCCCGCCCTATTGGGGCAAATACATCTATCACGACAACAATCGCGACATAAACTTCTCCGACCCGAGCGCGGCGGAGATGATGAAATATTATCTCGAATGGCATCCGCCGATCATGCACGAGCTGCATGAATCGGTGCCGTTCCTCTACACCTACAGCGGGCAGGCCCCGCAGAACCCCGATCTGGACCCGATCCTTTACGGGGAACTGCCCTTCTTCTCGAACTTCGAGATGTCGCAGCTCACCAAATACGGGATGCCGGGCGTATGGACGCACGGCTTCGTCGATGCTTGGTCGCCGGGCTATGTCGGCTTCATGTCGTCGAACCACAACGGCATGCTGCGCATGTACGAGACGTTCGGCAACGCGGGCGCGACCACGATGCTGCGCCACGTCGACACCGGCGAGGGCGGCCCCGGCGTGCGCGGCGGCAACCAGACGGCGCGCGACTGGTTCCGGCCATCCCCGGCTTACAAGGAAGTCGAATGGTCGATGCGCAACAACACCAATTACATGGAGAGCGGCGTGCTGACCGCGCTCCAGCTCGCCTCGACCTTCCCGAACGTCATCCTCGAGAATTTCTACAAGAAGAGCCTGAACGGCATCGAGGCGGGCACCGCCAAGGCGCCTTATGCCTATATCATCCCCGCCAACCAGACCGATCCGACGCGCGTGAAGTTCGTGACGGACGTGCTCCAGTTGCAGGGGATCGAGATCGGCAGGGCGAACGGCGCGATCAAATTGGGCGACAAGAGCTACCCGGCCGGATCGCTCGTCATCAAGCTCAACCAGCCCTATGGCCGGCTCGCCAAGACCCTGCTCAAGGTGCAGGACAATTACCCCGACGACGACATGACCACCTATGACGACGCGGCATGGACGATGGGGCTGATGACCCATACCAACATCGTCCAGATCGCCGACAAGGCGGTGCTGGACGTGCCGACCACGCCGCTCGACCGCTTCACGGTCAACGGCGCGATCGGCGGCGCGGGCGCGGGCGGCTATGCGGTGATCGACACCGGCTCGGTGAACCTCGCGCAGCTCCGCTTCCGGCTGAAGGACGTGGCCGTGCGCGTCGCGGAGAAGCCGTTCAAGGCGGGCGGGCGCGAGGTGCCGGCCGGTTCGCTGCTGGTCCCCGCCAGCGCGGGCGGCCAGCTGAAGCCGCTGATCGAGGAGCTTGGCCTCACCGCCGTCGCGGCGCCCGCCGATCCGGGCGTGCCGGTCCACGACATGCCGGTGCCGCGCGTCGCCCTGTTCAGCACATGGGGATCGACGCAGAATGTCGGCTGGGTCCGCTACGCCTTCGATCAGTACAAGACGCCTTACGACCTGATCTACAAGGAGCAGGTGCGCGCGGGCGGCCTGCGCGCGAAATACGACGTCATCATCCTGCCCGATCAGGGCCGCGCGCCCAAGGACATCGTGTTCGACCTGCCCGTGAAGGGCAAGCCGATGTCCTATACGCAGAGCAAGGACCAGCCGTCGCTCGGCATGTACGGCGCGTCGGAGGATATCCGCGGCGGCATGGGCCTGCCGGGGCTGGAGGAGCTGCGCAAGTTCGTCGAGGCAGGCGGCCTGCTCATCACTACCGGCAAGGCGAGCGGCGTGCCGGGCAGCTTCGGGCTGGTCGGCGACGTGAACGTCGGCGGCGTCAGCAAGGATTTCTACGCGCCCGGCCCGATCGTGAAGGCGAACGTGCTCCAGCCCGCCAGCCCGATCTTCTACGGCTATACGCAGAAGACGATGCCGGTGCGCTGGGCGACCAACGTGCTGCTGGGCGTGCCCAGGACGGCGAAGCAATATGTGCTGATGGAATTCCCCGGCGGGAAGAAATCGGTGATGAGCGGCTTCATGAAGAGCGCCGACGAGGTGAAGGATCGCCCGGCGATCATCAACATGCCGGTCGGCGCGGGGCGCGTGCTGATGTTCGCCACCAACCCGGTGTGGCGCTGGCAGAATCTCGGCGAATACCGGATGCTCTACAACGCGATGCTCAACTGGAAGGCGCTGGGCGGCCCGAACAACCTCGCCCCGGTCAAGCCCGACGAGGGCGCGCCCGCCGACAAGGCGCCGCGCGTGGACGACGGATCGAAGCCCACCGGATACACGGGTTCCGAAGACACCGGCACCCCCAATTGATCGAACGAAGGACAGCGAAGATGAAGATCAGGACGATCGCGCTCGCCACGGCGGCGGCGCTGATGGGGATATCCGGCATGGCGCTGGCGCAGGGCGACACCGTGCTCGCGCCCAAGGCGGAGAAGGCGGCGGATCGCTGGACGATCATCCACGCCGGCACGCTGATGGCCGACGCCAGCAAGCCGGTGGCGAAGGACGCCAGCGTCATCGTGAAGAACGGCACGATCGATTCCATCCGCCCCGGCTTCGTCGGCGCGGAGGCGATCGGCAACGGGGTCGCGCCCGGCGACGTGACGGTGATCGAGCTGCGCGACAAGTTCGTCATGGCCGGGCTGATCGACGCGCATGTCCATATCGGCTTCGGCAACTGGACGGCGGCGCTGCGCAACGCGCGCGAGAAGATCATGGGCGGGGCCACCACCGTGCGCGACGCGGGCAGCGTGCCGGAGGTGATCTTCCCGCTGCGCGACGCGATCAATGCCGGGCTGGTGATCGGCCCGCGCATCCTCGCATCGGGCGCGCCGCTCACCACCACCGGCGGGCACGGCGATTTCCGCAACGGCAATTTCCAGGCCTCGCTGATGCCGCCCCCCTTCTCCGGCGGCGTGTGCGACGGGGTGGGCGAGTGCGAGAAGGTGACTCGCCGCCAGATCCAGCTCGGCGCGGACCAGATCAAGATCATCGACACCGCCGGCGTCGTGGACGACAGCTATACCGGGCTGGACCAGCAGTTCACCGATGCCGAGCTGCACGCGATCGTCGATGCCGCGCACCTGATGAAGCGCAAGGTGATGGCGCATGCGATCGGCGCGGAGGGCGTGAAGGCCGCCGTGCGCGCGGGCGTCGATTCGATCGAGCACGGCAATTATCTGGACGACGAGGGCGCGAAGCTGATGAAGGCGCACGGCACCTATCTGGTGCCGACGCTGGAGGCGCCGACCGATGTGCTGCGCCGTGTGCGCAACCCCAAGCCCGGCGACCGTCCGCTGAGCGAGAACACCCGCCGCAAGGTGCTGGGGATGCCGGAGGCTCAGCCCGAAGGGATCGGGCGTCAGGTGAAGGTGGCGCTGCGCAACGGCGTGACGATCGCGGTCGGCACCGATTTCGGCGGCACGCCGGGCGACGAGATGGTGCTGCTGGTCCGCAACGGCGGGATGACCGCGCCCGCCGCATTGCGTGCAGCGACGCTCACCAATGCGGAGCTGCTCGGTATCTCGGACAAGGCGGGCACGATCGCGCCGGGCAAGTCTGCCGATATCGTCGCCTTCGACGGCAATCCGCTGGACGAGATCGAGGCCGCGACCCGCGTGGCGTTCGTGATGTCGCAGGGGCATGAGTTCAAGGGGCCGGGCTTCCGCCTGCCCTGACGCCTGCCCGCCGCCCCGGTTTCGAGCCGGGGCGGCGGATGGCCTCGACCGGATCGCGGCCTAGGGCGGATCGACATTCAGGCCCGGAGGGCTGGTTACGGCTGCCATTTTCACGTCATGC
>JASGGR010000090.1:0-13018 GCA_047602705.1 Sphingomonas bacterium | reverse complement strand
CGGGCGTGCCCGGGGGCGCGGGCGAGATCGGCGCGCGCGTCCTGTTGCCCTGATCGGGTTTGGACCCTAACGCTGGCGCATCATGCCGATGGCGCCGCCCCCCGATTTCGAGACGTTGACGATGGCCGATATCGCGCGGCTGGCGGAGGGCGATCGGCTGCCGCCGGTGGAGCGCTGGCATCCGGAGCATTGCGGCGACAGCGAGATGCGGATCGCGCGCGACGGCACATGGTTCCACCAGGGCTCGCCGATCGGACGGCAGGCGATGGTCCGCGCGTTCAGCCGCATCCTGCGCCGGGAGCCGGACGGGAGCTATGTGCTGGTCACGCCGGTCGAGAAGCTCGACATCGCGGTGGAGGACGCGCCCTTCGTCGCGGTGGAGATGAAGGCGGAAGGGCAAGGGCGCGGCGCCACGCTCGCCTTCCGGCTCAACACCGGCGAGATGGTGACGGCATCGGCGGGGCATCCGCTGCGCTTCGTGGAGCATCGGGACGGCCCCCACCCCTATCTGCACGTGCGCGGCGGGCTGGAGGCGCTGGTGACGCGCAGCCTCTATTACGATCTCGCCGAGCGCGCGCTGGCGGGCGACGACGATCCGCCGGGCATATGGAGCGCGGGAGCCTTCTTCCCGCTGATGCCGTGAGCGGGCTGATCGATCGGCTGGGCCGCGCGCTGTCGGCCGGGCTGGCGGAGCAGCCGGTGCTGCTGACCGGCGACCGCGCCGACATGGATCTGGGGCCGGACGATCTGATGCGCCCGGCCGCCGTGCTGGTGCCGGTCACCGATCGCCCGCGTCCCGGCGTGATCCTCACCCGCCGCCCGGAGACGATGCGCCGCCATCCGGGGCAGGTCGCCTTCCCCGGCGGCCGGCTCGATCCCGGCGAGGATGCGGTGACGGCCGCCCTGCGCGAGGCGGAGGAGGAGATCGCGCTGCCCCGCTCGCAAGTGTCCGTGGTGGGGGCGGTGGATCGCTATCGCACCGTGACCGGCTTCCTCGTCACCCCCGTGGTGGGCGTGGTGCCGCCGGACCTGCGACTGGTGGCCAATGAGGCGGAGGTGGCGGAGGTGTTCGAGGCCCCGCTCGATTTCCTGCTGGACACCGCCAACCATATCGAGGCGACCGTGGAATGGCAGGGCCACGAGCGGCACTATTACGAGATTTTCTGGGAAGGCCATCGCATCTGGGGTGCGACCGCCGCGATGATCGTCAACCTTGCACGGCGATTGAGATGGACTCCGTAACCAGCGAAAAGACCGTCCTTCCTTCCGCCGAATGGAGGAGCCGACCCGGCCTGGCGCGCCTGGCGAAGGTACTGGGCGCGGGCGAGGCGCGCTATGTCGGCGGCGCGGTGCGCGACACGTTGCTGGGCCTCGACGTGGCGGACATCGATATCGCCACGCGCCTCCAGCCCGCCGAAGTCATCGCACGGCTGGAGGGCGCGGGCATCAAGGCCGTGCCGACCGGCATCGCGCACGGCACGATCACCGCAGTCTCCCACGGCGACGTGGTGGAAGTGACGACGCTGCGCCGCGACGTTTCCACCGACGGCCGCCGCGCCACCGTGGCCTTCACCGACGACTGGCGCGAGGACGCCGCGCGCCGCGATTTCACGATGAACGCGCTCTACGCCGATCCCGCGACCGGCGAGATCTTCGACTGGTTCGGCGGGCTGGAGGATCTGCGGGCCGGCCGCGTGCGCTTCATCGGCGATCCCCGGCAGCGGATCGCCGAGGATCATCTGCGCATCCTGCGCTTCTTCCGCTTCCATGCGCGCTTCGGCGATGCGATCGATGCGGAGGGGCTGGAGGCGTGCACCGATCGCGCCAACGACCTGATGGCGCTGTCGCGCGAGCGGATCGCGGCCGAGCTGCTGCGCCTGCTGGTCGCGGACAATGCGGTGCCGGTGGTGGCGCTGATGATCGAGCGCGGCATCTTCCGCCCGGTCCTCCCCGAAATCACCGACGCCGGCGCATTCGCCGCGCTGGCCGCGCATGAGGCGGCGGAGGGCGTCGCGCCCGGCGCGATCCGGCGTCTCGCCGCGCTGATCGAACCGCGGGATGCGGAAGGCGTGGGCGCGCGGCTCAAGCTCTCCAACGCCGATCGCAAGCGGCTGCAGGCGGCGCATGAGGGGCCGGGCGGCGAAGGCCCGCGCGCGCTCGCCTATCGCGTCGGGCCGGAGATCGCGATCGACCGGCTGCTGCTGGCGGGCGAAAGCGTCGCGGAGATCAGGGACTGGACGCCCCCTCGCCTGCCGATCGGCGGCGGGGAGATCGTCGCGCACGGCGTCGCCAGGGGGCCGGAGGTCGCCCGGCTGCTGCGCGCGGTGGAGAAGGAATGGATCGCCCGCGGCTTTCCGGGCGCGGAGGAAACGCGCGCGATCGCCGATCAGCTATTGCGCTCGCGCAGCAGCCGATAGGCCGCGTCCGCCGTGAGCGGCGGGGAATAGGCATAGCCCTGCCCGTAGTTGCAGCCGAGCGCGGCGAGCGTCTGCCCCACCTCCGCCGTCTCGATGCCTTCCGCCACCGTCTCCATGTTGAGCGCCGCGGCGAGGCCGAGCACGGCGCGCACGATCGCCACCTTGTCGCGATCCGCCAGCATCCCGGTCACGAAGCTGCGGTCGATCTTCAGGATGTCGATCGGCAGCTTCTGGAGATAGCCGAGGTTGGAATAGCCGGTGCCGAAATCGTCCATCGCGATCGACGTGCCCAGGGCCTTCAGCGCATGGAGCACGCGCGCGATCCGGTCCGGTTCCGCCACGAGCGCGCTTTCGGTGAGTTCCAGCCGCAGCCGGCGTCCGGGAAGATCGTGCGCCTTGAGCGCTTCCGCCACCACCGGGGCCACCGCGTCGCGCTGAAGCTGGATCGCGGAGAGATTGACGGACATCGCCACACCGCAATCGCCGCCGGCGCGCCTGTCCCATCCCGCGAGCGTCCGCACCGCTTCCCCGATCGCCCAGCGGCCGAGCGGCAGGATCAGCCCGGTTTCCTCGGCCACGGCGATGAATTGCGCCGGTGATTGCGGGCGGCCCTGCTCGTCCGTCCAGCGCGCCAGCGCCTCGAAGGTGACGATCTGCCCCGTCGCCAGATCGCAGATCGGCTGGAAATGGAGCGACAATTGCTCCTGTTCGATCGCGCGGCGCAGCGCGGTCTCCAGCGCGAACTCCTCCCGCGCGCGCACGAAGGCCTGATTCTGATACGCCTCCGCCCGGCCGCTCTGCTTGGATCGGCGCACGGCGAATTGCGCATGGCGGATCACATCCTCCGCCTCCTCCACCGTCTCGTCGACGAACGCGATGCCGATCGAGCAGGAGATGTGGATTTCATAGTCGCTCAGCCTGAAGGGCGTCGCCAGCACCGCATGGATGCGCTTGGCGACATGCTCCGCCTCGTCCGGGCTTTGATCGATCGAAAGCAGGATGCCGAATTCGTCGCCGCCGGTGCGCGCCAGCACGTCGCGGGCGCGCAGCGCGCCCTTGATCCGCCGCGCCAGCGCCATCAGCAATTCGTCGCCCGCCATGCTGCCAAGGCAGGCGTTGATCCGGCTGAACCGGTCGAGATCGACCACCAGCACCGCGCAATGCGCGTTGCCCGAAGCGATCACGGTTTCGAGCATGTCGCCGAAGCCGCCGCGATTGGGCAGGCCGGTCAGCGCGTCGATCGTCATCTCGCGGCGCAGATTCTGCCCGGTGCGCAATTCCCCCGTCCGATCGACGAAGGCGACGAAGCAGCGCGGCTCCGCGCGGAAACCGACGCGGGCGAGCGTGACGGTGAAATGCCGCCGCTCCACCGCGTCGCCGATATCCCAGGCAAATTCCGCGCGCGCCGCGCCGCTTTCCAGGAAATCGGCGATGCGCGGGCCGATATCGTCCACGATCGCGTCCAGCCCCAGCCGGCGGAACTGGCTGTTGGGCATCTCGCGGATCATCCGTCCGCCGTCGAAACCGGCGATCACCGCGGCGATCGGCAGCAGCTCGAGCGCGCCCTCCGCCGCCGTAAGCCCCGGCGGCATGACAGGCGGTATGCTGTTCAGGGTGTCGCCGGCGATCTTCATCCAACCGCCGCTGTGGCACAAAGATCGTTAAGAGCGACCTAAATTTACAATAACATCATCCGACTCAGAAGCGATTGTCGCGCGGGAAGCCGGTCGGCGGCATCCGGCCCGCCGCGCCGCGCGCCGTGCGCCATGGGGAAAGATCGCTCTCGGTGCGCGTCCGCCCGCTCTCGCCGCCCATCGACCAGCTCAGGCCGTCGGCATAGCGGAAGGCGATCGCGTCGGAGAGGCCGCCGTCGCGATAGCGCTGGAGCTGCACGCCCTGCCCGCGCGTCATCTCCGCCAGCTCTGCGAGCGGGAAGACGACCATCTTGCGGTTGTCGCCGATCGCCGCGACATAATCCGCGCCTTCGGGGATCGGCTTCGCCAGGATCAGCTTCGCGCCCGCGCGCGGGGTCATCACCGTCTTGCCCTTGCGCGTCTCGGCTAGCACGTCGCCCGCCGCCACGATGAAGCCGCGCCCGTCGCTGGCGGCGATCAGCAGCTTGCCGAGCTTCGCGGCGCTCATGAACGCCGCGACGCCGACGCTGCCGTCGAGGTCGATCGTCGCGCGCACCGGCTCGCCGAAGCCGCGCGCGCTGGGCAATTTGTCCGCCGCCAGCGTGTAGAAACGGCCATTCTCCGCCGCGAGCAGCAGCTTGTCGGTCGTCTGCGCGTGGAAGGCGAAGGCGGGGCCGTCGCCTTCCTTGAATTTCAGCGCATCGGCGGAGGCGAGGTCGACATGGCCCTTCATCGCCCTGATCCAGCCGCGTTGCGACAGGATCACGGTGATCGGCTCACGCTCGATCATCGCCTCCAGCGGGATGTCGCGCGCGGGCGCGGCCTCCTCGATCGTGGTGCGGCGCTTGCCGAGCACGGTTTCAGGGCCGTAGCGGTCGCGGATCTTCGCCAGATCCTTCTTCATCCGCGTGCGCTGCCGCGCGTCGGAGCCGAGCAGCGCCTGAAGCTCGGCCTGCTCCTTCCTCAGCGCCTCCTCCTCGCGCTTCAGCTCCATCTCCTCCAGCTTGCGCAGCGAGCGCAGCCGCATGTTGAGGATCGCCTCCGCCTGCCGGTCAGTGAGCTGGAATTCCGCCATCATCACCGGCTTCGGCTCATCCTCGGTGCGGATGATCTCGATCACGCGATCGAGGTTGAGGAAGGCAATGATATAGCCCGCCACCAGCTCCAGCCGGTCGGCGATCTTCGCGAGGCGATGCTCGGTCCGCCGGCGCAGCACGACGAACTGATGCTCCACCCACGCGGCGAGCGCTTCCTTCAGGCTCATCACGCGTGGCGTGCGCGTCTTGTCGAGCACGTTGAGGTTGAGCGGCACGCGCGTCTCGAGGTCGGACATGCGGAACAGGCCGTCCATCAGCACCTGCGGATCGACCGTGCGGCTGCGCGGCTCCAGCACCAGCCGGATTTCCGCATCGCTCTCGTCGCGCACGTCGGCGAGGATCGGGAGCTTCTTCTCGTTGATGAGCGCCGCAATCTGCTCGATCAATTTGCCCTTCTGCACGCCATAGGGGATTTCGCCGACGACGACCTGCCACGCCCCGCCCTTCTCGCGCTCGACCGTCCAGCGGCAGCGGACGCGGAAGGCGCCGCGCCCGGTGGCATAGGCCTCGCGGATCACGGCGGCGCTATCCGCCACCAGTCCGCCGGTCGGAAAGTCCGGCCCCTGCACATGATCGAGCGGATCGGCCGCCGGATTGTCGATCAGCGCGATCGCGGCGGAAAGCAATTCGGCGGCGTTGTGCGGCGGGATGCTCGTCGCCATGCCCACCGCGATGCCGCTCGCGCCGTTCGCCAGCAAATTGGGGAACATGCCGGGGAACAGCTCCGGCTCCTGCTCCTCGCCGTTATAGGTCGGGCGGAAGGTGACGGCATCCTCGTCCAGCCCGTCCATCAGGTCGATGGCGACCTGTGTCAGCCGCGCCTCGGTATAGCGATAGGCGGCGGCGTTATCGCCGTCGATATTGCCGAAATTGCCCTGCCCGTCGACGAGCGGATAGCGCAGCGCGAAATCCTGCGCGAGGCGGACCATCGCGTCATAGACCGACTGGTCGCCGTGCGGATGGTATTTGCCGATCACGTCGCCCACGACGCGCGCGCATTTCTTGTAGCCCGCCGCCGGATCGAGCCTGAGCAGCCGCATCGCCCACAACAGGCGGCGATGCACCGGCTTCAGCCCGTCGCGCACGTCCGGCAGCGAACGGGCGGTGATCGTGGACAGCGCGTAAACGAGATAGCGTTCGGAGAGCGCGCTGTCGAAAGGCGCGTCGAGGATGCCGATCGGCGGTTCTGCGAAGTCGGTAGCCATTGTGCGAGGCTTTAGGGTCCAAACGCGATCAGGACAACGGCGCTGTCCGCGATGCGGCCAGGGCGTTCCAGCCCTCGACGGCGGGCGATTGTTCGCCTATAGCCTCAGGCGGATTTCCGCCCCGGCCGCGCGCCACAACCGCGTCGCCGGGGCCGTTCTTTTCATGGGGACCGAAGCGATGGCGCGGCGTCGGCAGATTTACGAAGGCAAGGCGAAGATTCTCTACGAGGGCCCGGAGCCCGGCACGCTGATCCAGTATTTCAAGGACGACGCGACCGCCTTCAACGCGCAGAAGAAGGGCACGATCAACGGCAAGGGCGTGCTCAACAACCGGATTTCCGAGCATATCTTCACCCTGCTCGATCATATCGGCGTGCCCACGCACTTCATCCGCCGCCTCAACATGCGCGAGCAGCTCATCCGTCAGGTGGAGATCGTGCCGATCGAGGTGATGGTGCGCAACGTCGCCGCCGGCACGCTCTCAAAGCGGCTTGGGATCGAAGAGGGCACGCGCCTTCCCCGCACAATCATCGAATACGCCTACAAGTCCGACGAACTCGGCGATCCGATGATAACCGACGAGCACATCGCCGCCTTCGGCTGGGCCAGCCAGGAGGAGATGCACGACATCCAGGACCTCGCGATCCGCATCAACGATTTCCTGTGCGGGCTGTTTGCTGGCGTCGGCATCCGGCTGGTGGACTTCAAGCTCGAATTCGGACGCATCTGGGACAATGACTACGGCCGGATCATCCTGGCCGACGAGATCAGCCCCGATTGCTGCCGCCTGTGGGACATGACCTCCAACGAGAAGCTCGACAAGGATCGCTTCCGCCGCGATCTCGGCGGCGAGGCGGAGGCCTATCAGGAAGTCGCGCGCCGGCTGGGCCTGCTGCCCGAGGGCGAGGATTCGGCGGTGCTGGATCTCGAAAGCCACCGCAAGCGCCGGGGCAAGTAACGAGGCAAAACGCCCTCCCCGGAAACGGAGAGGGCGTTTTCGTTTCTCACGTCATTGATGCGCGGCGGCCGGATGCGCGGCCTGCGCCTTCTGCTGCGCGGCGGTCGCGGCCTTGTGCTTGTAGTAATAATGCCCCGCCGCACAGCCAGCCATCGCGCCCGCGATCGCGTGATGGCCAGCGTAATGCCCGGCCACCCCGCCGGCGATCGCGCCGCGGATGCAGCCCTTGGCGAGCGCGGGCGACCCGCCAAGCGCCAGCGCGCCGGCAGCGGCTGCAAGCATCAGTTTCGATTGCTTCATGGCATGTCCTTCCTGTTCGACGCGCCTCATCTGCGCCCGCCGGGCTGACGCGAAGCGGGCCGATAGATGAAATCGCCGTAACCCTCAGGCTTTCTTCCCGCCGAAGATGCGATCGAGCACCGCATCCGCCATGCCGCTCACCGCGTCGGCCATGCGCTGCGGGTCGCTCTTGCCTTCCTGCCCGTGATCCTTGCGCAGCGCGGTCGCCGCGGCGGCGGCCGCGATCGTCAGGCCGGTAGCGATGATCTCACGCCCGGCCGGCGAATTCGCCTTGTCGAGGAGAGCCTCGCCCGCCTGCCGCAATTCCTTCGGAATCTTCACGTCCCCGATCTTCTTCGGGATGCGCTTCTTCTTGCCGTCCTTCTTCGCCATGATTCTGCTCGCCGTTGGTGTGACATATATATAATACACTTCGCCGCTCCTGCCACCCCGGCTTGTGCGGATTATTATGCGCCCCCATCTGTGCGGACTGGAAAACCCGTCAGAACAAAGATAGAACTCCGACTCATGCTGACTCACATCTCCGTCCGTGGCGCGCGCGAGCACAATCTGAAGGACGTGTCGGTCGATATTCCGCGCGACACGCTGACGGTGATCACCGGCCTGTCCGGCTCGGGCAAATCCAGCCTCGCCTTCGACACCATCTATGCCGAGGGGCAGCGCCGCTACGTCGAGTCGCTATCGGCTTATGCGCGCCAGTTCCTCGAACTGATGCAGAAGCCGGACGTGGACCATATCGAGGGCCTCTCTCCCGCCATCTCGATCGAGCAGAAGACGACCAGCCGCAATCCGCGCTCCACCGTCGCCACCGTCACCGAAATCTACGATTACATGCGCTTGCTATGGGCGCGGGTCGGCGTGCCCTATTCGCCCGCCACCGGACTGCCGATCGCGGCTCAGACCGTGAGCCAGATGGTAGATCGCGTGCTGGCGTTGCCGGAGGGGACTCGGCTCTATCTCCTCGCGCCGGTGGTGCGCGGGCGGAAGGGCGAATATCGCAAGGAGCTGGCCGAGTGGCAGAAGGCCGGCTTCACCCGCGTCCGCATCGACGGCGAAATGCACGAGATCGACGAGGCGCCCGCGCTCGACAAGAAATACAAGCACGATATCGAGGTGGTGGTCGATCGCCTCGCCGTGAACGACGGGATCGCGACGCGGCTGGCGGACAGTTTCGAGACGGCGCTGAAGCTTGCCGACGGCCTCGCCTATGTCGATCTGGCGGACGGCGTGGTGCCGGGGCGCGAGGACGAAGCGGCGGCCGGCGGACAGATGAAGAACGCCGGCATCCCGGCCAACCGCATCGTCTTCTCCGAGAAATTCGCCTGCCCGGTCAGCGGCTTCACCATTCCCGAGATCGAGCCGCGCCTGTTTTCCTTCAACGCCCCGCAAGGCGCATGTCCGGCATGCGACGGGCTGGGCGAGAAGCTGATCTTCGACGAGGATCTGGTCGTCCCCAACCACGATCTCAGCCTCAAGAAAGGCGCGATCGTGCCGTGGGCGAAGTCCAACCCGCCCTCGCCTTATTACATGCAGGTGCTCGGCAGCCTCGCGCGCGAGTTCGGCTTCAGCCTGGAGACGCCATGGAAGGATCTGCCGGGCGAGGTGCGCCTCATCATCCTCCATGGCACGGGCGGCAAGCCGGTGACGCTGACGTTCGTGGACGGCAAGAAATCCTATGACGTCAAGAAGCCGTTCGAGGGCGTGATCGGCAACCTCAACCGCCGGATGCTCCAGACGGAAAGCGCGTGGATGCGCGAGGAACTGGGCAAATACCAGTCGTCGCAAGCCTGCGAGGTGTGCCACGGCGCGCGTCTCAAGCCGGAGGCGCTGGCGGTCAAGGTGGCGCATCAGGATATCAGCCACGCCACCCGCATGGCGGTGGTGGACGCGCTGGCATGGTTCACCGCTTTGCCCGAGCAGCTCAACGACCAGCAGCGCGCGATCGCCGAGCGCATCCTGAAGGAGATCGTCGAGCGGCTGGGTTTCCTTAACAATGTCGGTCTCGATTATCTGAATCTCGACCGCACCTCCGGCACGCTTTCCGGCGGCGAGAGCCAGCGTATCCGCCTTGCAAGCCAGATCGGCAGCGGGCTTTCCGGCGTGCTCTACGTGCTGGACGAGCCTTCGATCGGCCTGCACCAGCGCGACAACGACATGCTGCTGGCAACGCTGCGCCGGTTGCGCGACCTCGGCAACACCGTGCTGGTGGTCGAGCATGACGAGGATGCGATCCGCACCGCCGACTATATCATAGACATGGGGCCGGGCGCGGGCGTCCATGGCGGCAAGGTAGTGGCCGAGGGCACCTTGCCGGAGCTGCTGAAGTCGAGGGATTCGATCACCGCCGATTATCTCAACGGCACGCGGGAGGTGCCGGTGCCAGCGAAGCGCCGCAAGGGATCGGGCAAGAAACTGACGGTCCACAACGCCACCGCCAACAACCTGCGCGGCGTGACGGCGAGCATTCCGCTCGGCACCTTCACCTGCATCACCGGCGTATCCGGCTCGGGCAAGTCGAGCTTCACGATCGACACGCTCTACGCCGCCGCCGCGCGACAGTTGAACGGCGCGCGCATCCTGGCGGGACGGCACGAGAAAATCTCTGGCTTGCAGCATCTCGACAAGGTGATCGACATCGACCAGTCGCCGATCGGCCGCACCCCGCGCTCGAACCCGGCGACCTATACCGGCGCCTTCACCCTGATCCGCGACTGGTTCGCCGGCCTGCCGGAATCGCAGGCGCGCGGCTACAAACCGGGCCGTTTCAGCTTCAACGTCAAGGGCGGCCGATGCGAGGCGTGCCAGGGCGACGGCGTGCTCAAGATCGAGATGCACTTCCTGCCGGACGTCTATGTCACCTGCGATATATGCCACGGCGCGCGCTACAATCGCGAGACGCTGGAGGTGAAGTTCAAGGGCAAGTCGATTGCCGACGTGCTGGACATGACGGTGGAGGACGCCGCCGAGTTCTTCAAGGCCGTCCCCCCGATCCGCGATCGCATGGCGATGCTGGCGGAAGTGGGGCTGGGCTATGTGAAGGTCGGCCAGCAGGCCACCACGCTTTCCGGCGGCGAGGCGCAGCGCGTGAAGCTCGCCAAGGAACTGAGCCGCCGCGCGACCGGGAATACCTTGTATATCCTCGACGAACCGACCACCGGCCTGCACTTCGAGGACGTGAGGAAATTGCTGGAGGTGCTCCATGCCCTGGTCGAGCAGGGCAATACGGTCGTGGTGATCGAGCACAATCTCGACGTCATCAAGACCGCCGACTGGATCATCGATCTCGGCCCCGAAGGTGGTGTGAAGGGCGGAGAGATCGTCGCGGAAGGCACGCCCGAGGACGTAGCCGCAGCGAAGGGGAGCTTCACCGGACGCTATCTGAAACCGCTGCTGCAGCGCGCGGAGGCGCTGTCGATAGCGGCTAAATAGCGGATCGGAGAGATGTCTACGCCATGTCCGGGCTGACCACCGCTGGTTCGCCTCATGTTCTCGCGCCCCTTCACGGGCAATTTCGCTTAATCGAGGAACTCGATGATCCAATCCTTGCGCGAACCGGCCCCGGAAGCAGCGCGTAACAGAGCCTCCATCACCACTATACGCGGCGCTTGCTCCTAAAAGGTAGCTTCATGCATGCGCGGAAAACTGTTCGATTGAATAGAATCGTCCCCCATAACTTCACACGATCTCGGGAAACCACTTGCTCGCATCGTCTACGAGGTGGAGCAGACAGCTACGAGACTTTACAGGAGACGGGCTTGCAGGGAGAGAATATGCAACGCATAACCCGCTCAGCATCAGGACTGGAAAAATAGTTCAGTCCGTCACCATCATCTAGTTTCAAAGGGATTGATCGATGCGCTGGGCCGTGGCAGCACCATTCTTCAAGCAATCATCCCGTTCTGTTTGGATCGATGACTTCGTTGAATCGGATATCCACGAATTTTTCAAAATCGTACCCCGTGCGAACAATGCAAAAATGTGGCATAGCCGTAAGCAGCGAGCGACACCATTGAATCAATGGCGCGATTATTACGAGCAGGCAAGCAGGGCTGTCGAGGCAGGTGACGGTGTTATTACCGTATTCCCCCAACTGGCCGCTTGCTCGGGACTTGCCCGATTCTTGCGGCGGCGCAATGTCCCAATCGTCGCATGGTGTTTCAACGTCGGCGTCTTCCCGAAAGGGGCAAAGCTTCATCTGGCCAAAGCCGCGCTCCGGAATGTCGATCGGATCGTTGTGCACTCGCGATCGGAAGTCGAAAGCGTGACCGAACTTTTGGATCTGCGACCGGGCATCGTCGAGTTTGTCCCGCTCCAGTGCGCGCCGATCAAATCCGACTATCCGATCGAGGAAAACAAGCCTTTCGCCGTCGCAATGGGGTCGGCCAATCGGGATTATGCAACGCTTTTCCAAGCTGCGGCCCAACTGGATTTCCCCGTCACGGTGGTGGCGGCAGAGCGTAGCGTGGAAGGTTTGAACCCGCCGCCCAATGTGAAATTGCTCCACGATCTGACGCCTGCGGAGTGCCGCGAACTGGCTCAGAGAGCCCGTTTCAGTATCGTACCGCTCTCGAACACTCGGGAGGCATCCGGACAGGTTACCGTCATCGAGGCGATGCGGATGAACCGGCCCGTGATCGCCACGCGATCGGTAGGGACCGAAGATTATGTCGAGGACGGCGAGACGGGCATCCTCGTTCCGCCTGCCGATCCCGATGCCCTCGCGTCCGCGATGCGTAAATTATGGCTGGATCGCGATCTCGCCCGGCAATTGGCCGATGCAGGATCGCGATATGCCGAGGCCAATCTGTCGGACCAGGAGGCTGCCAGATCCCTGGTCCGGATATTGGACGCCATCGCCGCCAAGGCTTAGGGTTGCCTAGTCAATCACAGCCAGAAAATGGTTGCGAGACGGCGGAGAGAGGGCGGCTGAACACCGGTCATAACAGTAACGATCGACTCCAGTCCTTCAGGCGACCGAACAACCGCGGCGCCTGTCCCGAAGCTTGTTGTTCCTGAAGGGTTCGTTACGGCTAATCAGACGTTCGAGATTCCTTTTTACCCGCAGGTTCGATGCCGCGCGGTGCTTCTGGATGCTGAATGGCCAGATCAACCGGATGCGATCTATGCCAATATCGACCTGATGCTCGGCCACTCAGCCCGGCGATGTCGCGATCATGGACAATCTGTTGATTACAAAGCGCTGGCGGGCACGCGAGATGATCGAGACTCAGCCTTCTTTATCCCCGCCCTAAAACCTCGAGTTCAACCAGATCGGGCAAGCCTTCTCCAAGCTGAGGGCGCACGCTGAGCGCATAATCATAGCCTCTGGAATGCAATCGATCGCATCCTCGACTGAACCGCGCCGGGTCTGCCGGAGGCGTTGGGTTGTGAGTCACGCTGCCATATC
>JASGGR010000089.1:0-13119 GCA_047602705.1 Sphingomonas bacterium | reverse complement strand
ATTGAATCAACCGTTCCTCATCACCGCAAACGATTTAATAGGTCCTGACCCTAGAGCGCCGCCTCGAACGCCGCGATCGCATCGGCATGGCGCAGCGTGCGGCCGATATCGTCCAGCCCCTCCAGCAAGGCGGCGCGCAAGTCCGGATCGATCGCGAAGGTGAAGACAAGCTCGCCCGCCGCGACCGTGCGATGCGCCAGGTCCACCGCCACCGGCACGCGCGGCGTTTCCGCCAGCAGCGCGGCCAGAGCCTCATAATCCGCCATCGCCGGCGTCAAGAGCAGCAGCCCGTTGCTCGCCGCATTGCCGCTGAAGATGCCGCCGAAGCTCGGCGCGATCACGCACCTGATGCCGTGATCGGCCAGCGCCCACACCGCATGCTCGCGCGACGAGCCGGAGCCGAAATTGCGCCCAGCCACCAATATCCGCGCATCGGAATCGATCAGGAAGCGCGGATCGATCGCGCGCATGTCCGCGAACAGATGCGCGCCCAGCCCTCGCCGGTCCAGCCCCTTCATGAAGCGCGCAGGCAGGATCTTGTCGGTGTCGATATCGGCATCGGGCAGCAGCGCCGCGCGCGAGGTTACGATCGTCCACGGATTCATGTCGGCCTGCCCCATTCCGCCGCTAGCGTATCGAGCAGCATGTCGAACCTCTCCTGCCCCACATGGGCGGCGATCTGCGCGGTCAGCTCCGTCATCGCGGCCTGCGCGTCGGCGCGCATCCGCTCCCCGAAGGGCGTGAGCGACAGGCGCTTGTGGCGCGCGTCTTCCGCATCGTCCACCAGCGTGACCACGCCCTTGTCGATCATTTGCGCGATCGTGCTGTGGATCGCCTGACGCGACACCCCCATGCGCCGCGCGATATCGGAGGGGCGCGTAACGCCGCTGACGATATTGATCATCACCATGGATTGCGCCCGGCTGATCTCCGGCCAGCCCTTGCCATGGACGCGCGCCTGCAACCCCTCATCGAGCCAGCAGAAGCGTTGGAACAGATGGATAATCAATTCGATCGACCGCATCATTCCGTTAAAGGGCGTTGCATCGCCCCGCGCAAGCCGGCTTGCGGAGACGATTTACTTAGAATACTATCTTTTTCGAAGGGAGCAACCATTGCCTGCCATCGAAATCGTCGAGGTCGCGCCAAGGGACGGGTTGCAGAATGAGGCGCGCCTGCTCCCGACCGCGCAGAAGCTGGAGCTGATCCGGCGCGCGATCGCGGCCGGCGCGCGGCGGATCGAGGTGACGAGCTTCGTCAACCCGCGCCGCGTGCCGCAGATGGCCGATGCGGATGCGGTGGCGGAAGGATTACCGGAGCGCGACGACGTGACCTTCATCGCGCTCGTGCTGAACCAGCGGGGGGCGGAGCGCGCGCTGGCGACACGGATCGACGAGCTCGGCGCGGTATGCGTCGCCAGCGACACGTTCGGCATCCGCAACCAGGGGCAGAGCGCGGCCGAATCGCTGGAGGTCGCGCGCGAGGCGGTGGCGCTGGCCCGCGCGGCCGGGCGTCGCGCGCAGATCACCATCGCCACCGCCTTCGGCTGCCCGTTCGAAGGCGAGGTGCCGCTGGCGCGCGTGGTGGAGATGGCGAAGCGCGCCGCCGACGCCGCCCCCCGGGAAGTGGGACTGGCCGATACGATCGGCGTCGCGGTGCCAGCGCAGGTGGGCGAAGCGGTGATCCGCGTGGCGGAGGCGATCGCGCCCTTGCCCGTCCGCGTCCATTTCCACGACACGCGCAACACCGCGATCGCCAATGTCTGGGCCGCGATCCAGGCGGGCGCGACCGTGGTCGACGCCGCGCTTGGCGGGCTGGGCGGCTGCCCCTTCGCGCCCGGCGCATCGGGCAATGTCGCGACGGAGGACGTGCTCTACCTGCTCGACCGGTCGGGCATCGCCACCGGCTATGACCGCGCCAGCGCGATCGATGCGGCGACATGGCTGACGGGGGAAGTGGGGCGCACGATGCGCTGCGCCCCGCCTTTTCCGCCGATCGCGGCGTGACGCGGGCTGGACCGCGCGGCGTCGCGGCGATATTCTTCATTAACTAAGCAAAATCGAGAGGAGCGGAAATGGACCCGCGAGACACACAGGGGCTGGACCAGCAATTCATCGGCAAGGTTTCCCCCACCGCGCCGCGCATCCAGGCAGGCGGCCACCCCTGCCAGGGAATCTACTGGACCCCGGCGGGCAAGAAACCCAAAACCGCGGTGATCGCGACCCATTACAACGTCGATTTCACCGAACATTATATCGCGCCCTATTTCGCGCGGCGCGGGTTCGGCTTCCTCGGCTGGAACACGCGCTATCGCGGGTTCGAAGACCAGTTCCTGCTGCACCACGCCATCCTCGACATCGGCGTCGGCATGCGCTGGCTGAAGGAGGAAGCGGGCGTCGACCGCATCGTGATCCTCGGCAATTCCGGCGGCGGATCGCTGATGGGCGCCTATCAGGCCGAAGCGATCGCGCCCACGCTCGGGCACGAGCTGCACGGGGCCGCGCTGGAGGCGTATAACGATCTCATCAAGGCCGATCTCTACATCTCGCTCAACGCGCATCAGGGTCGGCCCGAAGTGCTGACCGACTGGATGGACGCCTCCGTGGTGGACGAGAACGATCCGGTCGCCACCGATCCCTCGCTCGATCCGTTCAGCGAGGCGAATGCGCCGCCTTATTCGGAGGAGTTCGTCACCCGCTACCGCGCGGCGCAGCGCGCGCGCAACCAGCGCATCACCGACTGGTGCAAGGTGGAGCTGAAGCGGCTGAACGACGCGGGCGTGCCGGATCGCCTGTTCCCGCTGTTCCGCGTGTGGGGCGATCTGCGCTGCATGGACCCGTCGCTCGACCCTTCCACGCGCAAGCCGCGCTGGTGCTATCGCGGCGATCCGGCGATCGCCAACCGCACGCCCTCGATCGGGCGGTTCAACACGATCAGGACGTGGCTCAACATGTGGAGCCTCGAAACCTCGCCCTGCCAGGGCGCGCCGCACCTCGCCAAGTTCGACACCCCCGCGCTGGTGGTGCAGGGCACGGCGGACACCGGCGTGTTCCCCAGCGACGCGCGGATCATCTTCGATCACATCGGATCGCAGGACAAGAAGCTCGAGCTGATCCCCGGCGCGCATTATTTCGAGGATTCGCTGGAGGAGCGCAA
Organism: Sphingomonas bacterium; assembly: GCA_047602705.1. Classification (GTDB taxonomy): domain Bacteria; phylum Pseudomonadota; class Alphaproteobacteria; order Sphingomonadales; family Sphingomonadaceae; genus Sphingomonas. The sequence continues at coordinate 9,963 of JASGGR010000089.1, read as the reverse complement.
CGCCGCGGCCGACCTGCTGGCGGCATGGATCGAGGCCAAGAGCTGAGGTGGACGACGCGGCGGCCACGACGGTCGAATCGCTTCGCCGCGCCGGCATCGCGCCGGCCGGCGAGGCGGTGACGCTCACCCCGCTTTCCGGCGGAGTCTCGTGCGACGTGTGGCTCGCCCGGATCGGGGAGCGGCCGCCGATCGTCGTCAAGCGCGCGCTGCCGAAACTGCGCGTCGCGGCGGACTGGCGCGCGCCGGTGGAGCGCGCCGAGAACGAGGTGCGCTGGCTGCGCCGCGCGCATGGGATCGACCCGCGCCTGGCGCCGCTAGTGGTGGCCGAGGTGCCGGCCGAGCATCTCTTCGCGCTCGCCTGGCTGGAACCGGAGGCGCATCCGGTGTGGCGCGACGAGCTGATCGCGGGCCGCGCCGATCCGGCCTTCGCGTCCGGCCTCGGCCGCGATCTCGCGCGCATCCACACCGCGACCGCCGGCAATGCGGAGGACGCGCGCGCCTTCGACAGCATGGACCTGTTCGACGCGCTGCGCATCTCCCCCTTCCTGCGCCACGTCGCCGCCAACCGGCCGGAGGCGTCCGCGCGGCTCACCGCCATCGCCGACGACCTGCAGGGCCGCCGCACGGCGCTGGTCCATGGAGACGTCAGCCCGAAGAACATCCTGTGCGGGCCGCAAGGGGCGGTGATCCTCGATGCGGAATGCGCGGTCTATGGCGATCCGGCGTTCGACCTCGCCTTCTGCGCCACGCACCTGCTGCTCAAGACGATCTGGCTCGCGCCTCATGCGGCGGCGCTGAAGCGATCCGCCGCCGCCATGGCCGACACCTATCTCGCGGGCGTTGCATGGGAGCCTGCCGCCGATCTCGCCGCCCGCGCGGGCGCCTTGGTCGCGGCGCTGCTGCTCGCCCGCGTGGAGGGCAAGTCGCCTGCCCCCTATCTCGACGATGCAGCGAAGCAAATGGTGCGCGCCCGCGCGCTGGCGCTTCTCGACGCATCCCCCGCGATCGACGCACTGATCGCCAACTGGTCCACGGAGCATTGATGACCCACGCTATCGCCTCGATCCTCGCCCGCCAGCTCTGGGATTCGCGCGGCCGCCCCACCGTGGAAGCCGAGGTGCGGCTCGCAAACGGGGCGATCGGCCGCGCCATCGCCCCGGCCGGCGCGTCGCGCGGCGCGCATGAGGCGATCGACCTGCGCGACGGTGGCGAGGCCTTCGGTGGCATGGGCGTCGCGCGAGCGGTGGCGAATGTCGCCGCGGAGATCGCGCCCGCGCTCACCGGCATGGACGCGCGCGACCAGGCCGCGATCGACCGCGCGCTTGTGGCGCTGGACGGCACGCCCAATAAGGAGCGGCTCGGCGGCAACGCGCTGGTCGCGGTGTCGATGGCGGTGCTGCACGCGGCGGCGGCCTCCGAGCGCCTCCCGCTGTGGCGCTATCTCGCGAGCGGCCGCAAGGTGCGCGTGCCGCTGCCCGAGATCCAGATCTTCGGCGGGGGCGCGCACGCCGGGCGGCGCACCGACATCCAGGATTTCATGGTGATGGCGCCGCGCGCCGGCAGCTTCCGCCGCGCGCTGGAGATCACCGACGACGTCTATCGCGCAGCCGGAAAGCTGATGGAGGCGATGGGCCCGCTCTCCGGCGTGGCGGACGAAGGCGGGTGGTGGCCCAATTTCTCCTCCAACGAACAGGCGCTCGACACGCTGACCAGGGCGATCGAGCTGGCCGGGCACAAGCCGGGCGAGGATGTGTTCATCTCGCTCGACATTGCCGCCAACGAGCTGGGCGACGCGGGCGGCTATCGCCTGTCGCTCGACGACCGCAGGCTCGACGGCGCGGCGATGGCGGAGGAGGTGATCGGCTGGACGAAGCGCTACCCGATCCTCTCGATCGAGGACCCCGCCTCGCAGGACGATTTCGCGACCATGGCGGCGGTGACGCGCGCGGTCGGCGACCATGTGCAGGTGATCGGCGACGACGTGCTCGTCACCAATGCCGCGCGCGTCGCCAGGGCGGCGGAGGCGAAGGCGTGCAACGCCGCGCTCATCAAGGTCAACCAGATCGGCACCGTCACCGAGGCGCATGAAGCGCTGGAGGCCGCGCGCGCGCAGGGCTGGGGCATGATCGTCTCCGCCCGTTCCGGCGAGACGGAGGACGTGACGATCGCACACCTCTCCACCGGCTGGGATGCGGGGCAGCTCAAGGTCGGCTCCTTCACCCGTTCCGAACGGATGGCGAAGTGGAACGAGATGCTGCGGATCGAGGAGGAGATGGGCGCGGACGCGGTGTTCGCGGGCGCATCGGCCTTCGCCGCGCCGGTCGCCGCGCGTCTGGGCTGAGCCGTGCGCCTCGCGATCGACACCATCCCCAGCGCGGGCTTCCAGGCGCAGATCGATGCGATGTTCGGCGCGGGCGCGGTGCGCAACGTCGCGCCCGGATCGCCGCCGGGCGATGCGGAGGTGCTGCTCCACGTTCTCGCCCCCGTGACGGCGGAGGCGATTCAGGCCGCGCCGTCGCTGCGGCTGATCCAGAAGCTCGGCGTGGGCGTCAACACGATCGCGCTGGAGGCGGCGAAGGCGCGCGGGATCGCGGTATGCAACATGCCCGGCGTCAACGCGCAGGCGGTGGCGGAATGTGCGCTCGCGCTGCTGCTCGCAGTGCTGCGGCGCACCGTGGCGCTGGATGCGGCGACGCGCGACGGGCAATGGGCGGTGCCGTCCGACACGCTCGATTCGATGGGCGAGGTTTCGGGCCGCGTGGTCGGCCTTGTCGGCATGGGCAACAGCGCCTCGCGCCTCGCCCGCGCGCTGGAGGCGCTGGGGGCGGAGGTGGTGTTCACCGCGCGCTCCCCACACGCGGATTCGCCGTGGCGGCAGCTTCCGCTCGCCGATCTACTGGCGCAAGCCGATGTCGTCTCGCTCCATGTGCCGCTGACCGGGGAGACGGCCAATCTGGTCGATCCGCTGGCGATGAAGCGCGGCGCGGTGCTGATCAACGTCGCGCGCGGCGGGCTGGTGGACGAGGCGCGGCTGGCGGAGGCGCTACGCTCCGGCCATCTGCGCGGCGCGGGGCTGGATGTTTTCGCGCATGAGCCGGCCGACCCCGCCGATCCCTTGCTCGGCCTGCCCAATGTCGTCGTCAGCCCGCATGTCGCGTGGCAGACACCGGAAACGCTGGCGCGCAGCCTTGCCGCGGCGGCTGAAAACGTCCGCCGGCTTGCGGCGGGCGAACCCTTGCTCAATCGGGTGATCTGATGACCGGCCTTCCCATCGTCCTCGCTTCCGGCCAGTTGCTGACGGAGGAGACATGGACTCCGCAGCGCGCCGCATGGGCGGGCCGCGATGTGCGCCACGCCGATCACCGGCACGACGACACGATCGCCGGCATGGCGACGCGGCTGCTCGATGAAGCGCCGGAGCGTTTCGCGCTGGTCGCGCACGCCATGGGCGGCTTCGTCGCGTTCGAGGTGATGCGCCGCGCGCCGGAGCGTGTGGCGCGGCTCGCGCTGATCGCCACGCTCGCGTCCGCCGACGGCCCGGCGCAGACGGCGCGGCGGCAGGGCTATATCGATCTGGTCGAATCCGGCCGGTTCGAACAGGTGATCGAGGAGCGTATCCCGATGCTCTTCCCGCCGGAAAAGCGGGATGACGCCGGCCTGCTCGCGCTCGCGCGGCGGATGGCGGCGGATACGGGCGCGGAAACCTTCCTGCGCCAGCAGCGCGCGATCATGGGCCGGATCGACAGCCGCCCGGCATTGGGCGCGATCCGCGCGCCCGTGCTGCTGATCCGCGGCGATGCCGACGGCATCACCACCGTGGAGCAGCAGCAGGAGATGCTGGACGCGATACCGGGCGCGGCGATCGAGACGCTGCCGGGCGTGGGGCATCTGCCGACGGTGGAAGCCGCGGAGCGCACCACCGCGCTGCTGACCGAATGGATCGACCGGGGTTAGCCTTCCCTCAGCGCACCGCGTAGAGCCGGTGACGCGCGCCCAGATCGGTGCGCTCGCCCACGCCCACCACGAGCGTGCCGTTCAGCCACGCATGGTCCGCGCTCGCCGTTTCGAACACCGCCGCGATGCGCAGATAGTAACGCGACGGATCGACCGGCGAGGCCAGCGCCGGATCGGCGAACTCGCGCCGCACATCGTCCGGCACCACGCTGCGGCCGAAATAATTCATGTAGATCAGCGCCCCGTCATCCGTGCGCAGGATCGCGCGGGCATCCAGCGTGCCGACCGACGCTCCCTCCCCCAGCCTGCCGCCGACGGACCAGTTGCCGCCGCCCGGCAGCACCTCGCCCGAGAGGCGGGGGCCTTCGAATTTTCCGCCGGTGATATAGCCGATCCGCCGATCCCCGAACGGGGAGGCGCCGATCGGGATGATCCCGCCGCCGACATGGAAATCCACCGTGCAGATATGATCCCCCGGCGCGCCGTGCGTTTGTGCCCTCATCGCGATTCTCCTGCTGGACTCGGTTGCAGATAGTTCGTATCCTAAGTTAAATAGAAAACAAGGCGCATCGCCGTCATTTCAGGAGAGGATCTGTATGACCCGTCAATTCGGCGTCCTGCTGGCGGGAATCGCCGCATCAGCGCTCATCTTCGTGCCCGGCGCAGCCCTGGCCCAGAGCGAATCGACGCCTCCTGCCGCCACGCCGGATTCGGGAAGCGACATCGTCGTCACCGCGCAGAAACGCGAACAGAGGCTGCAGGACGTGCCCATCTCCATGGAGGTGGTGTCGGGGCAGAAAGTGGCCGATTTCTCCGCCGCCGATTTCAAGGCGGTGCAGAATTACGTGCCCAACATGTTCGTGCAGCAGACGAACGGCAACGACACGATCTACATCCGCGGCTTCGGCTCCCCGCCGCAGAATTTCTCGTTCGATCAGGCGGTCAGCGTCTATATGGACGGGGTTTACGCGGGGAAGATGCGCCAGGCGCTGAACCCCTTCTTCGACGTGGCCCGCGTGGAGGTGATGCGCGGCCCGCAGGGCGCGCTCTACGGCAAGAACACGCCCGCCGGCGCGATCAGCGTGGTCAGCGCGGGGCCGACCAAGACGGTGGAGGCCGGGCTTACCGCCACCTATAATTTCGACCTCCAGGGGCTGGACCTGACCGGCTATGTCTCCGGCCCCGTCACCGACACCTTGTCCGTGCGCGTGGCCACCCGGCTGCAGGATCAGGAAGGCTATATCAAGAACCTCGGCACCGGGAAGGATGATCCGCGCAACAAGCTGCAGCTCGTCCGCCTGAGCGCCCTGTGGGAGCCGACGGACAATTTCGACCTTTCCGCCAAGCTCGAATATTCGAACTACAACCGCATCGGCGGCCTGGGCGTCTCCAGCCCCGTGAACACGGCGCAGCAGCCGAAGCTCACGCGCTATACGGTGAACAGCCCGCTCGGTCAGGAAGGCTATACCAACCGTTCGGTGCTCGGCTCCGTCACCGCAAATCTCAAGGTCGGCACCCACACGCTCACCTCGATCACCGGCTATTCGTGGTTCGACGGCCAGGTGACCAATTACTTCGACCAGCAGGCGCCGAGCGGGGCGATCGTCGAGAATTCCGTTTACAATAAATATCCGGAGAACTTCAAACAATTCTCACAGGAGATCCGCCTGCTTTCGCCGACCGGCGGAACCCTGGAATATGTGATCGGCGGCTATTACGACACGTCGCGCTATCACGTCGATCCGTATCTTGGATATGATTTCCCGATCAGCGCCTATTTCCCATCCGGTCTCTATTCGATGAACCAGACGTATTTCTCGCAGCAGGCGCGGACGCTTTCCGCCTTTGCGCAGGCGACCTTGCGGCCGACAGCGGGCCTGCGCCTGATCGGCAGCATCCGCTACACCAACACGCACAAGCAAGGACAATTCCTCGGCCCGGTGCTGCTCGATGGCGGGCTGTACAAGCCCTCCACCTCCGCCTCCGGCTCGATCAGCGAGGGGCTGGCCGATCCGTCGATCACCATCCAGTATGACGTCTCGCGCAACCTGATGCTTTATGCAGTCTATGGCCGCGGCTCGAAATCCGGCGGCTTCGTGTCGAACACCGTCGGCACCACCAACTCCACGTTCATCTACAAGCCCGAACGCTCGCGCAACTGGGAAGCCGGTTTCAAATCGACCCTGTGGGATGGCCGGGCGACGCTGAACGTGTCGGTCTATGACACGAAGTTCACCAACCTCCAGACGTCGGGCTACGATCCGAACGCGCTCACCTACATCACCAAGAATGCGGCGGCGGCAACGTCCAAGGGCGTGGAAGGATCGCTGCGCATCGCGCCGAGCAAATATTTCGATATCACCGCGTCAGCCGCCTATCAGGATATCAAATACGATAATTATCCGGGCGCGGCGTGCCTTGCGATCCAGCCGACCAGCGTGTGCGATTCCACCATCTCCGATCCGAGCCGGCCCAACAGCTTCCTGAACAACAACCTCGCGGGCTATCGCCTGCCCTATACGTCGAAGTTCACGGGCAACGTCTCGGTCCACGGCCGGGTCGACATCAGCGATTACAAGCTGGACGGTACGGCGTTGGTCGGCGGGCGGTCGGGCTTCTTCGATTCCGACGATCAAAGCCCGACTTATGGTTATCAGAAGGGCTATGCGAAGCTCGATCTGCGCATCCAGTTCGCCCCGCAGGACGAGCGCTGGCATATCGCGCTGATCGGGAAGAACCTGACCAACATATTGACCACCGGCAGTTCCTTCCGCCTGCCTTTCCCGATCACGAACACGCCGCGCGCGATCATGTTCATCGATCCGCCGCGCAACATCGCGATCGAGGCGGGCGTGAAATTCTGAGCATCGGGAAAGATATCGGACAGGAGAGAGAGATGACCGAGAACGAGATCCGCACGTTGGCGAGGAGCCTTTTCGACGCGATCGAGCAGGGCGACATTTCCACGATGCAGGCATGCTTCGCGCCCGATGCGGAAATCTGGCACAATACCGACGAGAAGATCGTCACCCCGGCGGATACCGCCAAGACGCTGGCCGGCATGGTCGCGCGCATCGCCAACCGCAGCTATGCCGAACGCCGGGTGGAGGTGTTCGCCGACGGCTTCGTCCAGCAACATGCGCTGACGGGCAATCGCGTGCACGACGGCGTCGCGGTGCGCCTGCCCTGCGTGATCGTCTGCCGCGTCGCGAACGGCAAGATCACCCGGCTGGACGAATATTTCGATTCGGCCCACGTTGCCGAATTCCGGAAATTCGCCTGAGAGGAGAGGATCATGCCGGTGTTGCGACAGGTGCCGCGCGGCGAGGTGACGGACGAAACCGTCCTTGCCTATTACAATCGGCTGTTCGGCGATCGCGATCCCGTCGCCGAGCCGGGCACCGCGACCGGCACGCCGGGGGACTGGTGGACCGTCTACGCGCTGGCGCCCGACATCTTCAAGCATGCGGTGGACGGCTTCGCGGTCTATCGCCATCCCAGCCGCCGCATCTCCCCGGTGCTGCGCGAGCTCGGTCAGACCCGCGCGGGCTGGGTGAAGGGCAGCCAGTTCGTCTTCTCGCAGCATTGCAAGTCGCTGCGCGGGCTGGGCGTGAGCGAGGAGAAGATCGCCGCGATTCCGTATTGGACGGTCGCCGATTGCTATGATGCGCAGGAGCGCGCGGTGCTGGCCTATGCCGATTGCCTGGCGCAGGCGGGCGGACGGGTGCCCAGGCAGGTGTTCGAGACGCTCAAGACCTTCTGGGACGACGAGCAGATTTTCGAATTCACCTACATCACCTGTCTTTACGACATGCACGCGGTCATCACCCGCGCGCTGCGGATGGAATTCGACGATCGCGACGACCCGATCACCGAAGTCGCCGCCCCGGAAGGTTTCGACGCGGCCGACTTCCTGAGCGCGCGTCCTTCACGATAACCGTCAATTTCGTTGACGATTATCGTGTATGATGCTAGGTTCCAGACAATGAACAAGATGGGGCGAGTCGTATCCGACCCTGTCCCGATCGCAAGAGGAGACGGATGATGCCGGCCGCCAACACCCAATTCGAATTCAAGGGCGTCAACCATCTGGCGCTGGTGTGCAAGGATATGGCGCGCACCGTGGCTTTCTACCGCGACGTGCTGGGAATGCCGCTGGTCAAGACGATCGACCTGCCGGGCAATCGCGGACAACATTTCTTCTTCGACATGGGCAATGGCGACAGCCTCGCCTTCTTCTGGTTCTCCGGCGCGCCGGAAGCGCACCCGGGCATCTCCGCCCCCGCGGCGCTGCCTACCCTGGGCAACTTCATGTCCGCGCACGGTTCGATGAACCATATCGCGTTCAACGTCCCGGCCGAGAAGTTCGACGAATATTACGATCGGCTCAAGAGCAAGGGGATCGAGGTCACCAAGATCCTGAACCACGACAATTCGGAAACGCAGACTTCCGATCACATGCACGACGATGTGTTCGTCCGCTCGGTCTATTTCTTCGATCCCGACGGCGTATGCCTGGAATTCGCGGCCTGGACCAAGGAGTTCACCGACGCGGATGTGGCGCACGATCCCGTCACCGCGGACGGCAAGAAGCAGGAAGGCATGATCGTCCAGAAGGCGCTGGCGCAGAATGACGTGGCGGAGCTGGCGCCCGCCAAGTGAATTGGACAGGGGAGCGGCGGACGATCGCTCCCCTTTTTCCTCCAGATTCCCTCCCCCGGCGCGAGCCGGGTTTTTTGTACGCGCGGCTCCCGGCGCTTGCAGTAACTTACATTGCTAAGTATCCTTCCGGCATCACTTTTCCGCATAGGTTTGACATGGCCGACACTCCTCTCCTGCCCACGACGATCGTCGGCAGCTATCCCCAGCCGGATTGGCTGATCGACCGCGAGCGGCTGAAGGCAAGCCTGCCGCCGCGCACCCGCGCGCAGGAATTGTGGCGCGTCCCCGAGCCGTGGCTGGCCGACGCGCAGGAGGCCGCGACACTTGTCGCGATCCGCGACCAGGAACTGGCCGGGATCGACATCGTCGGCGATGGCGAGATGCGGCGCGAAAGCTATTCCAACCGCCTCGCCAATGCGCTGAGCGGGATCGATATCGACAATCCGGGCGTCGCGATGGATCGCACCGGCAAGCCCAATCCCGCGCCCCGCGTCGCCGGGCCGATCCGCCGCATCGGCGGGATCGAGGTGCAGGACGCCGAGTTCCTCAAGCGCCATTCGTCGAAACCGGTGAAGCTCACACTGCCCGGCCCGTTCACGATGACCAAGCAGGCGCAGAACGATTATTACCAGACCGACGCCGACCTCGCGATGGATTATGCCGATGCGGTGAACGCGGAGATCAGGGATCTGTTCGCGGCCGGCGTGGACGTGGTGCAGCTCGACGAGCCTTATCTTCAGGCCCGCGCGAACGACGCACGCGACTATGCGCTCGCCGCGATCGACCGCGCGCTGGACGGCGTGAACGGCACCACCGCGCTGCACATCTGCTTCGGCTATGCGCTGGTGCACGGCAATCAGGCGGCCAAGCCCAAGGCTTATGATTTCCTGACCGAGCTGAACCGCTCGCGCATCGACGTGATATCGGTGGAGGCGGCGCAGCCGGGGCTGGACCCGTCGATCCTCGCCGAACTGCCGGACAAGATCATCATGTATGGTGTGCTCGACCTGTCGCACAACGAGATCGAACCGCCGGAGCTGATCGCCTCGCGCATCCGCGAGGCCCTGCGCCACGTTTCCAGCGACCGGCTGTGGATCGCGCCGGATTGCGGGATGAAATACCACGCGCGCGACGTGGCCTATGCCAAGCTCGCCGCGATGGTGGAGGGCGCGCGGATCGTGCGCAGGGAACTGGGCGCGGAATAGGAACGCGCCGCAAACGGCACGCATGCTCCCCGGCGATACGATCGGGGAGGAAAATGAAGGAGAGGCCCATGGGCAACAACAATGTCAGCCGCCGCGCGATTCTGGCAAGCGCGGGCGGCGCGGCGGCGGTTGCCGCGACCGT
>JASGGR010000088.1:0-13136 GCA_047602705.1 Sphingomonas bacterium | reverse complement strand
CGGCCCATAGCGCGCCCCAGAGCATCCCGAGCACCAGCCCCAGCGCGCCCAGCGTGCGCAGCAGCGACAGCAGGTCCGTCACGGGCGCGGCTTCTGCATGATGCGCGAGATTTCGAGCGACATCACCTCGCCGTCCACCAGCACGCGCCCTTCGGCGACCAGCTCCTCATTGGCATAGACCAGCGTGGGATCGTCCTGCCCGCGATCGAGCGGGATCATCGCGCCCCGGCTCATCTGCAAAATCTGGCGGATCGGCACCTCCGCCGAACCAAGGACGACCGACAGGTCGACCATCACTCCATCAAGCACTGACATGGGAATGTCCTTTCATGGAGTTTTCTAGGAAGTTTTTTCGGTCGAGCGGCTGGATGCGGCAAAATTTGCCTACAATGGGGAAACGGCCCGTGCGGCCATTCGTGGAGCATCATCGATGGACCTCAAGACCTCGCTCGGCATCTCCGCCTCCGGCCTGCGCGCGCAATCGCTCAGGATGCGGGTGATCGCGGAGAATCTCGCCAACCAGGATTCGGTCGCCGAGACGCCCGGCGGCGCGCCCTATCGCCGCCGCGTCGCCAGCTTCGCCGCCGCCGTGGACCGCGCCAACGGCGCCAATGGCGTGAAGGTGCGCTCGATCGAGACGGACAACAGCGATTTCGTCCGCATCTATCAGCCCGGCCATCCGGCGGCGGATGCCGGCGGCTATGTGCTGAAGCCCAATGTCAACGGCCTGGTCGAGGCCGCTGACATGAAGGCGGCGCAGCACAGCTACGAAGCCAATCTCAATGCGATCGAGGCCGCCAAGTCGATGACGATGCGCACGATCGATCTTCTGAAATGAGCCTGAAGGGAAATTCCATGTCGATCAACGCTCTCGATGCAATGTCGGCCTATGGCCGTACGGGTTCGATCGCTTCCGCCGCGAAGATGCCCGCCGCCGGAACCGGCGACGCGGGCGGCGGCAACGACGAAGGCGCCGGCTTCGGCGAGATGGTGCAGTCGCTCGTGTCCGGCACGGCGGAGCAGCTCCGCACGGCGGAGAAGGCCTCCGCGATGCAGGTGGCGGGCAAGGGCGACCTGATCGACGTCGTCACCGCGATCGGCGCGGCGGAGACCGCGCTCGACACGATGGTGGCGGTGCGCGATCGCGTGGTCGGCGCTTATTCCGACATCATGCGCATGCAGATCTGATGCTGCCCGCGCAGATATTCGCGCTGGCGCAATCGGCGCTGATGCTGGTGCTGACGATCGCGGGGCCGTTGCTCGTCACCTCGATGATCGTCGGCACCGCCATCGGCCTGTTCCAGTCGCTGACGCAGGTGCAGGAAGCGACGCTGACCTTCGTGCCGAAGTTGCTTTCCATGGGTCTCGTCCTGCTGCTCACCATGCCGATGATCGGCCGGGCGCTCGCCGATTTCATGGCGCGGATCAGTGACCTGATCGTCTCCGGCGGCTGACGGCGCGATGCCCGTGGATCTCGCGCCGGTCGTATCGGCGTTCTTCATCGTCTATGCCCGCATCGGCGCGGTGCTGATGCTGCTTCCCGTCTTCGGCGAGGATGCAGTGCCGGCGCGCGTGCGGCTGATGATCGGCTTCGCGATGAGCGCGGCGCTTTACCCCCTGGTCGGCGCGCCCGCGCGCGCGGCGGTGGAGGCGGGCGGCGTGCTGCCGCTGATCCTGATCGCGGAGCTGATGACCGGGCTGGCGATGGGGATGATCGTGCGCATCCTGTTCTTCGCCGCCACCACGGCCGGCGCGATCGTCTCCATGCAGATCGGCCTGTCCACCGCCGTGATGTTCGATCCTTCGCAGAACGGCCAGACGCCGATCCTCGCGCGGTTCGTCGGCATGGCGGCTGCTCTGGTGTGCCTGGGGATGCAGGTGCATCACCTGTGGCTGGGCGCGATCGTCCACAGCTATGCCAGCTTTCCCGTCGGCGGGATGCCGCCGATGCGCGATTTCGCGGAGCTTGCGGTCGCGGCCGTGGAACGGTCCATGACGCTGGGCGTCAGCCTCGCCGTGCCGCTGCTGATCTACGGCATGGTGTTCAACGTGGTGCTGGCGCTGGCGGCGCGCATCGCGCCGGGCATACAGGTGTTCTTCATCGCGCAGCCGCTCAACCTGCTTCTGGGGATGAGCCTGGCGGCGGCGACGATCGGCGCGGTGCTGAGCGCGTTCGGGCGCTCCGCCGGCGAGATGATGCTGGGAGGCTGGTGATGGCCGGCGGCGGATCGGACGAAGACAAGACCCAGGAACCGACGGACAAGAAACTCGCCGACGCGCGCCGCAAGGGCGACGTGCCGATGGCGCCGGAGGTGCGGCACGCCGCGATGTTCGCCGCGATACTGGTCGTGGTCGGCGGCGTGGGCGTGCAGATGCTGGGCGCGATGCGCGCGATCTTCGTCCGCCTGTGGGGCGGGGCCGAGGATTTCCGCCTGACGCCGGACGGCGCGCAGGATTTCGCCGCCGGGCTGATGGGCTCGGTGGCGATGGCGCTGCTGCCGGTGCTGGCGACCCTGTTCGTCATCGCGCTGCTCGGCGGCCTGCTTCAGGGCCGGCCGATGATCGCCTGGTCGCGCGTCAAGCCGCGCTGGTCGAAGCTCAATCCGGCGAGCGGCCTTGCCCGCATGTTCGGAAAGCGCGCGCTGATGGAATTCCTGAAGACGCTGGCCAAGCTCTGCCTCGTCGGCGGGGTGGCCGCGGCGATCGCATGGCCGCACGCCAGCGGGATCGAGCGGCTGGTCGGCGCGGACCCGGCGGAGGGCCTCGATGTCGCGCACGGCATCGTCATGGCGATGCTGCGCCCGGTGGCCGCGCTGGTGGCGGCGCTCGCGCTGTTCGATCTGGTGTGGCAGCGCCGCGCTTTCCTGAAAAGGATGCGGATGAGCCTCCAGGAGGTCCGCGACGAGTTCAAGCAGAACGAGGGCGATCCCAAGATCAAGGCGAAGATCCGCAGCATCCAGATGCAGCGCGCGCGGGGCCGGATGATGGCCAACCTGCCCAAGGCCAGCGTCGTCATCACCAATCCCACCCATTATGCGGTGGCGCTGCAATACGACCATGGCGAGATGGCCGCGCCGGTGGTGGTGGCGAAGGGCGTGGACGGCATGGCGTTGCGCATCCGCGAGATCGCGGGCCAGCACGGCATCCCGCTGGTGGAAAACCGCCCGCTCGCCCGCGCCCTTTATGCAAGCGCGGAAGTGGACCGCCCGATCCCGGTGGAACATTATGCGGCGGTGGCGGAAGTCATCAGCTACGTGATGCGCATCGCGCGGCGCAAGGCGGGGTGAAGGCGCGCTCCGCCGGTCCCCTCAAGCCTCGATATCGAACTTCGCCAGCTCCACCCGCACGCGCAGGTCGATGTCCTTCAGCAGCGCGGCGAGCGTCGGGTCTTCGGAGACGGCGTGGTCGCGGGACCATTGCGCGATCTCCGCCAGGCGCGCCGGGCTGGCGGCGCCGGACACCAGCTCCCGATGCAGCCGCTCCAGCGCGTCGAGGCCGCGCGCGGCGTCTTCCGCGATGCGGCGGCGGCGTTCCTTCCCGTCGTCCACGGCGGCCATCGTCACCAGCATCGCGACCGAGGGCACGGGGTTCGTCTGCGTCCCCGGCATGGCGGCCGCCGTGGCTGGAGCGGCGGCCGGCGCGGCATGCTCCTCCGTGGGGGAGAAAGCGGCCTGCGCCCTGGGCAGTGCTTCCGTCAGGCTGCGGGCCAGAAGCGGCGGCAGAGAGTCGATCCGCATGATTTCCGTGTCCTTCCCGCCACGATGGCGCCTGTCATCCTATAATGAGCCTATCGCGGATTATCCACTGTCGTAAGGTTCATGCTGCGCCTAGCCCTTCCCCTCGCAAGCCTTCTCGCCGGACTGGCGATTCCCTCCGCCGCGCTCGCGCAGACACGGATCAAGGATATCGTCGACGTGGAGAACGTCCGCGAGAACCAGCTCGTCGGCTACGGCCTCGTGGTCGGCCTCGCGGGCACGGGCGATCGCATCCGCAACACGCCCTTCACGGAGGAATCGCTCCAGGCGATGCTGGAGCGCATGGGCGTCAACATCCGCGGCACGCAGATGCGGACGCAGAATGTCGCCGCCGTCTCGATCACCGCGACCATGCCGCCCTTCGCGCGCGCCGGATCGCGGATCGACGTGCAGGTCGCCGCGATGGGCGATGCGACCAGCCTTCAGGGCGGCACGCTGATCGCCTCCTCGCTGCGCGCGCTGGACGGGGAGATCTACGCGGTGGCGCAGGGCAATGTCGCGGTTTCCGGCTTCAAGGGGCGCGGGCAGGCGGCGAGCGTCAGCCGTGGCGTCACCACTTCCGCGCGGATCGCGGGCGGCGCGATCATCGAGCGCGAGGTGCCCTATAAGCTGCGCTCCGCCGACAGTTTGAAGCTGGCGCTGAAGAACCCCGATTTCGTCACCGCCGATCGCATCGCGACCGCGATCAACGGCCGCTATCCCGGCAGCGCGCAGGTGCTCGATCCGGCGACGGTGGAGGTTGCGCCCGGCGGCGGATTTTCCGGCAACGTCATCGATCTGGTGACGCGCGTCGGCGATCTGGAGGTGCGGGTCGACCAGCAGGCGCGGATCGTCATCAACGAGGCTTCCGGCACGGTGGTGATGAACGCGGACGTGCGCATCACCCCGGTGGCCATCGCGCAGGGCGGGCTTACGATCAGCGTGACGGAAACGCCGCAGGTCTCGCAGCCCGCGCCTTTCTCCGGCGGGCAGACCACCACCGTGCCGCGCACCAGCGTGCAGGTGAACGACGGGAACGGCGCGAGCCTCGCCATGGTCGATGGCGCTACGCTCAGGTCGCTGGTTTCGGGGCTGAACACCCTTGGCGTCAGCCCGCGCGACCTCATCACCATCCTTCAGGCCGTGAAGAGCGCGGGCGCGCTCCAGGCCGAGATCGAGGTGCAGTGATGGCGGACGCGATCTCCACATCCGCCGCGCTGGCGCAGCGCCACCCGGAAGCGAAGCCGAAGGACATCGCCGCCGCGCGCGATTTCGAGGCCGTGTTCATCGGCCAGATGACGCGGATGATGCTCGACAGCGTCGATCAGGGCGAATTTTCCGGCGGCAACGGCGAGCAGATATTCCGCGGCGTGCTGGCCGAGAAGATCGGCGGCGAGATCGCGCGCGCCGGCGGCATCGGCATCGCGCCGCAGGTGCTGGACCAGATAATCAAACTTCAGCAGGGACGATGATGACGACCATGCTCCTCGATGCGATGGAATCGCTCACCGCCATCATGGCGGAGGAAACCGATCAGTTGACGCGCGCGCCTTATCATCCGGGCCTGCCGGAACTGGCGAACGCCAAGTTGCGGCTGACGGGGCGGATCGAGACGGAAATCGCGCGGATGAAGCGCGAGGCGCCCGACGACTGGGCGGAGCGCATCGCGCCGGAGGAGCGCGAGAAGCTCGCCGCCGCCAGCCAGTCGCTGCGCGAGGCGTCCGCCGCCAATGCCGATATCCTCGCGCGGCAGATCGACCTGTCGGCCGAGATGATGGCCGCCATCGCGGCGGAGGCGCAGCGCCTCTCCGGCCGGCGCAGCACCGTCTACGAGGCGAGCGGCGGGATCGGCGGCATGGACGTGCCCGCGCCGATCTCCGTCAACGCGCGGTTGTAGAAGGGCGCCGAGGAAGGGTTCCGGCAGCCGGCTGGTCCCCCAACCCTGTTCGGCTGCATGGAAAAGGGGCGCCGCACCGGATGTGCGGCGCCCCTGCTTGCTTGCGGCCCGGAAGAGCGCGGGGATCAGCCGCTGCTCTTGCCCAGCGCCGTCTTCAGCATCTGGATCTGCTTGCGATAGAGGTTGGTCATGGCGGTGAAATCCGCCTGCACCTCGCCCATGCGGAGCAACTGGTCCTCCAGCGTGACGTTGTTGCCGTCCGGCTTGGTCTCGCTGATGTCGCGATCGAGCAGGATGTTGCCGCCGGCCGGCTGCACCGCGCCCAGCCCCTTCATCGCGCCGGTCAGCTCGACGCGCGGCTTCGCCACCGTCATCCGGCCGTTGCTCACCAGATCGGAGAAGTCGGCGTCCGCCACCGCGCGGGATTTGTATCCCGGCGTCTCGCTGTTGGCGATGTTCTGGGAGATGACGCGCTGGCGCTCGGCCAGGGTCTTCATCTGGCGGCGGATGCCGTTGATCAGCGGGGGCATGTCCATCTTGAGCGTCCTTAGAAAGAGAAGATGCTGGAATTGCCGCTCGACAGCCGCTTCAGCGCGGCGGTGTAGTTGGCGAGCTGCGCTTCCTGGATCGCGGTCGAGCTTTTCGATTTGCCGGCCTTCGTGCTCGTGCCGTCGACCATCAGCGCCTTGCCGTCGTCCCAATAAAGCGAGCGATAGGCCGTCTGGCTCATCGACACCGCGCCGGTCAGCTTGGCGAGCGCGGCCTTGGCGTCGTCCAGCGTGCTCAGGTTGAGCGCGCTGCTCAGCCCGAGGCTGAAATTGCCGCCGGGCGTGACCTTCGGCGCATTGCCGCTCCGGGCCGGCGCGGCGAAAATCTGCTGCGGCGTCATGCCCAGCCGCGCCAGCGCGTCGCTGCCCTCCGGGCCGGCGGCCAGTTGCAGCGAATGGCCCGCCTTCATCGTAATCGACAGCGTCTGCTGGCCTTTCACCGCCACGGTGGTGATGGTGGCTTTCGATCCGGTGATCGCGCGGATGCGGGAGGCGAGCGTCTCCAGCGTGTCGTCGGCGGTGATCTCGATCCGGCGCAGGGCGCCGTTGTCGAGGCGGATCGCGAAGCTGTCGCCCGCGTTCGCCCCGGTCAGTGTCGTCACGCGGCTGGAAACCGGCGGGTTGAGCGTGCCGCGCGCGAAGCCGAGCGCCGAAACCGCGCTGCCTCCGCCGATATCGGCCGACACCATCACCGGCTCGGTCCGCATGCCGGACTGGCCGAACTGGTCGATGTTCGCGATCGCGCCGGTGCCGGCGTCGATCCGCGCGACGAAGCCGTCGGTGGCGCCCAGGCGCGCCGCGCCGAGCGTGCCGGTGGTGCGCCCGCCCGCGTAGATCGCGCCGCCGATGAAGGCGACGCTGTCGACCTGATCTTCCGCCCCGGTGCCCAGATAGGTGACGCTGGCCTGGGACAGGCCCGCGTCGATCCGCGCGACGAAGCCGTCGCGTCCGCCCGCCGGGGCGTTCGCCTGATTGCCGGACAGCGCGACGCTCGTCGCCCCGCCGATCGCGATCGATCCGTCCGCGCCGACCGCGATCGCGCGCGCGTCCGCCGTGCCGATCGCGATCGATCCCAGCTCAGTCCCCGGCGCGCCGGCCTGCAGCTTGCGCAACGTGGCGACGCCGTCGCTGGACGTGAGCGCGAGCAGGTTGCCGTCCGCGTCGGTCGCCAGTGCGGTCACGGTATCGCGGCCGCCGTCGGGGAAGGTGTAGCGGTCGGCGATGTGGCCGGTGGTGTCGATCCGCGCGATGAAGGCGTCTCCGCCGCCCGCGCCGGAAACCTTGCCGCCGACATAGATGGAGCCGTCCGCGCCCACCGTCACCGCGCGCGCGGCATCCGCGCCCAACGCGGGAACGGCGGTGGCGAACAGCTCGTCGCCCGATGCGTTGAACCGCGCGACGACCATGTCGCCGTCGCTGTTGCGCCCATCGAAGCTGCCGTTCACCGTGCCGGCGACGACCACCCCGCCATCGGGCGCGAGGCTGATCGCCGCCCCGCTCGACGTGCCCGCCGCGCCGAGGCTGCGCTGCCAGACGATATTGCCGTTGCCGTCCGTCTTGGTGAGGAACAGATTGTCGTGGCCGTTCGACAGGTTGGTGCCGACATCGCCCTTCGTCGTGCCGACCGTATAGCTGTAGCCCTGCGCATCGGTGACGATGGCGGCCGTGATGGTGTCGGCATGGACGTCGTAATTCTTCTTCGTCTCGATCGTGGGCTTGCCGCCCGACGATCCCGTTACGGTGGCGGTGCTGCTGGTCGGCTTGTCCGCCAGCTCATGCTGCGCGGTCGCCAGCCGATCGGGCGCGGCGAAGGTCTGCGTCACGCTGCGCTTCGCCTCGCCCGCGGGATCGGCGATGCGGAAAAGCTGCGCGCTGATCGTCTTGCTCTCGCCCGCGCTGCTGGTGGCGGGGCTGCGCCCGCTGGCGACGACCAGCGCGTCCTTGCCCGCGACCTGGTCGATCGAGATGCGCTCGCTGGACACCGGCAGGTCCAGCTTCAGCCCCCATTTGTCGTCGGTCTTCTCCACGCCGAAGCGGACGTTCCACTTCGGCGTCGGATTGCCGTTCTTGTCGAGCACGACATTGCCGTCCGCGTCGGTCATTTTGGTCGAGGTGATCGCGGCGTTGAAGGCCTGCGCGATCGAATCCAGCGTCGGCGGCTGCGGCCCGGTGGAAAGGTCCACCGTCACCGTCTCGCTCGTGTTGTTGCGCGAGAGCGAGATGGAGAACCTCTCCTGCCCGGTAAGTCCCGGGATCGCGTCCGCGCGGTTCCTGACCAGCGCCTTGCCGGTCATCGCATAGACGTTGCTGGTCGGCAGCGGCTGGCTCTTCGCCGAGGACGAGGTTTCGCCGAAGGCGAGATGCACCACGTCCGACGGCGCGGAGACGAGATAGGACTGGAGGTCCGTCATCCCCTGCGCGAACGCCTTCTGCAGCATGGCGCGCTGCGCGTCGGACAGGGTGGACTGGCTGGCCTGCTCCGCCAGCACGCGCAGCCGGTCCAGCGCCTTGTAGGTGGTGAAGCAGCTACCGATGTCGGCATTGCCCAGCGTGGAAAGCGCGTCTGTCTTGTCGATGATCGTCTTCATCGCCGTGATCTGCGATGCCTGGACGGAAAGCGACAGCGGGCTTGAGCTGGTCTTCCACGGCGGCGTCGTGTCCTTCAGCGTGAATAGCGCCTTGGCCGTGCGCACCGCCTTGCTTTCGATCACCGGCGCGGCGCCGATGCCGCTGGCGAAGCTGTTCGATCCGCTCAGGATGCTCAGGCCTATCAGGCTGTTCGACAAATTGATCGTCACGACGACACCTCGCTTTCCTCCCTCCTATAATAGAGGCGGCGCACCCGCCTGGGCGGGCGGGCCATGGTTTTTGCCGCGAATTTCGCGATCCGCCCGATCTGCCGGGCGTGTTTCAAGGGCTGGGGACTGCTGGATGAACATGATGGCGACGATCGCCGAACCGCCCGAGCTGAAGCGTTTCAGCGGGCCGCAGCGCGCGGCCGCGCTGATGCTGGCGCTCGGCAAGGATCACGGCGCGCCGATCTGGGATCAGCTCACCAACGAGGAGATCAAGGAGCTTTCCTCCACGATCGCCGGGCTTGGCCGCGTGCCCGCGCCGGTGGTCGAGCATCTGCTGGTGGTGTTCAGCGGAGAGGTCGCCTCCATGGCCTCGCTCCACGGCAGCTACGAGACGACCGAGCGCCTGCTCGCCGGGATGCTGCCCGACGATCGCGTGAAGGAGATCATGGAGGATATCCGCGGCCCCTCGGGGCGGACGATGTGGGACAAGCTCTCCAATGTCAGCGAGACGTTGCTGGCGGGAGCGCTGCGCCAGGAATATCCGCAGACGGTGGCGGTGATCCTGTCGAAGCTGCGCTCCGACCACGCCGCGCGCGTCGCTTCCGAGCTGCCGCGCGATTTCGCGGTGGACGTCATCATGCGGATGCTGCGCATGGAAACGGTGCAGAAGGACGTCATCAACCAGGTCGAGGCGACGCTGAAGACCGAGTTCATGACCAACCTCTCCCGCTCCCAGAAGCGCGACCCGCACGAGGCGATGGCGGAATTGTTCAACTCGCTCGATCGCTCGACGGAGGAGGCGCTGCTCACCGCGCTCGACGCGCGCGTGCCGGAAAGCGCCGAGCGCATCCGCGCGCTGATGTTCACCTTCGAGGATCTCGCCAACCTGCTGCCCACCGCGATCGGCGTGATCGTCCGCACTGCCGACAAGCGCCAGATGGCGTTGGCGCTGAAGGGCGCGCCGACCGAGCTGAAGGAATTGTTCTTCAACGCCATGACGACGCGCGCGGCGAAATTGCTGCGCGAGGAGATGGCGAACATGGGGCCGGTGCGCGCCCGCGATTGCGAGGAGGCGCAGACCGCGCTGGTGCGGCTCGCCAAGACGCTGGCCGATCGCGGCGAGATCATGCTGGTCGATCCCAAGAGCAACGATGCGATGATTATCTGAGGCTGTTATGATGGCATTCCAGACCGTGGAGCGTTTCGCGTTCGACCGCGTATTTTCCAGCCCGCTGGAACGCGGCACGCGCGCGGCGCGCGATCTCCAGGCCGATCTCGACGCGCTGCGCGCCGAACTGGAGGAGGTGAAGGCGGCCCGCGCCGGCCAACTCGCCGCGGCGCGCGCGGAAGGCGTGGAGGCCGGGCTGGCGCAGGCGCGCCGCGACCGCGATACGGCGCTGCTGAGCGCGGTCGACGCGCTGCAGGCCGGGATCGAGGCGATCGACGCGCGCTTCGGCGAAGTGTCGGACCGGATCACCGGCGAGGCGGCCGAAGTCGCGCTGGCCGCCGCCGACATGATCGCCGGCCGCGCGCTCGACGAGGCGCCGGAGGTGGCGATCGACGCCGCGATCGGCCGCGCGCTGGAACAGGTGGCGCGCGGCACCGAGCTGCGCGTGCGCGTCCACCCCGATCTGGCCGGCGCGATCGAGGCGAAGATCGCCGAGCGGCAATCGAAGGATCGCCGCCGCCTCAACCTGATCGTGCTGCCCGACGACACCCTGCGGCGCGGCGATGCGCGCATCATATGGGAGGAGGGCACGCTCGCCCTAGACGCCGAATCCCGCCGCCGCGCGGTGATGTCCGAGCTGGAAGCGCTGCTGCCGCGCTGATTCCCTTCGTCCCTCTCCTTCGTGGAGGGACGTCGGGAGTGTGGGTCGATCGACGTTCAGACCCCGACAAGTGTTTGCGACTGCCATTTTCCCGGCATGACGGCGGCGGAAACGCGGAGAAACCTGAATGTCGATCGGCCATAGGCAATAAATTCCGCCCGGCAGAAACTGCCGCCTCTTCCGCCCCTCTATAATGAACCTGACAGTTCACGAACGGGGCGGCCCTTTGGAAGCGATACGGAAGTTTGTGGCGCAGCTCGGTCCCAACCGGCTGATGCTGATGGGTGGCGTCGCGGCGGTGCTGCTGGGCGTGCTGGCCTTCGTCGCGACGCGCGGCGGCAATCCGCAGATGGGATATCTGTTCACCGATCTCGATCCGTCCACCGCCTCGGCGATCGCGGAAAAGCTGAAGGGCGAGCAGGTACCGTTCCGCATCTCCGCCGACGGCACCTCGATCATGGCGCCCGAGGACAAGCTGCCCGCGCTGCGCATGGACCTGGCGGGCGACCGGCTGGGCGGCAAGATCGGCTATGAGGTGCTGGACGGCGAGCAGCCCTTCGGCGTCTCCGCCAGCCGCGCGAAGCTCAACGAGACGCGCGCGATCGAGGGCGAGCTGGCGAAGTCGATCCAGACGATCCAGTCCGTCACGGCCGCGCGCGTCCATATCGTGATGCCGGAGCGCACCATGTTCGCCACCGAAGCGCGCAAGGCGACGGCGGCGGTGACGGTGAAGACGCGCGGGCGGCTTTCCGGCGAGGCGGTGGCCTCGATCCGCAATCTCGTCGCCTCCTCCGTGCCGGAGCTTTCGCCGGAGGCGGTGTCGGTGGTCGACCAGACGGGCGCGCTGCTGGCGCGCGCGGGCGATCCGGGCGCGGCGAGCGCGGGCGACGCGGACGAGCGCCAGGCCGCCGTGGAGGCGAAGCTGCGTTCGGAGATCGAATCCCTGCTGGAGCCGATCGTCGGCCAGGGCAAGGTACGCGCGGAGGTGTCCGCGCAGATCGACCGCGACCAGACGCGTGAGGAATCGAACGTCTACGATCCGGACAAGCAG
Source organism: Sphingomonas bacterium (assembly GCA_047602705.1). Classification (GTDB taxonomy): domain Bacteria; phylum Pseudomonadota; class Alphaproteobacteria; order Sphingomonadales; family Sphingomonadaceae; genus Sphingomonas. Next base: position 1,279 of record JASGGR010000088.1, on the reverse strand, counting down.
GTGGTCGCGCGGCAGGTGAGCGTGGAGACGGGCGACCAGAATCGCGAGAACGAGGCCGCGCTGCGCACCGCGTCCGTCGGCAATCAGCTGCCGGAAGCGAAGGGCATCGCCGCCACCGCGCCGGGCGCGTCGCGCCAGTCCGCCAGCAACCAGACGTCGGAGGACACCACCTACGCCAACAGCGCGACGCACACGATCACCACGCGCGCGCCGGGCAAGATCTCCCGCCTGTCGGTGGCGGTGATGGTCGATGGCGGGGACAAGCCTTTGCCGCGCCCCCAGATCGATCGCATCCAGCGCATCGTCGAGAATGCCGTCGGCATCGACACGCAGCGCGGCGACAGCGTGGTGGTGGAGAATATGCGCTTCAGCGCCGACGCGCTGGCCGACGCGCAGGAAAGCTGGTGGTCGCGGCTGCCGCTCGATCGGCTGTGGGGCCTGTTGCAGATCGCGCTGATCGGCGGGATCGCCCTTCTGGGGCTGCGGATGCTGCTGCCGAAATTCGCGGCGCTGATGCCCGTGCCCGCGCTGGCCGGCGGCCCCGCGCTGACGGAGCAGAATCCGGAGATGCTGGAGCTTGCCGGACGCGCGGCCGACGGGGACGAGCAGGCGCAGCGGCAGCTCGAGGCGATGAACGAGAATCCGCTGCTCGATCAGGAAATCGCGCTGGCGCAGGTGGACGGGCGCATCAAGCTCTCCGCGCTCCGCCGCATCGGCGACACGATCGCCGCCAGCCCGCCGGAGGCCGCCTCCGTCATCCGCCAGTGGATGAATTCGTAATTTCAACAGCTTCGAGGGAAGATTGCCATGGATTCGAACGCCGGGGGCGTGATGCTTTCCACCAGTGCGGCGGACGTGCCGGAAGACGCGCCGAGCGGCCCGGTGCTGGAGGATTTCGAGCAGGCGGCGCGCGCCGACGATGCCGCCGGCGACGTCGGCGGGCTGGAGGCGGTGCACGACGTGGCCGTGAAGGTGCAGGCGGTGCTGGGCCGCGCGCGGATGCCGGTCGGCGATCTGCTGCGGCTGAAGGCGGGCGTGGTGGTGGAGCTGGATCGCCGCGTGGGCGAGCCGGTGGACATCTTCGTCAACGACCGCCTGATCGCGCGGGGCGAGGTGGTGCTGATCGACAATGCGCTCGGCGTCACCCTCACCGAGATCGTGCGGACCGATCGCTGATGGAAGCGGCTGTCCGCATGCTGCTGGTCGGCGCGCCGCATGGCGAGCTGGCGATCGCGGCGAGCCTCGCCCGTGACGCCGGAGCCGACGTGGCCGCCGCCGG
>JASGGR010000087.1:0-13137 GCA_047602705.1 Sphingomonas bacterium | reverse complement strand
GGAACCGGGCGCGGCGCTCCCTCGCCGCGCCCGGTCCGCCGCCGCGACAGGCGCGCGGCGGGGCGGATCTTACTGGCCGGTGCCGGGATTGGGCTGCGGCGCGCCCGGCTGGCCGAGGCGAGCCTTCTCCGATGCGACCATGTCCGCCACTTCGGCCAGCAGCTTCTTCGCGTCGAAGATGATGCCGTCCTTCACAGTATAGCTGACCCCACCGACCACTTCCTGCTTGTTGGTCGCCGGGTTCAGCCGCAAGTGACCTGTGCCGTAGAGCGTCTTCAGATTGGCGAGCGGATTTTCCTTCACGATGACGAGGTCCGCCAGCATCCCCGGCCGGACGACGCCGACGGGGGCGGGCGCGCCCTTCTGCCGCCACAGCTCGTCCGCGCTCCACATCGTTGCGGAGCGCACGATCTCCAGCGGGGTGAAGCCAGCCTCGCGGAACAACTCAAGCTCCTCGATATAGGCGAAACCATAGGTCTTGAAGATGAAGCCCGAATCGGTGCCCACCGTCACGCGGCCGCCCATGTTCTTGTAATCGTTCATCAACTTGAAGAAGTTGGAATAGAACCGCTTCCAGGCGAATTCGTTCTCGGTCGTCCAGTCGTAGAAATAGGAACCGTGATTGTCGCGGGTCGACTGGAAATAGTTCCAGAGCTGCGGGGTGACGTATTTGTTGTTCCAGTCCGCGTTGCGCGCGCGCATCAGGTCGCGCGAGGCGGCATAGATGTTGAACGTCGGATTGAAGATGACGTTATTGTCCTTCTGGTGGTGGAGATATTCCATCCACTCCGGCGATTCCGGCGGATACACCTCGTCCCAGATTTCGGCGATGTCGCCGAAGCGGTGCTGCTCGTTGTTATAATCGTAATCGAGCGGGAAGTTCTGGATCGTGTGGCCCTGCAGCAGCGCCTCGTGATGGCCGTAATAATGCGTCACCGTATCGAGATGCGCGTCACCCGCGTCGCGCGCATTGAAATTAGCGACGCCGGTCTGCGACAGGTGGGCGAGGGTGCCCATCTTGTTCTTGTGGGCCTCGTCGATCGCCGCCGCGATGATCTCCGGCGTCTCCTCCGGCCGGTTGAAGAACTTGATGCCGTCGATGTTGTGCGTCGCCGCCCAGCGCACCCAGGCGCGCGCCTTTTCGGTGGAATCGATCGCGCCGCCGGTCCAGCCCGCGCCGAGCGTCTGGTAGTTGAAGATGCGCGGCGCCGCGATCTGGTTCGCGGCCGAACGGTTCTTCTCCGAGCTGGCGATGTCGGGCGGCGCCAGCGGCACGCCGCGCACCGTGGTGACGCCATGGGCGAGCCACAATTTATAGGCGTAACCCATATCCGGCGCCTTGTCGGCGGCCGGCGTGTGGACGTGCGTGTCGACGAAGCCCGGCAGCACATACATGCCGGTCGCGTCCAGCTCGTAATCCGCATCGCGCGGCTCGCGCTGCTGCTTGAGCGGCAGGCCCGGCCAGCCCGCCTGGGTGACGGCGGTGATGCGATTGCCCTCGATCACGATGTCCATCGGCCCGCGCGGCGGCGCGCCGGTGCCGTCGATCAGCGTGACCCCGCGGATCACAAGCTTGCGGAACGGCCCGTTCCCCTCCGCGGAGGTGCGCGCGGGCGCCGGGGTGAAATGCCCCGCCGGCCCCGGAACCGCGCCGTTGGCGCCGCCGGCCACCCAGTCGTCATGATCGTGCGCGATGCCTGCGGTGCCGAACGCGCCGAGGCTCGCAAGCAATGCCGCCGTCGAGAGCAATAGCCTTTTCATTTCCCGAAATCCTTGTCTGGAGACACCGTTTCCCTGATCCTAGCGGAAGCGCTTGAGCAGGCTGATGCCGAACGTGCGCGGCGGCGAGCTGTAGACCGTCGTGAACCCGCCGGTGTTCGAGCTTGAGCCGCGGCTGTTGATCGCGGCGGCGTTGAACACATTGCTGACGAACAGGAAGGCGTTCCAGCCCGAATCCGATGCCTGCACGCCGATGCGGGCGTTCACCAGCTCATAGCCGTCGACCCTGCGGCGATAGATGTCGCTCGGCGCCAGCGTGCTGTAGGACGGCCCGACATAAGCGGCGTCGGCGCGGATCACGCCGTCGAGATCGCCGCTCAGGCCCCACATATATTCCGCCGAGGCGCTGGCGTTCCAGCGCGGCACATAGGCGAGGCGATCGCCCTTGCGGCCTGCCGCCGCGATCACCGAGCTGATCTGGTCCTTCGACAGGCGGGCGTTGGTATAACCCAGGTTGCCGGTGAGCGAGAGGCCGCCGAGCGGCGTCGCCGTCAGCTCCGCCTCGAAGCCCTCGATCCGCGCCGCGCCCGCATTGGAGATCAGGCCGAAGACCGAGGTCGTCTCGGTGTTCCCGCGCCCGGAAACCTGCAGATTGTCCCAGTCGATGCGATAGCCGGTGACGTTGAAATAGACGCCCGCCATCGGGTGGGTCTTGACGCCCACCTCATAGTTCCACAGGCTGTCCGACGAATAGGCCGCCAGCCCCGCCGGCAGGCCGATCACCTGATTGACGCCGCCGGGCCGGAAACCCTGCGAGGCCTGGGCGTAGATCATGTAATCGCTGTTGAATTCGTAGGAAGCGTTGAACTTGAAGACGAAGCCGTCCTCCTTCGAGCGCGCTTCGGTATAGGGCGTCACCTTGGAGCCGTAATGCTCCTGTCCCTTGTCCACGCGGCCGCCGACCGTCTTGTCGTAATTGTAATAGCGAGTGCCGGCGGTGAGCGTCAGCTTGTCGAAGAACTTGTACGAAACCTCCGCGAACGCCGCCTTCTGCTTCAGGTGATCGACGATCGTGCGGTCGTAATAGATGTTCTGGTCCACGAACGACAGAAGCTCGCCGGATTGCGGATTGGCGGCGAGCAGCGTGCTGCGCACCTGCGTCTTGCGGTCTTCCGAATAGACGCCGGCCGTCCAGTTGAACGGCCCGTCGCCGGTGGAGCTGAGCCGCAGCTCATTCGACCAGTTATGCACCCATTGCGGCTGGTACAGGCTGGAGAACAGGATGCTGTTCGTCTCGTCGAGATAGTTCGAAAGCTCGTCCGGCGAGCAGGCGCGCGCATTGCCCAGATGGTATTTCTGGCAGCCCGCGGCGGTGGCGCGGCCGTTGAACGTGTCGCTGACATCGTCCACCACCGTGCGGTCGCGGTCGAAATAGGTCGTCACGGCGGTCAGCGCGGCGGGGCCGAAATCGTAGTTCAGCGTGCCGCTGTAGATGCGGGTGGTGTTGTAATTGCCCGATTCCGAGCGCCCGTTGGTGACATAGCGCTGGTTCGTCTCCGCGATCCAGCGCGGGCTGGTGGTGGAGACCTTCTCGAAATAAGCGGCGAGGTCCACCGTCAGCGCGGAGGACGGCGTGAAGCGCAGCAGGGCGCGGCCGCCGTAGCTGTCGCCATCGTTGATGTTCTTGCGGCCGTAATAGGAATTGTCGACATAGCCGGCGAACTGATTGTAGTTGCCGACCACGCGCAGCGCGAGCATGTCGTTGACGATCGGCAGGTTTATCATCCCGTCGACGGATGCGCCCGGCGCGCCGCCCTGCACGGCCGAAAGCGTCATCGCTCCGGCCGCCTCGATCCGGTCCGCCTTCGGCTTCTCGTAGATGATGCGCACCGTGCCGCCCATCGAGCCGGAGCCGTAGAGCGTGCCCTGCGGCCCGCGCAGCACTTCGGCGCGCTGCACGTCGAACAGGCGGAAATCGGGGGTCGAGCCGGCCGCGTCGCTGGTCGTGCCGACCGAGCCGGAAACCGGGGATTCGTCATAATAGACGCCGACCGTCGGCTCGCCCGCCGCCGTCACGCCGCGCAGGATCACGCGGCGGTTGCCCGGCCCCGCGTCGACGATGCGCAGGCTGGGCGCGTTGCGCGTGAGATCGGCGAAGCTGGTGGTGCCGCCGCGCTGCAGGCTGTCGCCGCCGACCGCCGAGATCGCGATCGGCGTATCCTGAAGGCGGGTGTCGCGCTTCAGCGCGGTCACGACGATCTCGCCGGCATTCTCCGACGGCGCAGCCGCTTCCTGCGCGAAGGCAATGGAGGGAACCAACAACGCGACGCCAGACAAAAGCGCCACACAGCCGGACGCACCGCGCCGGCGCGCCAAAACACTGCGCGAAAACATCATTCCCCCGGTTCCCCTAAATTACTCCCGTATGACATGCCGGGAAATCTTGTTCCCGTCACATCGCCTTAATGGGTAACATTGTTGTTACAGAAGGTGCTGTCTAATTTGGCGATCATCGCCGAATTAAATTCGTCGACAGGCGGCTATCACCCGCGTTCCACCGGGATTTGCGATAATTGGCCGAAAATAATGGAGCGGATTCAGGCCGCGATCACGGCCCGGCGCGATCCCTCAGCCGCGATCCGCCACGCATTCGCCGATCGTCACGGAAAGCGGGGGGAGACCCGCGATCCGCGCCTCCAGCCGATCGCCCGGCTTCACCGCGCCCACGCCCGCCGGCGTGCCGGTGAAGATCAGGTCGCCGGGCAGCAACGGTTCCAGCTGCGAAAGATGCGCGATCACCTCTGCCGTGCTCCAGATCATGTCGGCCACATCGGCCTTCTGGCGCATCTCCCCGTTCACCGTCAGCGTCAGCGCGCCGGCCGTGAGATGGCCGTCGCCCGCCACGCGGCGCAACGCGCCGACGGGCGCGGAGAAGGCGAAGTTCTTGCCCATGTCCCACGGGCGCCCCTTCGCCTTGGCCTGCGCCTGCAAGTCGCGCCGCGTCATGTCGAGGCCGACGGCATAGCCGTGGACCAGATCGAGCGCGCGCTCGGGCGGCACATCCACCCCCTCGCCGCGAATGGCAACGACCAGTTCTGCCTCGTAATGATAGTCCGACGTGGCTGACGGATAGGGGATCATGCCGCCGCCCGGCACCAGCGCCTGCGCGAACTTGGTGAAGAAGAAGGGCGGCTCGCGCGTCGGATCGCTCCCCATCTCGCGCGCATGATCGGCATAGTTGCGCCCGACGCAGAAGATCCGCCCGACCGGGAAGCGTTCCTCTCCTCCATCGACCGGAACGGAGGGGCAGGGCGGCGGATCGAAGGTGAGCGACATGGCGAAAATTCTAGGGATCACCGTTTCCGAATACAATTCGCAATGTCGAAACGCGCGGTTGAGACACAGGACGCAAGAGTCTATCGCGAGCCGATATTCGAAGGAGATTGCGGTGGCGAGCGTGACCCCTGGGATGGACGCGGAAGTTTTTGAACAGTTTCTTGAGCAGCTTCATCGTTATGTTCGCGAGCGTCTGGTTCCGGCGGAGCGGGGGATCATCGAGAGCGACGAGATCCCCGCGGACATCCTGGACGAGATGCGGGAGATGGGCCTGTTCGGGCTGACCATGCCGGAGGCATATGGCGGGGCGGGGATGAACGTCGGCCAGTATGTGCGCACGATCCATGCGCTGAGCTATGCGATGCCGGCGTTCCGCTCGATCGTCTCGATCAACATCGGCATGTTCTGCTCGGCGCTGAAGAACGGCGGGACGGAGGCGCAGAAGGCCGAGTGGCTGCCGCGCGTGGCGGCGGGGGAGATCGCCTGCTTCGGGCTGACCGAGCCGGGATCGGGGTCGGATTCGGCCGGCCTCCAGACCACGGCGGTCAGGACCGACGACGGCTGGGTGCTGAACGGCACCAAGCGCTACATCACCAACGCGCCCTACGCGAAGGTCGCGCTGATCATGGCGCGGACGTCGAAGGAGAATTTGCCGAAGAACGCGCACGTCTCGGCCTTCATCGTGCCGATGGACGCGGCGGGCGTGTCGGTCGGCAAGTCGGACAGGAAGATGGGCCAGTCCGGCAGCCATATCGCCGACATCGTCATGGAGGACGTCCATGTCCCCGCCGACGCGCTGCTCGGCGGCGAGCTGGGCAAGGGCTTCGCCTATGCGATGATGAGCCTCGACAACGGCCGCATGTCGGTCGGCGCGGCGGCGACGGCCTATGCGCGGCGCGCACTCGACAGCGCGGTCCGCTACGCCACCGAGCGCAAGGCGTTCGGCGAGCCGATCGCCAACTTCCAGCTCATCCAGCAGATGCTCGCCGACAGCGAGATCGAGATCTACGCCGCCGAGACGATGATGGCGGACGTGACGCGCCGGGCGGACGCGGGCGAGAACGTGCTGCGCAAGGCCGCCGCGTTCAAGGTGTTCGCCTCCGAGATGTGCGGGCGCGTGGTCGACCGCTGCGTGCAGGTCTATGGCGGCGCGGGCTATCTCGCCGAATATGACGCCGAGCGCTTCTTCCGCGACGCGCGCATCTACCGCATCTACGAGGGCACCACCCAGATCCTCCAGCTCCAGATCGCCAAGCACATGCTCCGCGCGTTCAACGCCCGGGGCTGAGCCTCGTCACCCTTAATCCGGAGAAGCACATGACCCTCAAGCGCGCCGCGATCGTGGCCCCGATCCGCACCGCCGTCGGCAAGTTCGGCGGGGCGCTCGCCAGCATGAATGCCGGCCAGCTCGGCGCGGTGGTGTTGAAGGCGCTGATCGAGCGGACGGGGATCGATCCCGCGCGGGTGGACGATGTGGTCTTCTCGCAGGGCTATGGCAATGGCGAGGCGCCGGCGATCGGCCATTGGTCGTGGCTCGCCGCCGGGCTGCCGCTGGAGGTGCCGGGCTATCAGCTCGACCGGCGCTGCGGCTCGGGGCTGCAGGCGGTCGTCAACGCCGCGCTGATGGTGCAGACGGGCATGAGCGACGTGGTGGTCGCGGGCGGCGTGGAGAGCATGTCGAACGTCGAATATTACACGGTCGAGGGCCGGCGCGGCACGCGCGCGGGCGGGCTGATGCTGCACGACCGGCTGACGCGCGGGCGCATCATGTCGCAGCCGGTCGAACGGTTCGGGGTGATCTCCGGCATGATCGAGACGGCGGAGAACCTCGCGCGCGACTATGGCATCACCCGCGAGGCCGCCGACGCCTATGCGGTGCGCTCGCACCAGCGCGCGGCGGCGGCGTGGAAGAACGGGCTGTTCGACGACGAGCTGGTCCCGGTGCCCGTGCCGCAGCGCAAGGGAGATCCGGTGATCTTCGCGCATGACGAAGGCTATCGCGCCGACGCGAGCATGGAGACGCTGGGCGCGCTGAAGCCGATCGAGGCGAAGACGATCCCCGGCGCGATCGTCACCGCCGGCAACGCCAGCCAGCAGAACGACGCGGCCGCCGCCTGCCTCGTGGTGGCGGAGGACAGGCTCGAGGAGCTGGGACTGGAGCCGATCGCCTGGTTCCACGGCGCGGCGTCGGCCGGGTGCGATCCGAGCCGGATGGGGATCGGCCCCGTCCCGGCGGTGGAGCGGCTGTTCGCGCGCACCGGCCTCGGCTGGGGCGACATCGGCCTCGTCGAGCTGAACGAGGCGTTCGCGCCGCAGGTGCTGGCGGTGCTCAGGGGCTGGGGCTGGTCCGACGACGACAGCCGCAACGACATGCTCAACGTCAACGGCTCCGGCATCTCGCTCGGCCACCCGATCGGCGCCACCGGCGGACGCATCCTCGCCAACCTCACCCGCGAACTCCACCGCCGCAACGCACGATACGGCATCGAAACCATGTGCATCGGTGGCGGACAAGGCATCGCCGCAATATTCGAAAAAGCCGCGTGATGACGGACTGGAGCGCCTGGATCGGACGCGAGGAGAGACGCGCGGACCGGATCGATCCCGGCCATCTTGCGCGCTGGGCTGCGACGCTCGATCGCGCCCCGTCGGAGGACGGGAGCGTCCCGCAGGGCTTCCACTGGTGCCTCTGCCTGCCGGACGCGCCGAGCGCCTCGTTAAGCCCGGACGGCCATCCGCGCCGCGACGACACCCCGGAAAGCTTCCTGCCGCCCGTCCCGCTCCCACGCCGCATGTGGGCGGCGAGCAGGATGGAATTCCTCCGCCCGTTGCGTGGCGGCGAAGCGGTCGAGCGCTGCTCGCGCGTGCTGTCCGTGACGGAGAAGCAGGGCGGGAGCGGCCATCTGGTGTTCGTCGACGTGGCGCATGATGTCCTGGGCGGCGGCGACTTGGCGGTGCGCGAGGTGCAGTCGATCGTCTATCGCGAGGCCGCGCCGCAGGGTGCTCCGCCCGCTCCGCCGCCTTTGGGCGAAGGGCGTTTCGATGCGGCAGGCTGGCAGGCGGTGCGGGCGTTGCATCCGTCCGAGCCTTTGCTGTTCCGCTATTCCGCGCTGACCTTCAACAGCCACCGCATCCATTACGACCTGCCTTATGCTACCGGGCAGGAGGGCTATCGCGGGCTGGTGGTCCACGGACCGCTCATCGCGAGCCTGCTGCTCGATCTCGCGCGGCGGGAGCTTGGGGATAATGCGCTGAAAGGCTTCTCCTTCCGCGGCGTCTCCCCGGCGATCTGCGGGGAGCCGCTCCACCTCGCGATGCGCGGGGCGGGCGCGGAGATCGAGTTGGGCGCCTTCGCCGACGACGGGCGGCAGGTGATGCAGGCGCGGGCGGCGATCTAACCCCGCTCCTCCTGCGCCAGCGTCCCCGTCTCGCGCGTCTCGCGCATCCTGAGATAGACGATCAGCGACAGGCCGATCATCGCGGTGACATACCAATAGAAGCCCTTCTCCATCCCGGCGCGCTTGAACCACAGGGCGACATATTCCGCCGTCCCGCCGAACAAGGTGTTCGCCAGCGCATAGGGAAAGGCCACGCCGAGCGTGCGGACGCCGGCCGGGAAAAGCTCCGCCTTCACCACCGCGTTGATCGCGGTATAGCCCGTCACCGCCACCAGCGCGGCCAGCACCAGCCCGAACGCGGCCCATGCGCTCGACACCGTCTCCAGCGCGGTGAACAAAGGCACCGTGCCGAGCGTGCCCGCCACGCCGAAGCCGATCATCAGCGGCTTGCGCCCGATCCTGTCGGACAGGGCGCCGGCAAGCGGCTGGAGCAGCATGTAGACGAACAGCGCGGCCGTCATCACCCGCGAGGCGCTCTGCACCGTAAGGCCGGAGGTGTTGACCAGGAATTTCTGGAGGTAGATGCTGTAGGTATAGAAAGCGAGCGTGCCGCCAGCCGTCAGCCCCATCACCACCATCACCTCTCGCGGATGATCGCGCATCAGGGCGAGGCCGCCGGGAGCCTTCGCGCCGCCCGCGCGGCGGAAGCTCTCCGTCTCCGCCATCCCGCGCCGCAGGGCGAACACCGCGAGCGCGAGCGCCCCGCCGACCGCGAACGGGATGCGCCAGCCCCATGCGCGGAGCTGCGCCTCCCCCAGCAATATCTGGAGCAGCAGCAGGACGCAGAGCGCGATGAGCTGCCCGGCGATCAGCGTGACATATTGGAAGCTGGAGAAGAATCCGCGCCGCTCCTGCCCCGCCATCTCGCTGAGATAGACCGCGCTCGCGCCATATTCGCCGCCGACCGACAGCCCCTGAAGCAGCCGCGCGACCAGCAGCAGCACCGGCGCGGCCAGACCGATCGTGGCGAAGGAAGGCGTGAGCGCGATCAGCAGCGAGCCGCCGCACATCAGCGCCACCGAAAGCGTCAGCGCCGCACGCCGCCCGCGACGATCGGCATAGCGCCCCATCAGCCACGCGCCGATCGGCCGCATCAGGAAACCGACAGCGAAGATCGCCGCCGCGTTCAGCAATTGCGAGGTGCGGTCGCTCGCGGGGAAGAAGGCGGGCGCGAAATAGAGCGTGAAGGCGGCATAGACATACCAGTCATACCATTCGACCAGATTGCCCGCCGATCCGCCCATGATCGACCACAGCCGCCCGCGCATGGATGGTTGCGCCGCAGCGGCGTCGGGAGATGGGGCCATGGAGTCTTCGCCTTCCCGGCTTGAAATGGTTCGCGGCGGATGTGTAGCCTGCGATCTTCCGGGCCGGAAAGCGCAATCTGATGTGGAAGCGCCGGAAAGGCGATGGCGATTCGGTTCAGACCACCGGCAGCCCCATCGTCCGCGCCGCGCTGATATAGGCGCGCATACCGGACAGCGCCGTATCGCTCAGCGCCATATAGGCGCGGCGGCGGTCGAACGGATCGGGGCGGCGATCGAACAGGCCCGCGTCGCTCATCCGGGCGATCCAGCGCAGCGCGGTGGTCGGCGGCACGGCGGCGGCGATGCACAGGCTGGAGACGGAGACATCCGTCCGCTCCAGATGGGCGGCGAACAGGTCCAGCATCATGTCCCACGCCGGATCTTCGAACAGGCCCGTGCCGAATTGCCTGTCCCGCAGCCGCCGCGCGCGGATGATCTGGCGGATCTCGGCCGCGTCGATCGCGATCGGCTCCTCCGATCGCTCGGCGAAGGCATGGCGCGCATCGGCGACCGAGCCGGGCGCCGCCACCGGCGAAGGCGGCTGCGGACGGCTGAGCCGGGCGAGCGTATCCGCGATCCGCGCCACTTCGTGATTGAGCCGCGCCAGCCGCGCCGCCTCGCTCTCCGCGATATGATCGTGGAGCGTCAGCCCGCCGTTCACCGCATGCCACACCGAAACCGCCGCCGCCCAGTCGACCGGCGCGGGATCGCACATCAGCTCCACGCGCCGCCCGACCAGCCCCGCGCCGGCGATATCGATCTGCTCCGGCGCGATTCCCGCGACGATCGAAAGCTCCCGCCCGGAAGCGATGCCGTCGATACGATAGAGCGTGGAGGCAAGCCGTTCGTCGTCCACCTCGCGCGCGTCGAGCAGGATCAGCGGGGCGGCGGCGGTCGCCTCGATCTGGCCCACCGCTTCCTGCCAGCCGACACTCGCCAGCACGCGTCCGCCCGCGGCCGTAACCGCGCCGCGCAACGCATCGTCGCGGGACCAGCCGGGCGCGGCGACGATCAGCGCGTCGAAGCGCGGCGTCGTTTCGGACGGCGCTTCCAATCCATGAAACATCCCGGCTCTCCGATCTGGATCTTCTGGCGGAAAATTACGCAAGCCACCGGAATGGTGCAGTCGATCCATCTCCATTCCGGAGGAATCGCCACCATGCCTCCGTCATTACATCCATAACGGAGATATCATCCAGAATCAGTCAAGCGATTTGACGATTTCCTCGACCATCTTCTTGGCGTCGGCGAGGAGCATCATCGTGTTATCCATATAGAATACGTCATTATCGACACCGGCATAGCCTACGCCGCCCATGCTGCGCTTGACGAACAGCACGGTCTTGGCCTTCTCCACATCCAGCACTGGCATCCCATAAATCGGCGAGGTCTTGTCCGTCTTGGCGGCGGGATTGGTCACGTCGTTCGCGCCGATCACGAAGGCCACGTCGGTCTGCGCGAACTCGGAGTTGATGTCCTCCAGCTCGAACACCTCGTCATAGGGCACGTTGGCCTCGGCGAGCAGCACGTTCATATGCCCCGGCATGCGCCCCGCGACCGGGTGGATGGCGTATTTCACGCGGACGCCATGTTCCTTGAGCTTGTCCGCCATCTCGCGCAAAGCGTGCTGCGCCTGCGCCACCGCCATGCCGTAGCCGGGGACGATGATGACCTGCTCGGCCTGCGACATCAGGAACGCGGCATCCTCCGCCGAGCCGCGCTTCCACGGGCGATCGGCCTTCGCCGCGCCACCGCCCGACGCCGCTTCCGCGCCGAACCCGCCGGCAATCACGCTGATGAAGCTGCGGTTCATCGCGCGGCACATGATGTAGCTCAGGATCGCACCCGAGCTGCCAACCAGCGCGCCGGTGATAATCATTGCGGTGTTGTGCAGCGTGAAGCCCATCGCCGCCGCCGCCCAGCCCGAATAGGAGTTCAGCATCGAGACGACGACCGGCATGTCCGCCCCGCCGATCGGGATGATGAGCAGGAAGCCGATCGCGAACGACAGCCCCGTCACCGTCCAGAACACCCACGGCGCCTGATCCTGCGTGAAGTATGCGATCAGCAGCAGAATGCCGGCGAGCACGCCGAGGTTCAGCACATGCCGCCCCGGCAGCAGGATCGGCGCGCCGCCCATGTTGCCGTTCAATTTGGCGAAGGCGATCACCGAGCCGGAGAAGGTGATCGCGCCGATCGCGACGCCGAGACCCATCTCGATCCGGCTGACCGTCAGGATCTGCCCGAACGGGTCGACGATCCCGAATGCCGCCGGGTTCAGATAGGCCGCGCATGCCACCAGCACCGCCGCGAGGCCGACGAGGCTGTGGAAGGCAGCGACGAGTTGCGGCATCGCCGTCATCGCGATCCTGCGCGCGATGGTGATGCCAACCGCCGCGCCCACGCCGATCGCGGCGAGGATTTCGATGATGGCGACCGGATCGAGCCGGCTGAACACTGCCCAGTAATCCACGTCCTGCGTCTGGCCCACCACCAGCATGTCGATCGTCGGCGCATGGGTGATGAGCGTCGTCACCACCGCGATGCACATGCCGATCATGCCGAAGCGGTTGCCGCGCTGGCTCGACGTCGGGCTGGACAGCCCGCGCAGCGCGAGGATGAAGCACACGCCGGCAATCAGATAGGCCAATGCCGCCCAGGGATTCACCGCGACATGTTCCATCCTACCCCCTTGGTTTCCTCATCGCGGCCGCCGCTGCGACGACACAGATTTCAGTGCTTCGCGGCCGCTGGCCGCTCCTTCTTCTTGTACATCGCCAGCATCCGCTGGGTGACGGCGAAGCCGCCGAAGATGTTCACGCTGGCCAGCGCCACCGCGATCAGCCCCAGCCATTTCGAGCTGGCGCTGCCCGATGCCGCCGACGCGATCAGCGCGCCGACGATGATGACGGAGGAGATCGCGTTGGTCACCGCCATCAGCGGCGTGTGCAGCGCGGGCGTGACGGACCAGACGACATAATAGCCGACGAAGCACGCCAGTACGAAAATCGACAGGATCGCGATGAAATCCACCGGCTCAGCTCCCCACCTTGCGTTCGGCCCTGGCGACGATATCGGCCGCGCAACGCGCGATATCCGCCTCCCGGCATGTCCCGTTCATCGAGGCGAGCCGCCGCGACGAGAGATTGCTCCCCGGCTCGACCAGATCGACCATATAACCGAAGCGGTCGCCCTTCGGCGTGACGTTGCCGAGGATCACCAGCGACAGGCCCGTCTTGTCGTCCCCGTCCGCCGCGCGCAGCTTCCTCGCCTTGCCGAGGCTTTCGATCAACGCATCGGACAGCCGCTGCGTCAGCGCGTCGTCGCCGGTGGCGCGCACGTCCACCGGCCGGCGCTACGCCGGCTGCGACGCGGCG
>JASGGR010000086.1:0-13154 GCA_047602705.1 Sphingomonas bacterium | reverse complement strand
TCGCGATGCCGATGCCGGAGCCGCACAGCGCCACGCCCCGCTCCGCGCGGCCGTCGGCGAGGGCGGCGGCGACCGCATAGCCGTAATCGGGATAATCGACGCTGGCGGCGCCGTCGGTGCCGAGATCGAGCACGTCATGCCCCTCATCTCGCAGCCATTGCGTGAGCGTGGCTTTCAATTCGACGGCGGCATGGTCGGACGCGATCGCGATGCGCATGGCGGCTTCCTGCAAGGCAGTGGACGGATGCCCGCGCCCTTTAGCGACGCCCGCCCACGATTGCCACTGTTGAAGATGCGCCCTGTTGCGTTCGGCGATCAGCCCCGCCGCCAGACCATCACGTCTCCCGCCGGCACCACCTCGCCCTTCGTCCCCACCGGCTCGGCCGCGCCGTCGGTGAGGAAGGCGATCGTCGCCGCGTCGTCGCCCGGCACCCGCGCCAGCGTCCGGTTGCCGTCCGGCAGGCGCGCGACGACCACGCCGGACTTCGGCTGGCCGTCCCGCGCGTAGAAGACCGTATAGGTCTCGATCTCCGCCGGCCCGGCATAATCCTTCACCAGATCGGGCACGCGGCCGCGCGCGGCATCGGCTTCGGCCTGGCAATCGAAGTCGTGCGCCTCGCCGGCGCCGGGCAGCGGCTCCATGCCGAGCACGATCGCGTGATTGTGCGTCGCGAACCCGCCATTGGCGAACAGCAGGCCCTTGCGCCCGTCCCCGCGCCGCAGCGCCTCGACCATCTCGGCGACCGCGTGGCTCATGTAATTCCCGATCGGGCCGCCGCCGAAGGTGAGGCCGCCGAACACAGTCGCGGGCTTATCCAGCGGCCAGCCGATCACGCGCCGCGCCATCTTCGGCACGCAGGGGAAGCAGGAATAGAGTTCCGCCAGATCGAGATCGGCGGCGCTCACCCGATTCCATTCCAGCGTGCGCTTGAGGCATATCTCCATGCTCGGCGATTTGTCGTAGCGGTCGCGCGCCATGAAATCGTCCGCCTCGTGCGCGGCCGCCCCGCGCCCGACATGGACGATCCGCGCGTCCGGCACCCCGCGCCGCCGCGCCTCGGCGATGCTGGTGACGATAAACCCCGCGCCCTGATTCACGCTGGAATTGGCGACCATCAGCTTGGTGTAGGGGAAAGCGATCGGGCGGTTGTCGGCGGTCGGCTCGATCACCTCCCCGGGAGTCTTCGGCGCGTGAATCCACGCGGCGGGCGTGGCGTTCGCGATTTCGCTGAAGCGCGACCAGATCTCCCCCGATTCGCGCTGCCCCTCCGCGAGCGTCTGCCCGTAAGCGGCGCGGCCCGCATTCTCGTAGAGCGGATAGACGTCCACCGGCGCGCTGAGGCCGTAGATCTGGCGATAGCCCGGCGCGCGGCCCTTCGCGAGGTTGCGAATCGGATTCTGGTCCGCCACCGCCGTCTTCGCCGCGAGCGCGGCGCGCTGGCTGGCCGTGCGCAGCGCCTCGCCGCCCGTGACCACGGCCACCTTGATCTCGCCGCGCGCGATGCGGTTGGCGGCTTCGTTGAGCAGCAGGATCGGGCTGTCGCCGTTCGGGCCGACCGATTCGCAGATCATGCGCGCCTGCGAGCCGATGCGATCGGCAACCTTCTGCGCCAGCGGATTGTCCTGCCGGAAGCTGATCTGCTGCACCACCGCGACCGATTCGGCATCCGCCAGCCAGCCGCCGCCGGCGTCGCGGTCCGCCGCCTCCAGCGCCGCGACCATCAGGCCGAGCGAGTCCAGCCCCTGCATCGGATCGGCCGGGCGGTCGTTGACCTGCCCCACGCCGACGATCACGGCGATGTGTTCGGGATCGGCCGCCATCTCAGCGCGCCTTCCACACCGGCGCGCGCTTCTCCGCGAACGCCTTCGGCCCCTCGCGCGAATCCTCGCTGGTGAAGACGATCTTCGATTCCGCGCGATTCTGCGCCCACGCCGGCTCGTCGCGCGCCACCTTTCCATCGACGATGCCCTGCGCCATCCGCTTCGACGCCTGCACCGAAAGCGGCGCGTTCACCGCGATCCGTTCGGCGAGCGCGAAAGCGGTGTCGAGCAGTTTCTCGCGCGGGGCGATCGCGTTGACGAGGCCAAGCTCCAGCGCGCGCTGGGCGGTGATCGGATCGCCCGTCAGGATCATCTCCATCGCGATCTTCTTCGGCAATTGCTCCGGCAGGCGGAACACGCCGCCGGCCGCCGCGAACAGGCCGCGCTTCGGCTCCGGCAGGCCGAATTGCGCGCTGTCCACCGCCACCGCCAGATCGCAGGCGAGCGTGATCTCCAGCCCGCCGCCCAGCGCCGTGCCGTTGACGCAGGCGATCATCGGCTTGGAGATCGGATGCGCCACGAGGCCGGCGAAGCCCCACGCCTGTTTCGCCTTGTCGGCGGGCGCGAGGCTCTCCCCGCGCGACAGCGCCACCAGATCGGCGCCCGCGCAGAAGGACTTGTCGCCCGCGCCGGTGATGATGACGCAGCGGATTTCGGGATCGGCCTCCGCCGCCTCCATCGCGTCGCCCACGCCTTCGTGCACGAGGGCGTTCACCGCGTTGCGCGCTTCCGGGCGGTTGATCGTGATGAGCATCACGTTGCCGCGCGTCTCGACCGTCACGGCCTCATTGCCGGGGGTGCCCATGTTCGTCTCCTTCAATCTGCCTGTTCGATGACCTTGTCCGCGAGCAGCGCGGCGATCGCGGTTTCGTCCAGCCCCAGCCAGTCCGCGACCGTCTCCGCGCTATGCTCGCCGATGCGGGGCGCGGGGCGCTGATCGGGATCGGGGAGATGCTCCGATCGGGTGGGGCGGCCCTCCACCGTGAAAGGCACGTCGATCAGCGGGTGGCGCACCTCGCGGAACGTGCCGAGCGCCTGATATTGCGGGCTTTGCGGCATTTCCCCGACGCGCAGCATCGCTCCCGCCGGAACGCCCGCCGCCTGAAGCAGCGCCATCGCCTCCTGCGGCGCATGACGCGCGGCCCATTGCGCCGCCGGCTCGCCGCCGGTCGCCTTCGCCAGCGCGGCGCGATCGGCTTCGTCGCGCGGGGTGACGACGCACCATTCGTCGTCCCCGGCGCAGGCGAGCAGCAGAGTCTCTGCCGGCTCGCCCGCATCCACGGCCAGCCCGGCCGCTTCGGCGGCGCGCGCCGCGATCTCCGCCGCCTTCTGCCCCAGCATCACCTCCGCCTGCGCGAGGCTCGCCCCGCCGCCGCGCCCGGTGCGCATCCGGCGGATCAGCAAGGCCAGCACCGCGCACGCCCCGATCCGCCCCGCGACATGATCCGGATAGACGGTGACGGCGTCCGAGAAACTGTCCGGCTCGCCGGGATAGACCCATTGCCTCGTCAGCCCGGCGGAAGCGCGCACCAGAGGCCCATAGCCGAGCCGCCCGGACCACGGCCCGCTCGCCCCGAAGGCGGAGCTGTCCACCGTCACGAGGCGCGGATTGGCAGCCTCCAGCGTCGCGCGGTCGAAGCCGAGCGCGTCGAGCGTCCCCGGCTTGAAATTGGAGCAGAGCACATCCGCATCGCGCACCAGATCGAGGAACAGCGCCTTGCCCTTCCCGCTCCTGAGATCGATCGCAAGGCCGCGCTTGTTGCGGTGCCCGGCGGCGAAGGTCATCGAGATGGCGGCGTCGTCCATCGTCTGGCGCTGGCCGTCGGGGAAGGCGCCATTCTCCACCTTGATGACGTCCGCGCCGAGATCGGCGAACAGCCGCCCCGTCTCGCCGCCGACGACGATCACCCCCATGTCCAGCACCTTCACGCCCGCGAGCGGCGCGGCGGCGGGGGGAGGCGGGGTGAAATCGCCGCGCGATTCCGAGAAACGCGCGTCGCCCGGCGCGGGCGCGGGGCCACGGATGCCAGCGCGCGCGCCGTCTATCTCCACCGCGCCATTGGGGAAGGGCAGGCGGACGCCCGGCGCGATCTCCACCTCCTCAAAGGCATGGCGCGCGATCATCTGCGGCGTCGCCACCGCCTCGCCGAGATCGAGCAAAGCGGCGGCGGGAACGCCATGCGCCTGCGCGCCGGCTTCGGCCTCGGCGCGCGTCCGCGGCGCGAGGAAGGCCGCGAAGGCGGCGAGCAATTCCTTCGAGCGATAGCGGGTGGCGAGCTTCTCCCATTCCGGGCCGGCGAATTCGGCCGGCTCGCCCATCCATTTGTGCATCCCCCGCCACTGGCGCGGCGCGAGCACGCACAGGCGGACATAACCGTCGGCGCAGGCGAAGATCGGGTAGCGATGCCGCTGGTCGGTGCGCCCGCGCGGCATCTTCCACAAGGGCACGCCGGACGTGGCGCTGCCCGACAGGCCGAAACCGGGATCGAGCGCCTGCATCCCCGCCTCCAGCAGCGAGATGTCGAGCCGGTCGCCGTGCCCGCCGCGCAGCCGCCCGATGAAGGCGGCGAGCGCGAGGAAGGCGATCTGCGGCGCGGCCGTCTGGATCGTCAGCTCGCCGGGCGGGAGCAGGGGCGGGCGATCGGGCAGGCCGGAGCGCGAAAGCCCGCCGGTGAGCGCATGCAGCACCGCGTCGCTCGCCTGCCAGCCGCTCCACGGGCCGGATTCGCCGAAATCGCTGATCGAGACGACCACCAGCGCCGGATTCGCCGCGCGCACCGCCGCGAGGTCGAGGCCGGGCAGGCGCGCCTCCAGCAGGATATCGGCCTCCTTCGCGAGCGCGAGGAAGGCGTCCGCGTCGCGCGGCAGGTCGATCGTCGCGGCCTTCTTCCCGAGGTTCGCGGCGACGAAGGGGAGGGAAGCGCCCGCCACCAGCGGCCCCGCCCGGCGATCCGCCCCGCCGCCGGAAGGCTCGACGCGGATCACCTCCGCGCCCAGCTCGCCGAGGAAGCGCCCGATCGCGCCGAGCGGGCCGGGCACCGCATCGAGCACGCGCACCCCGGCGAGGGGGAGATCGGGCGCGCTCATGCCGGCCACACCAGCTCGCGCCGCGCCGCGCTGCGCAGGTAGAAATCGAGGAAGGGGGCCTCGTCACCGTCCTTCGCCGCCAGCGCGTCATGCGCCGCAATCAGTTCATCGGAGAGCGCGGACCAGCGCGCGTCGAGCGCGGGGAGCGTCATCGCGCCCTCGTCCGATCCCTCATGGCCGAGCAACGCGCGCATTTCCGCGATATCGGCGATTCGCCATGCGGCGGCCTTCTCCGCCTCCTGCGCGCCGAGCAGGGCGATCAACCCCGATGTGGCGAGCGTCGCGCCGCCGAACGCATCCTGCGCCACCGCCGCCTGCCCCGCGCCGCTGACGATGATGCCCGCGCCGGTGAGGAGATGGCCGAGCTGGCTCTGCGCCGGATCGGGAGCGGGCGTCGTCGGGCGGCCGGCGAGCGCGGCGGCGATCACCGCATCCTGCCGCCGCGCGACGAACCAGCCGGAAAGCCCCAGCACCGGATCGGTCCGCCCGCCGTCGACGAACTCGCGATAGGCGGACAGCCAGATCGCCATCCCCTTTACGGAATTGAACATGATCCACCAGTCGAGCGCGGCCGCGTCCACTTCCAGCCCGCTCGCTTCGCGCCAGATCTCCACCGCCCGCGCGCGTGACGTCATGCCGCAGGCGCTGCCGGAGCGGAAATGATCCCACACCGGGTTCAGCGCCCAGCCCAGATCCTCCAGCGGATCGCCGAAATGCGCCATTTCCCAGTCGAACATCGCCAGCATCCGGCCCGCGCCGTCGTGCATCATGTTGCCCGAACGGTAATCGCCATGGACGATCGCGACCCGTTGCGCCGGCGGCGGCGGACTGGCGCGCAGCTGGCGGATCGCCGCGCGCACGATCGGCTGCGGGATGAGCGCGTCCTCCCCGATCACCCCTTCCCAATAATCGAGCGCGATCCGCCAGCATTCGTCCGCCGCCGGCCTTTCCAGATGCCCGTCGAGCGGCGTCCCCGCCGGATCGAGCGCGGCGAGCCGCCCGAGGCTCGCGAAGAACTGCTCGCCCAGCGCCTCCGCATGATCGCCGAAGGCGGTGCGGTCGAACGGGCCGTTCACCACGCCGTCGTCGATCCGCTCCATCACGAAGAACGGGCGGCCAAGCTCCGCGCCCTCGCGCTCCAGCAGCACGGCCCCCGGGACGGGGATGGCGCCCGCGACGCTCTGATAGGCGCGGAACTCGGTTTCGCTCTCCGTCTCGATCAGGCCCGCGGCCGGCTCGCGGCGCAGGATCAGCCGCCGCCGCCCGCCGTCCACGAAGGCATCGAACCGCCACGTCTCGCGGCTGGCCCCGCCGGGGATGCGCGCAAGGTCGCGGATCGTGACCGGCGTGTCCCACAGGCGGGAAAGGGCGGCCTCGATCTGCGCGCCGATCTCCGCCGCCGCGCTCATTGCGCCGGGTCCAATATGTCGCGGAAGCCGGACGGCGCATGCGGGCCGGTGACGAGCTGCTCCAGCACCCCGCGCCCGCGCCGCACGGACCCGTCCGGCGCCGTCATCGTCACGTCCGCCATGGCCTGGATATGCAGATGGTGCGGCAGCATCGGATCGATCTCGGCGGGGACGATATCCTCGCGCTCCACCGTCACCTCCTCGCCGTGATGGCGGCCATGCGCCCATTTCGGATGGCCATAGCCCAGGCCGAGCATCTGGAAGGTCGGGCCGATATCGAACGTCACCTTCGTCTCGCCGCTGTCGTCGCGCAGCGTCACCGATGCGCTTTCGGCATGGCGCGTGCCCTTGCGCCAGCGGACCTCATAGTCGGCGGATTCGTAATGATGCTCGTCCGCGATGCCGCCGCCTTCGGGCCGCCATGTCGCGCGGCGATTCCAGAAGCGGCCGTGCGCATCGTCGTTGGTGTGGCAATAAAGGTCGCCGCCCTCCATCGCGCACGGGCTCCACAGCCAGAAGAATTGCGGCGCGATCGGCGGGCTGGCGGGCTGCGCGTCGGGCGCGCCGATCGGGCGCACGCCCCATGAGCGGTCCCGCGTGCCGAGCCAGCCGTCCACCGCGATCCGCGCGCCGTCCACCTCGATCCAGCCGGTGTAGCGGCCGTTCTGCGTCAGCCGCGTCACGTCCATCAGCACGCGCGGGCCGTTGCGGCGGGTGAAGCGCGGCTCCTCCAGCGGGAAGGCGCGGCCGGTGAACAGGATGTCGGCGCGGATCTTCTCGTCCGGCGCGTCCACCTTGATGCGCAGGGATTTCAGCGGCTCCACCACCTCGATCGCGATCGGGCCGACCCGCGTGTCCATCCGCTCCATGCCGAGGCCGCGGCTGGCGTGGAGGTTCACCTGCCGCCCGCCGACCAGCACGCAGAACGCCGCATCGATCACGTTGAGATGCGGGTAGATTCCCATCGCGGCGGCGAAGAACCCGTCCGCGCCCGCTTCCGCCGGATAACCGTTGAAGAAATAGCGATCGTAGAAATTGCGATCCGTCCCTGCATAGGCGACCGGCTCGGCCGTCTGGTGGATGGGGTAATCGTCGCCTTTTGTCAGCACCATCACGCTCTCCATCAGCACACGGTCTTTCGCCGCGTTGCAAGGGCTTGGACCAGCCGGGAGCGCCGATGTCAATCGCGCGATAACTTTAGTTACGTTACGGTTGGTGCGAATGTCCCTGCGTCAGCGGGGCGAAGCGCGCCACCTGGCGGCCGATCAGCCGCAGCTGCTCCACCACCGCCGGATCGCTCGCGCCGCCGGCATCGTCGAACTTGGTGATGAGGCTGTTGATCGCCGCCGCGAACGGCGTCGGCCAGCCGCGCAGGGCGTGGACGATCGCGCGCAGCGCCGCGATCGTCGATCCGGTCGCCTGCCAGCCGTAAGCGGTGGCGATCAGCCCCACGGGCATGTCGGCCAGATAGGAGCGCGCCTCGTCCCGCGCGGTTTCCTCCAGCAGGTCCAGCGTGTTCTTCACCAGCCCGGAGATGCTGCCGTGATAGCCGGGGCTGGCGATGATCATCGCGGAAGCCTCGCGCACGGTATCGACGAACTCCCGCTCCTCCGCCGTCCGGCCGGGCGCGCGCGGATCGTAGAGCGGCAATTTCGCCATGTCCGCCCCCCCGAACATGCGTGTGCGGAAACCCGCCTCCTCCGCCGCGTCCAGCGCTATGCGCAATGCGCGTTCCGTCGAGGATATGCCGCCCGTCGTGCCGCCAATCCCCACCACCAGCGGCCGTCGATCGGCGCTTCCTGCTTTCGCTTGCTCTGTCATCGGGCTAGGTTCCTGCCATGGCCCGGCCCCTTGCGGCAACTGTCTTATAGAAGTAATACGCTTATGGCCGACCATTCGAACGACGACATGCATCCCGATTCCCACGACAACAGCCGCCTGCGCTACAATTATGCGCCAGCAACGCCGCGCCAGCCGCTGCCCGCCTTCGATGCGTGGAGCGAGCCGGCGGTCGACGCGGGCGGAGAAGCGCCGCCGCCAGCGCCCCGCCGCAATATCGGGCGCTGGATCGTGCGCGGGCTGGCCGCGTTCATCGTGCTCCTCGTGCTGGCGATCGCCTGGCTGGCGGTGACGGCGCCGCTCTCACGCTCGCTGAAGCCGCCGACGCCGCCCTCGATCACGCTCACCGCGTCGGACGGCACGCCGATCGCGCGGCGCGGCGCGGTGATCGGGCCGGCGGTGGACGCCGCGAAACTGCCCCCGCATGTGCGCGAGGCCTTCATCGCGATCGAGGACCGGCGCTTCTATTCCCATTGGGGGATCGATCCGCGCGGCATCGCCCGCGCCGCCTTCGCCAATATCGGCCATGGCGGGGTGCGGCAGGGCGGCAGCACCATCACGCAGCAGCTCGCGAAGAACGCCTTCCTCGATTCGGACCGCACCGCCGGCCGCAAGCTGCGCGAAGTGCTGATCGCCTTCTGGCTGGAGGCATGGCTGTCGAAGGACGAAATCCTCTCGCGCTATCTCTCCAACGTCTATTTCGGCGACAATGTCTATGGCCTGACGGCGGCGGCGAAACATTATTTCGGGCGCACGCCGGAAAGGCTGAACGTGGGGCAGGCCGCGATGCTCGCGGGGCTGGTGAAGGCTCCGTCCAAGCTCGCCCCCACCTCCAATCTCGACGGCGCGCAGGCGCGGGAGAGGGTGGTGATCGGCGCGATGGTGGATGCGGGCTTCCTCACCAAGGCGGAGGCCGCCGCCGTCCAGCCGCAGCGCGTGCTCGCGAAGCAGCCGGAGCAATTGCCCAGCGGCACCTATTTCGCGGACTGGGTACTGCCGGCGGCGCGCGACCAGGCGGGCGAGATCCGCAACGAGGCCGTGATCCGCACCACATTGGATCGCAAGCTGCAGGGCACCGCCGAGCGCGTGATCCGTCAGGCGGGCCTTCCCCATGCACAAGCGGCGCTCGTCGCGATGACGCGCGAGGGCGAGGTGGTGGCGATGGTCGGCGGGCGCGACTATGCCAAAAGCCCGTTCAACCGCGCGACGCAGGCGCGCCGCCAGCCGGGATCGACCTTCAAGCTGTTCGTCTATCTCGCCGCGATGCGCGCCGGAATGACGCCGCAGACCGAGGTGGACGATTCGCCGGTGGAGATCGCCGGCTGGAAGCCGAAGAACGACGACAACAGCTATCTCGGCAAGATTCCGCTGCGCCGCGCCTTCCAGCGGTCCTCGAACGTGGTTGCCGCCCGGATCACGCAGGACGTTGGCGTGAAGAACGTGATCCGCGCCGCGCGCGATCTGGGCATCACCACGCCGATCGCGGACGAGGCGACGATCTCGCTCGGCACGTCGGAGGTGTCGCTGCTCGAGCTGACCTCCGCCTTCGCCGGGGTGGCGAGCGGCCGCTATCCGGTGCAGGCGCACGGGCTGAAGGAGAGCGGCGACAAATCGTGGCTCGAAACATTGACCGGCGGGCAGAAGACGATGCCCGGCAGGATTCATGACGAGATGCTGGAGCTGCTCGCCGCGACGCTTCGCGGCACGGGCCGCGCCGCGGCCCTGTCGATCCCGGCCTATGGCAAGACCGGCACGTCGCAGAGCGGGCGCGACGCGTGGTTCATCGGCTTCGCGGGCGATCTGGTGGTGGGCGTATGGATCGGCAATGACGACAACACGCCCAATCCGGGGCTGCACGGCGGCGGCATCCCCGCGCAGATATGGCGCAACTTCATGGTTTCCGCGCTCGATCTCCAGCCCGTGGTGAAGGCCCCCGAACCGGAGGAGATCGATCCCGAAGCCGCGATCGACGATGCGCTGGGCAATATCGTCGCCCCCGTCGCGGATCAGATCCAGGGGCAGATCCGCGATCAGGTGCAGGGGCAGATCCAGGGCCAGCTCAGGAACATGGGGATCGACCTGAAGATTGGGCAGGACGGCGCGGTCTCGATCAACCGCCCGCGCGACAATGCGCCGCCGCCGCCACGCGCGCCCGATCGCGCGCCGCCACCGGAATCTCTCCCACCGCGCGATTGATTTGGCGTGGCAGGCGGCTAGAGCGGCATCGCCCGCCTTCCGGCGGAGGAAACAGGGCTCGAACAGCTCAGCCCGACCGGCGTGAGGCATCTTGGGGAACAGCCGCATATGGACGATAAGACCCGCCCCAATTCCACGCGCGCCGCGATCCTGATCCCGTTCGCCATCGTCACGTTGATCTGGGGATCGACATGGCTGGTGATCCGCGACCAGATCGCGGTGGTGCCGGCGAGCTGGTCGGTCAGCTATCGTTTCCTCGCCGGCGGCCTCACCCTGCTGGTCTGGGCGAAGGCGACGGGCGAGCGATTCGATTTCGACGCGCGGGGCTGGGGCTTCGCCGCGGCGATCGGGACGGCGCAGTTCGTGCTGAACTTCAACTTCGTCTATCGCGCGGAACAGCATATCACCTCCGGGCTGGTGGCGGTGGTGTTCGCGCTGCTGCTGGTGCCCAACGCCTTGTTTTCGCGGATTTTCCTCGGCCAGAAGCTGGGGCGGCAGCTTATGGCCGGCTCCGTCGTCGCCATGGCCGGGGTGGTGCTGCTCTTCATCAACGAGGCCAGAAGCGATCCGCACGGGCCGCAATCGGCGCTGACCGGAATCGCGCTCACCTGCTGCGCGATCCTGTTCGCCTCCACCGCCAATGTCATGCAAGCGACGCAGCTGGCCCGCCGCTATCCGATGATACCGATCCTCGCGGCGGCGATGCTGATCGGCGCGGGGCTGGACGCCTGCTGGGCATGGGCGACGACCGGCCCGCCGATGTTCGAATGGCGCATCGGCTATGTCGCGGGCATCCTCTACCTCGGGCTGGCGGCGTCGGCGCTATGCTTCCCGCTCTATTTCAACGTGATACGCGTGATCGGCCCGGCCAAGGCGGCCTATTCCAGCGTGATCGTGCCGGTGATCGCGATGCTGCTCTCCACCCTGTTCGAGGGCTATCGCTGGTCCGCGCTGGCGATCGGCGGCGGCGCGCTGGCGGGCGTGGGGCTGGTGATCGCGCTCACCGCGCGCAGGCCGGCGCGATAATCGGGATAGAGCGGCCTCCAGCCCAGTACACGCTTCGCCTTGCCGTTCGCGATACGCCGGTTCTCGCTGTAGAATCCCCGCGCCGCCGGGGAGAGATCGCCCAGCGCCGCCACCGGAGGCAGGGGCAGGCCGAGCAAGGCGCAGCCATAGGCCAGCACCGCATCCTGCCCCGCCGGCAGATCGTCCGCGAGGTTATACGCCCCCGCCGGCGCGTCGAATCCCGCAATCACGCCACGCGCGATATCGGCGACATGCACCCGGCTGAACACCTGGCCCGGCGCATCCACCCGCCGCGCCGCGCCGGAACGCAGCCGATCGAGCGGCGAGCGCCCCGGCCCATAGATTCCCGGCAGCCGGAACACCCGCGCGCCCCGCGCCAGCCACGCCGCATCCGCCGCCGCCCGCGCCCCGCGCCGCCCGCCGCCGATGGGCGCGCTCTCGTCCACCCATGCGCCGCCGGTGTCGCCATAGACGCCGGTCGACGAGAGATAGCCGAGCCACCGCCCGCCGATCGCATCGCCATAGCGGGCGAGCACGGGATCGCCCGTCTCGTCCGGCGGCACGCTCGACAGCACATGGCTCGCCAGCGCCAGCCCCTTGCGCACGGCTTGCGCATCATCGAAGCGAATCGTGCCGTCGCGCCCGTCACGCGTCGTCCCCAGCACGGGCCTGCCTGTCGCGGCGGCGATCGCGCGCGCGGCATAGCCCATGCCGAAGATGAAGATCATCGCGCCATCGGCCCCTTGAACAGCGTCCCGAAATAATCGCCCTTGTTCCACACCGGCGGCGCATCGGCGTCCGCGATCTCGCGCGCGATGCGGTAATTCGCGTCGACGAAGCGCACCGCCTGATCCCACAGGATCGGCCGGGAGAGGTCGTCGGACGGCTTGTGATAATGGTGCGCCATGAAATCGTCGGTCGCGGCCTTGCCATCGCCCTTCGGCCCCGGCCACAGGAACACCGCCGGTATCCCCTGCCGCACGAAGTTGAAGTGATCGGAACGCACGAAGATCGCCTCGTCCGGGATCGGATCGGGCGAGAGCGTCACCCCGATCCCGGCCAGCGCCCGCGCGATCACCGGGCCGAGCGTGGAGCGGTCGCCGCCGAACGCCACCATGTCCTGGAAGCGATAGGTGAGGATCGGCATGTCGAGATTGACGTTCGCCACCACACGGCGGCCTTGCGGCAGATGCGCGGTGAACCAGTTGCTGCCGATCAGCCCCTTCTCCTCCGCCGTGAAGGCGACGAACATGATCGTGCGGCGCGGGGCCTTCGCGCGGAAGCGGCGCGCCTCCTCGATCAGGCTGGCGATGCCGATCGCATCGTCGAGCGCGCCGTTATTGATCGTATCGCCCTTCGCATCCGGCGCCCCGATCCCGATATGATCGAGATGGGCGGAGAGCACGAGCACCTCGTCCGCCAGCCTGGGGTCGCTACCGGGCAGCACGCCGATCACATTGGCGGAGCGCGCCGCCTCGAACGCATTGCCGCTCCCGAAAGCCAGGCGCACGGGCAGCGCCCCCGCACGCGGCGTCTTCGCATCCCATGAAACACGCGCGCCGGCGAACAGCTTGCGCGCGCCTGCCTCGCTGAAGCTCGCGAGGATCGGGATCGGCGCATCGGCATGGCCCGTGCCGTCCGGCTCCGCCCATGTCATGCGCGGGCGCATGGCGGGGAGCGGGCGCGCCTTGCCCGGTGCCGGAAGCTGGATGACGCCCACCGCCCCACGCGCCGCCGCTGCCCGCACCTTGGTGGAGACGCTGCCGAGATATGCCC
>JASGGR010000085.1:0-13219 GCA_047602705.1 Sphingomonas bacterium | reverse complement strand
GCTTCCAGGTCCGCGCGGAACTCCGGCTCGTCGTGCAGTCGCGCCGCCACCGCGGACCCCATCATCGCGCCCGCCTCGGTATCGCTCAGCCAGTGGACGTTGCACGCCACCCGGCTCTCCAGGAACGCACGGCCGCGCGCCAGCACGGCGTTCGCGCGATCGGGCGCGGCTTCGGCCAGGATCAGCGCCCAGGCCCAGCCGATCGCGCTATGGCCAGACGGATAGGAGCCGTCGTGGCGCAGCGCATCGTCCTCCTCGGGCGTGCAGATCGCGCCGCCCTTCACCGTGAAGGGGCGCGCGCGCATGAATTGATTCTTGGTCGGATAGGTCGAAAGGCCCGCATCGGTCAGCGTGCGGCGCAGCAGGACGTAAAGGCGCGGCGTGGTCTGCGGGGAGATTTTCACGCCCAGCGCGCATGAAAAATCGTCCGCCGCCGCCGGAAAGTGGAGATCGGCATCCTGCCGCGCGACATCCCAGCGCCTGCTCCCTTTCAGCTTGCGGGCCGCGGCCGCCGCCGCCACGTCGCGCGCCTGGGTCGCGGATTTCCGGGTCGGCGCGGGGGGCAAGATGTCGAGGCTGTTGGGCAAGGCATCCCGGGAAATATAGCCGGGCAGGAAATCCATGTTCGCGATGACCCGCTTGTCCGGCCCGGCTCCCGTCTGGGCGAAGACCGCCGCGCCGCCGCCCGCGACAATTGCCGCGGCGAAAAGCCCGGCTCCGAGCTTCATTCTCTTCATGCGAACCCTCCCGACCTGCATCGGGCGCGGTTGCCCACTGATCCGATCTGATCCGATCCAGTTTCCGCGCCGGCCCGCCCGATACGGGATAAGGCGATCGGCAGGAAGGAGATTTCATTCGTCGCGGACGCGCCTCCCTTCAACGATATAAGATATCATACCGGGAGAATATCGGCTTTGCGCCCGATCAATCGAATGGGGGGTGCAATGCTCAGAATCGGCAAGCGGTTTGCGGCACATGCGGGCGGGGCCGCGCTTCTCTTCAACATGGCGGCGACGCCCGTTTTCGCTGCTCCGGCCGCCGATCAGCCTGTCGCGCCCGTCATGGACGGGGATCGCAATTACAAGAGCTTGCTCGACGCCTGGAAAGCAGCCGACACGCCGCCCGGCCAATCGCAGGCCCTCTCCATTCCGCTCGACCGCCCGGTCGACAGCTTCCGCTATACATCGCCTTTCGGCATCCGCTCCGACCCGTTTCGCGGCAGCCAGAGCTTCCATTCCGGTGTCGATCTGGCCGCGCCGGTCGGCACGCCCGTCCATGCGACCGGCGATGCGACCGTCGGCAGGGCCGGTGTCGCGGCGGGCTATGGCAATCTCGTCACGCTCGAGCACGGCGGCGGCATCGAAACGCGTTACGGGCATTTGTCGCGCATCCTCGTGAAGGCGGGGCAGCGGGTGCGTCGCGGCGATGTCATCGGGCTGGTGGGGTCGACCGGGCGATCGACCGGCAGCCATCTCCACTATGAAGTCCGGTTGGCCGATCAGGCGATCAATCCGCTGGCTTTCATGGCGCCGGGCGACGAGCGGATCGCGCTGAACGAGACGGTCGGCACAAGGGCAGGCTCGGCGCTTGCCATGGGCGGTCCGCAGGCCGCCGGAAAATGCGCGGCGCGTGCGGCGCGGAACTGCGATGGAACCGGAACGGCTGCCCGCTGACAATCGCGTGATATCCGGGGAACATTCCCCGGCCTGTCGCTCGCCGCTTCGCCGGACAGGCGCAGCCGAACGTCCTGCATCGCCGGTGCATCGAACAAGTCTTCGCTTGCCATAACAGATATGATGCAACATATCACATCGCTTATGAGCCGGCAGGGTGTCATCGAGTCAATCATGGGCAAAGGGCGGCGCTTGCGGCTGTTCCTGGCGGTTCTGCTTGGCATCCAGGCGCTCATCGCAGGCGCGCATTTCCATTCCTGCTGCGCCCGTCCGGCCGATCGCGGCAATTGCGAGATTTCGCTGCGGCCGTCCGGCGATCTGCAATCGAAGAGCGATCCGGCGGATTGCCCGACCTGCCGGCTGATCTCCATGATGGGCGGAGCGCTGCTGCCCTCGGCGATCGGCTTTTTCCTCTCCGGCATCGTCATATCCTGGGTCGCCGGCGCGGCATTTCCCCCGCAGGCCTGCCCCGCGCGTTCGCAAGGCTGGCAGAGCCGCGCGCCTCCCGCTGCTTCCTGAAACATCAGCGATCTTTCCGGGACGATCCGGTCCCCACACGCACGCGGCCACGGATTGCCGCGCGCATGAAATCCGATTTTCAGGGAGTTACCCCAATGCGAACCCTTCTTCTGGCGAGCGTGGCCGCGCTGACGCTGACCCCCGTTGCGGCTTATGCCGAAAGCGATGCCGACAGTCCGGCGCCCAACCCGACGCGGGACATCATCGTGACCGCGACGCCTTTCGGCCATACCGGGGACGAAACACCCTCGATCCCGGCCAAGGTGGATGCGGAGCAGATCCGCGAGGCGGGCGGCGCCAGCATCGCCGATGCCTTGCAGAACGTGCCGGGCGTTTCGGCCTCCGGCTTCGCCGGCGGCGCGAGCAGGCCGATCATTCGGGGGATGGATGCCAATCGCGTCCGCATCCTCGAAGACGGCACCAGCATCTCGGACGTGTCGGATATCGGGCCGGACCACGGCACGCCGATCGATCCGCTCTCGGCGCGCAGCATCGAGGTGGTGCGTGGCGCGGCGACCCTGCGCTACGGCAGCCAGGCGATCGGCGGCGTCATCAACGTGCTCAACGATCGCGTGCCGATGAGCCTGCCGACCCGCTCGCTCGGCGGTGAGCTGACCGGAAGCTACGGCACGGTCAACGACGCGGCCGAGGTTTCCGGGCTGGTCGATGCGCGCGCCGGCGATCTCGCGCTGCATGCGGACGGCTTCTATCGCCACACCGGCGACTACGACACGCCGCTGGGCACGCAGGCGAATTCCTTCGTCCACGGCTGGGGCGGCTCGATCGGCGGCTCCTATTTCCTCAAGGACAGCGGCAGCCACATCGGCGTCGCGGTGACGCATTACGATACGCAATACGGCATTCCGAGCGACACCACCTATATCGACATGCACCAGACCAAGGTGCTCACGCGCGACGTGATCGAGCTGGGCGGCGCGCTGAAGTCGTTCAACGTCGACGGCAGCTATTCGGACTATCAGCACCAGGAGAAGAATCCGGACGGCTCCGTCAACACGACCTTCAAGAACAAGGAATACAACCTGCGCACCGAACTGCTGCTGAACAGCTTCGGCGCGCTCACCAATTCCGCGATCGGCTTCGAATATCAGCATCGCGATTTCTCCGCGATCGGGGAGGACAGCTCCTATCTCGCTCCGGCGACGTCGGAGAATTTCGCGGGCTATCTGTTCACCGAATTCACGCTGGCCGATCCGCTTCACCTCGAAGCCAGCGGCCGGGTGGAGAATGTCCATGTCACCGGCACGCCGGCATCCGACGTTTACACCAGCCACAGCTATACGCCGGTCAGCGGCGCGCTGGGCCTGCTCCTCACCGCCACGCAGGGCGTGAAGCTCGGGCTGACCGCTTCCAGCACCGGGCGCGCGCCCGCGCTCACCGAATTGTTCGCGCGCGGCGGGCATGACGGTCCGCAGACCTATGAGACGGGCGATCCCAACCTAAAGATCGAGCGTGCCAATTCGCTGGAGCTGAGCCTGCGCGTCCATCGCGGCCCGTTCCGCTTCGACGGCAGCCTCTACAGCACCTGGTTCAGGAACTATATCTACGGCGACCTGACCGGGCGCACCTGTGACGACGACGGCGAATGCGTCGCCGACGACAGCGAGGAACTGCGCGAGGTGTTCTATCGCCAGCAGAACGCGCATTTCCGCGGGCTGGAGGCCGAGGCCAGCTACGATCTCATCAAGCAGGGCGACGGGGTTTTCACCGCGCGCGTGATGGGCGATTACACGCGCGCGACGCTGGATGACGGCAACAACGTGCCCCGGATCGCGCCTTACCGGATCGGCGGCGGCGTCAAATGGAAAAGCCCCACGCTCGACGCGGGCATGTCGCTGATCCACTACGGCCGCCAGAACGATTATGGCGTGTTCGATACGCCGACCGGGAGTTACAACGAACTGAACGCGCAGATCGCGGTGCGGCCGTTCAAGGCCTATCCCGGCATCGAATTCGCGGTGGTCGGCCAGAACCTGTCCGACGACGTTCAGCGCTATGCCACGGCGTTCAACAAGGATCTCGTGGTCATGCCGGGCCGCAATGTGCGCTTTGTCGTGAAGGTCGCGACCTTCTGAGGCGAGATGCGCCGTTCCCCCGGGTGGGGAACGGCGCATTCCTTTCCGCAGGGAAGGGAGGCTTTTGCATGAACATGCCCCGGCACAGGGCGCGCGCGCCGGCAAGGCCCGTGCGGGCGCGCTCCGCCCCGCTTCCGGGCGGGCAGCTCGAAGAGCTCGTCCTGTCCGCGCTCGATGCGTCCAATGTCCCGCTGAGCGCCTATTCGCTCACGGAGCGGTTGCGCGATCAGGGCCATCACGTCGTCATCCCCTCCATGTACCGGGCGCTCGACCGGCTGTGCCTCAAGGGCCTGATCGAGAAGGTGGAGATGCTGTCCGCTTACCGGATCGGGGAACGCGAGAAGCACGTGCGTCTGGTCTGCCTGAAATGCGGCGAGACCAGAGGGCATTCGATTCCGGAACTCTACGATATGCTGATCGTCAGCGCGGAGAAAACCGGGTTCGACATATCGAAGGTGGCTCTGGAACTGGCCGGCTGTTGCCCGGCATGCCGCGATCGCGACTGATGCCGGCCGAGGCTCGTCCCGCAGGAGAGGATCGGCGCATCGCCCGCGCCGGTTGGGCGCGAGGGCGATTTCCTTTCAGCCGCTTCTCGCCGAATCCATCGATTCGACCAGTTCCACCACCTCGAAGTCGAAGCTGCTCCATCCGCGCTGGCGCGCCGCGTCCGCGCTTGCGATCCTCTTGCCGGCGGCTTCCCTGAGCGACCTGGCATGGCCCCAGAACACTTCCGTCCGCCCGCCGTCCAAACGGGCGACGATGCGCCAATAATGGGTGAACGGCGCTGATGTCGGGCCGATCGTCTTCACATAGCCGTCGGCCATGGTCGCGGTGAGATAGCGTTTTCTTTTCGCCATGACCTGTCGAAAGCCGGGCGTGCCGGGGAAGCACTGGTGGGTCCGCCGGGACTCGAACCCGGGACCTCTCGATTAAAAGTCGCTTGCTCTACCAACTGAGCTACGGACCCGCACCAGCGAGCGCCCGGTTAGGGAGCGCGCGGCTTCTGGTCAACCGTGCGTGAAGCTGTCGCGCGGAAAGTCCCGTCACGGGATCGCGCCAGCGGGGCATGAGCGCGGCCAGCGGGCGCAGCACGAAATCGCGCTCGCGCATGGAAACATGCGGGATGACGAGGCCGGGCGAGGCCCAGACGCCGCCCGACCAGCCGATGATGTCCAGATCGATCACCCGCGCGCCCCAGCGCCTTCCGCGCCGCCGTCCGAAATCGCGCTCGATTCGCTTGAGCCGGGCGAGCAGGGCCGGCGGTTCGTCGGCCACATGCTCGATCAGCGCCACGGCATTGGCATAAGCGCGATTCGACGGGCCGAGCGGCGCGGAGGCGAAGATCGGCGAAGCGCGCCGCGCCCCGATCGCTTCCAATGCCGCGCGGACTTCAGCGCGCGGATCGCCATGGCGGCCGCGACGGTTCGAGCCGAGCGCGACCAGATAGGAATGGAGCATGGGATGCCTAGACCACGCCCGCCGCCGCATCGAGCAGGCGCTTCTCCAGCGCCTTCACCCTTGCGGGCTGGGCGATCTTGTCGCCGGTCAGATCGGTCAGGTAGAAAGTGTCCACCGCGCGCTCGCCATAGGTGGCGACATGGGCCGAGTGGATCGTCACCTTCGACTGGAACAGGCCATAGGCGAGCTGGCTCAGCAGGGCGGGCCGGTCGCGCGCGTTCACCTCAACCACGGTGAAGCGATTGGAGGCGTGATTGTCCACCAGCACGTTGGGCGCGATCGGAAAGGCATCCGAACGGACGCGGGGCGCTGGCTTGGCCTTCAGCCGGTCGATCATCTTGCCGCGATTGGCGAGCGCATCCTCGATCGCGGTGCGCAGCCGGTTGAGCTGGCCCGTCTGGTCGAACGGGCGGCCGAGCGGGTCCTGCACCAGGAAATTGTCCAGCGCCATGCCGGTGCGCGTGGTGTGGATGCGCGCGTCGATGATGTTGCCGCCCGCCAGATGGATCGCACCCGCGATGCGATAGAAGATGCCGGGATGGTCGGCGGCATAGACCGTCACCAGGGTCGCACCGCGATCGGGATAGACCTGCGCGTCGATCGCGAGCTGCGCTTCGCCCGCCTGCGTGACGAAGCGCGCATTGTGCGCCAGCACGTCCTCCGGCTCCGCGATCCAGTACGGCTCCGGCATCTGGCGGACGAAGCGCGCCAGGGTCGCCTCGTCCCAGCCCAGCGCGGCGGCGAGATTGGCCTGCTTCTCCGCGATCCGCTCGGCGCGGCCGCGCTGCTTGTGGCCCAGCCGCAGCACCTCCTCCGCCGCCTCGAACAGGTCGGTCAGCAACTGGCGCTTCCACCCGTTCCACGTCCCCGGCCCGACGGCGCGGATATCGACCACGGTGAGCGCCAGCAGCATCCTGAGGCGCTCCGGCGACTGCACGGCGGCGGCGAAGTCGAGGATCGTCTTGAAATCGGCGAGGTCGCGCTTGAAGGCCGTGGCGGACATCAGCAGGTGATGGCGCACCAGCCACGCCACCGTCTCCGTCTCGGCGGGCGAGAGGCCGAAGCGCGGGCACAGCCGCTCCGCCACCTGGGCGCCGAGCACCGAATGGTCGCCGCCGCGCCCCTTGGCGATATCGTGGAGCAGCACCGTGACATAGAGCGCGCGGCGCGACACGATCTGGCGGAAGATCGCGGTGGAGATCGGATGCTCGTCGGTGAACTCCCCGCGCTCGATCCGGCTCAGCAGGCCGATCGCGCGGATCGTATGCTCGTCGACCGTGTAATGGTGATACATGTCGAACTGCATCTGCGCCACGACGCGTCCGAAATCGGGGACGAAGCGGCCGAACACGCCGGCCTCGTTCATCCAGCGCAGCACCAGCTCCGGGTCGCGCGGGCTGGCCAGCACGTCGAGGAACAGGGCGTTCGCGCGCGGATCGTCGCGGATATCGTCGGCCAGCTTGGCGTCGCGCGCGGCCGCGCGCATCGCCATCGGATGGATTTCCAGCCCGTGCAGGTCCGCGAGCTGGAATATCTCGATCAGCCGCACCGGGTCTTCCGCGAAGAAATCGTCGCGCGGCAGCGCCAGCCGTCCGCGATCGAGCACGAAGCCGTCCAGCTTGCGCGGACGGCGGCGCAGCGTCGGCAGGCCGAAGCGCCGCCCGCGGGCGGCGAACTGCTCGTCCAGATGCGCGAGGAACACGCCGGTGAGCGAGCCGACGGCCTTCGCCTGGAGGAAGTAATATTGCATGAAGCGCTCGACGCCCGGCTTGCCCAGCCGCTCGGAGAAGCGCATCCGCTCCGCGATCTCGCGCTGCACGTCGAAGGTCAGCCGGTCCTCGGCGCGGCCGGTGACGAGGTGGAGGTGGCAGCGCACCGCCCACAGGAAATTGTCCGCCCGGTGGAACAGGCGATATTCGGCCGGGGTGAACAGGCCCTTGCCCACCAGATCGGAGGCGCGATCGACGTCGTAGACATATTTGCCGATCCAGAAGAGTGCGTGGAGATCGCGCAGGCCGCCCTTGCCCTCCTTCACGTTCGGCTCGACGACATAGCGGCTGTCGCCCATCTTCTGGTGGCGCTCGTTGCGCTCGGCCAGCTTGTCCGCGACGAACTGCCGCTCGGTATCGTGCCGCACCTCGGCCTTGAAGCGGCGGGCGGCTTCGTCGGCCAATGTCTCGTCGCCCCAGACGTAGCGGGCTTCGAGCAGCGCGGTGCGGATCGTCACGTCGCCGCGCGCCTGCCGCACCATCTCGTCCAGCGAGCGGCTGGAATGGCCCAGCTTCAGCCCAAGGTCCCACAGGACATAGAGCATGGATTCGATCACCTGCTCCGACCATGGCGTCTGCTTCCATGGCGTGAGGAAGGCGATATCCACGTCGGAGAAGGGCGCCATCTCCCCGCGCCCGTATCCGCCGACCGCCAGCAGCGCGAGGCGCTCCGCCGCCGTGGGGTTGCTGAGCGGGTAGAGCCGTTCCGTCACCAGATCGAACAGCACCCGCAGGATCTGGTCGATCAGGAATGCCTGCGCGTTCGCCGCCTCCAGCCCGCGCGAAGGATGCTCCGTCAGCCGCCGCGCGATCTCCGCGCGCCCGGCGTCGAGCGCCAGCTTCAGCTCCGCCGTCACCGCCCGGCGCAGCGAGGCCGGGTCCGCCATTTCCAGCGCCGCGACGCGATCCGACAACGCCCGGCGATCGATGATCGCGCGGCGGTTGGCGAGATTGGCGAAGCGGCCCTGCATCATCCGTCGGTCGCCCATGCGCCGCGATTGCCGCCGGTCGGGGCGGGACGCGGCGTGGCGGGCGCGGCGAGGCGCAGGATCGACCAGTCCCCGCGATCATCGCGCGCGGCGAGCGCGCAGCCCTGCGCGCGATAGGCGGCGATCACCTCCTCCGCCTGGCTTGCGAGCAGGCCCGCGAGCACGATCGTGGCGTGCGGCGCGGCCACCGCCGTCACCTCCGGCGCCATCGCGACCAATGGGCCGGCGAGGATGTTGGCGATCAGCAGGTCATAGGGCGCAGCGTCCGCGATCGCCGGGGCCTGCGCACCGTCCGCGACGATCAGGCCGATGCGGTCGACATGGTTGGCGGCCATGTTCTCCGCCGTCACCTCGATCGCGATCGGATCGATATCGGTCGCCGTCACCCGCGCCTCCGGCCACAGATGGCGCGCGGCGAAGGCGAGCAGGCCGGTGCCGGTGCCGAAGTCGATCACATTGGCGAAGCGCTCGCCGGCCATGGCGTCGATCATCGCAAGACAGCCGGCGGTGGTGTTGTGATGCCCGGTGCCGAACGCCTGCCCAGCCTCGATCAGGAAGGCGCGCTCGCCTTCGCCGGCGGCCTCGGGATGGGCGGAGGTGTGGACGACGAACCGCCCCTCGCGGATCGGCTCCAGCCCGGACTGGCTCATCGTCACCCAATCCTGCGCGCCGAGCGCCTCCACCACCGGCGCTTTCCCGGCGGCGCTGGGGACGAGGGCGGCGAGGGCGGCGAGCGTCGCGGCATCCGGCTCGCGCTCCAGATAGGCGTCGAGCCGCCAGCGCTCCACATCGTCCTCCACCTCCTCGGTGGTCATCAGCACGGCATCGATGGCGAGATCGTCGGCGGCGTCGATCGCCTCCGCCTCGGCGCGGGTGCAGGGCAGGGTGATCTTCCAGCTTTCAGCGGACATAGCTCGCTCCGTTCACGTCCAGCACCGCGCCCGTCATCGACGCAGGCGCGTCGAGCGCGAGCCAGCGCGCCATCTCCGCCACCTCGTCGGGCGCCGCCACGCGGCCGAGCGGGATTTCGGCGAGCAATGTCGGGCCGATATGGCCGCCCGCCATGTCCGTGTCGACGAAGCCGGGGCAGACGGCGAAGGCGTAGATGCCCTTTGCGGCATAGGCGCGCGCGATCGTCTTGGTCAGCGCGACCATCCCGGCCTTGGCGGCGGCATAGTCCCAGAAATCCGGGCCGTCCCCGCGATGCGCGGCGCGGCTGGCGATGTTGACGATCCGCCCGCCCGTCCCCGACGCCTGCCAGTGGCGCACCGCGCGGCGGCTGAGGTCTGCGGCGGCGGTGAGGTTGATCCGCATCGTCCGTTCCCAATTGGCCGACCATGCGCTGTCGTCGCCATGGATCGGATTGGCGGAATAGACGCCGGCGTTGTTGACGAGCACATCGATCCCGCCGAGCTGCTCAAGCGCCATGTCCCACAGCCGCGCGGGCGCATCGGGATCGGAGAAGTCCGCCGCGATGCCGCTCGCGGTGCCATGGCCCGCGATCCGCGTGCCGGGCGTGTCGAGCGCGGCGAAAATGGCCGCCCCGATCCCCCGCGAACTGCCGGTGAGGAGAATCCGTGTCATCGCGCCCGCCATAGCCGGGGCGGGGAGCGCGCGCTATCGGGCAAGTGGTTCCCTTATACCGCCACCTTGCGCGCGAAATCCTCCGCGCTGGCCTTCAGCGCCGTGAGCGACGCGGAGAGCGAATCGAACCCCGCGCCGAACGCGTCGATCTCGCCCGCCACGGCTTCCGTATCCTCACGGATCGCGGCGATCGTGCCGGACATGGAATCGGCCGCGAGCGCGGTTTCGTCCACGGCGGCGGTGATCGTCGAGACGGTCTGCGCCTGCGCCTCCATCGCCGCGCGGATGCGGTTGGCCGAATCCTCCACCTCCGCCACCGTGGCGCGGATGCTGGCGTTCGTTTCCACCGTGCTGCGCGTGGCGGACTGGATGGCGGCGATCTTGGCGGCGATGTCGTCGGTGGCGCGCGCCGTCTGGTTGGCGAGGCTCTTCACCTCCTGCGCCACCACGGCGAAGCCGCGCCCGGCATCGCCCGCGCGCGCCGCCTCGATCGTTGCGTTGAGCGCGAGCAGGTTGGTCTGCCCCGCGATGTCGCGGATCAGCCCGAGGATCGATTCGATCGATTGCGCATGATCGGAAAGCATCTGCGACACGCCGACCGCCTCGCCCGCCTGCGCGCTGGCGCGGTTGGCGACGCCGGCGGCCACCTCCACCTGCCTGCGCGCTTCCTCGATCGCGCGGATCAGCCCGGCGGAGGTGAGGGCGGCCTCGCGCATCGCGATCGCGGATTGCTCGGCAGCCGCCGCCACTTCGCTCGCCTTGCCCAGCACGCCGCGCGTGGAGGAGGATGCGCCGGAGGCCAGATCGCGCAACGTGCCCCATTCCGACGTGGCGCTTTCCACCGTGGCGGCGATGCCGTCGTGGAACTCGCCCGCCAGCCGGTCCCGCGCCTCTTTCGCGGCATATTCCAGATAGGCGGAATAGATGGCGACGGTGATCTCGCACTCCAGCGTGGAAAGACGCATCAGCGTGTCGATCATCCGCGCGAGTCGCGGGTCGCCATGCTCCAGCCGTCGCATCAGCACGTCCAGCGCGGCACGGTCGCTCGCCCCGATCATCGAGAGCAGCGCCGTCTTCGACACCCCCGCCGTATAGGCGCTGGCGACGGAGCGCTCGATCGCCTCGATCCACGCCAGCCCGGCGGTGTCGAGGAAGCGGTTGCGCAGGAAGACCACGCCCACGTCGATCCCGTTCTCCACCGGCCGCCACGAACGCTCGCTGGCGAAGCAGCGCTGCCATTGCTCCCAGTAAGCGGCCGAAACCGTGCGAATCTCCGGCTCGATCACCGCCCATGCCTCGCGGCTGGCGGCGATCAGCGAGCCGTCGAAATCGAACACCTTCAATCGGCCGGCGATATCCACCTGGGCGGCGATCGATCCGGGGGCGGGAAGGGCGTCAGGCAAGATTCGCGCTCCATATGCAGGTCCGGCGCGGGGTAATCCATGTTGGTTAATGGCGGGTTAGGAGGCGGCCGGAGCATCGATTCCGGCAGCCCGCGCTTGCATCGCGGCGCGCGGCGTCTCATAGACCGCGCCGAATAGTCGGCTCATCGCAGGAAACACGCCCTTGGCCTCGAAACCCGCGCGTCCGCGCAGCCCGCACCTCTTCAGCGGCCCGCTCCAGATCCATTATCGCTGGAGCCCGGCCATGCTGGCCTCCATCCTCCACCGCGTCACCGGGGACGGCATGGCGACGGTGGGCGCATTGCTGTTCGTCTGGTGGCTCGCGGCGCTTGCGGCGGGGGCGGATGCCTATGCCACCTTCGTGGGCGTGTTCACCAATGCGAGCGGGCATCTGAACCCGCTGGGCTGGGTGATCGGCGTCGGCCTCACCCTTTCGCTGTTCCAGCATATGATGAGCGGCCTGCGCCACCTGCTGCTGGATACGGGCGCCGCGTTCGAGCTGAAGACCAACCGGCTGCTCGCGATCCTCACCTTCGTCGCATCGATCCTGCTGACGACCGGCTTCTGGCTCTATCTGGGGATGAAGTGATGGGAACGGGAACCGAACTGGGCCGCGTGCGCGGCCTTGGCAGCGCGCATCACGGCCCGCTCCACTGGTGGCACCAGAAGCTGACCGCGGGCACCAACCTGCTGTTCATGGCGTGGCTGATGATCTCGCTCGCGCGGATGGGCTCCTATGATTACGCCAGCGTCCATGCGTGGATGTCGTCCGCATGGGTGGCGGTGCCGATGCTGCTGCTGGTCGCTTCGGTCTTCTATCACTTCCGCCTCGGGTTGCAGGTGGTGATCGAGGATTACGCCCATGCCGAAAGCCGCGTGGTGCTGATGACGCTTCTCAACCTGTTCGTCGCGGCGACCGCTGGCACCGCGATCTTCTCGATCCTCAAGATCGCCTTCGGAGCTGCCGCCTGATGTCCGCCGCCTATCAGATCATCGATCACACCTATGACGCCGTGGTCGTCGGCGCGGGCGGTTCGGGCCTGCGCGCCACGATGGGCATCGCGGAAAGCGGCCTCAAGACCGCCTGCATCACCAAGGTGTTCCCCACCCGCAGCCACACCGTGGCGGCGCAGGGCGGCATCGCGGCCAGCCTGGGCAACAACTCGCCCGATCACTGGTCGTGGCACATGTTCGACACCGTGAAGGGATCGGACTGGCTGGGCGACCAGGACGCGATCGAATATATGGTGCGCGAGGCGCCGGCCGCCGTCTACGAGCTGGAGCATGCGGGCGTGCCGTTCAGCCGCAACGACAACGGCACGATCTACCAGCGTCCCTTCGGCGGCCATATGCAGAACATGGGCGAAGGCCCCCCCGTGCAGCGCACCTGCGCGGCGGCGGACCGCACCGGCCACGCCATGCTCCACGCGCTCTACCAGCAGAGCCTGAAATATGACGCGGACTTCTACGTCGAATATTTCGCGCTCGACCTCATCATGGAGAATGGCGCGTGCCGGGGCGTGATCGCGCTCTGCATGGAGACGGGGGCGATCCACCGCTTCCGTAGCCATGCCGTGGTGCTGGCGACGGGCGGCGGCGGGCGCGTCTATCAGTCCGCCACCTCCGCGCACACCTGCACCGGCGACGGCAACGGCATGGCGCTGCGCGCCGGCCTCGCGCTGCAGGACATGGAGTTCGTGCAGTTCCACCCGACCGGCATCTACGGCGCGG
>JASGGR010000084.1:0-13255 GCA_047602705.1 Sphingomonas bacterium | reverse complement strand
CCGTGGCGGGGGGAGCGGCGCCGGCGTCCGCTGGTTCCGCGCCACGGCTGGCTCGCCGCCGGTGATGATGTCGTCGATGTCGAGGCGGAAGGCGGCGGCGCGCTCCGCCGCGGTGGAGGCGCGCGCCTCTCCGGGGATCAGGATGCGCTGGCCGGCGCGCAGGATATAAGGTTCGGTCAGGCCGTTGGCGGCGATGATGCGGGACCATGGCACGCCATAGGCGCGCGCGATCGCGATCCCGGTCTGCCCCTGCCGCACCAGATGATAACGGCCGCCGGGTATCGTCAGCCTTTGCCCGACGCGGACCGGATAGGGCGGGGCGATGCCGTTGCTGGCGGCGATCGCGGCGATGCCCGCGCCGGTGCGCTCCGCGATTCGCCCCAGGGAGTCGCCGGGGCGGACGATATAGGTCTGTGCGGCCACGATATGCGCGTCGGCGCTGGCTGCGTGCGTTTCCCACACGGGCGGCGGGGCGGGGCGTTGATGCTCCATCCGCTGCGGCACATGCGCGCGCGGAGGGGGAGGCGAATAGGGTTGGCGGCGCGGATGCTCCGCTTCGGGGATGCAGCCGGCCAGCAGCAGGCAGCCCGCCATCGCGCCAAGCCGCCCCCGCATT
Organism: Sphingomonas bacterium; assembly: GCA_047602705.1. Classification (GTDB taxonomy): domain Bacteria; phylum Pseudomonadota; class Alphaproteobacteria; order Sphingomonadales; family Sphingomonadaceae; genus Sphingomonas. The sequence continues at coordinate 12,639 of JASGGR010000084.1, read as the reverse complement.
CCGAACCTCCTAACGATACGCCGCACCAAGGGCTTGTAGCGAGGCGTCGTGCGTCAGGTCCAGATGGAGCGGGGTGACGGTGACATGGCCTTCCGCCACCGCTGCCAGATCCGTGCCGGGGACGAGCGCATGGTCGATCCGTCCGAGTGACAGCCAGTAATAAGGGAATCCGCGCGGATCGCTGCGCGGCTCCAGCCGGGCGCGGCCGTAATCGCGCATCCCCTGCCGCACCACTTCGATGCCCTTCACCCGATTGGCGGGGATCGGCGGGAAGTTGATGTTGATGACCGTTCCCGGCGTCCACGGGCTGCCGAGCAAGGGGCGCAGGGTCCGCTCGCCCCAGCCGCGCGCGGCGTCGAACGACACGTCGTCGCCCATGCCGGTATCGGCATAACGCTGGCTGAGCGCGATCGCGGGGATGCCGGCGAGCGCGCCTTCCATCGCGGCGGCGACGGTGCCCGAATACATCACGTCCTCGCCCAGGTTCGCGCCGCGATTGACGCCCGAGAGGATCAGGTCCGGCCGCGCCGGCATCAGCTCCGCCAGCGCCATCATGACCGCGTCGGTCGGCGTGCCGGAGACGGCAAAGCGGCGGGTGTCGAACTGCCGCAGCCGCAGCGGGCGCGACAGGGTGAGCGAGCGGCCCGCGCCCGATTGCTCCTCCGTGGGCGCGACGATCCAGATGTCGTCGGAAAGCGTCCGCGCGATTTCCTCCAGCACCTTCAGGCCCGGCGCGTGGATGCCGTCGTCGTTGGTGAGGAGGATACGCATCAGCGCGGTTCCAGCCGATTCGACCCGCCGAGCCAGGGCCTGAGCACGTCCGGCACCCACACCGATCCGTCCTCCTGCTGATAATTCTCCAGGATCGCGACGATCATCCGCCCGATCACCAGCCCGGAGCCGTTGAGCGTGTGCACGAAGCGCGTCGCCTTCTCGCCCTCCGGCCGGTAGCGCGCGTTCATGCGGCGCGCCTGGAAATCGGTGCAGGTGGAGCAGGAGGAAATCTCGCGATACCGCCCCTGGCCCGGCAGCCACACTTCGAGGTCATAGGTGCGCGCGGCGGTGAAGCCCATGTCGCCGGTGCACAATTTCATCCGGCGGAAGGGCAGGCCGAGCAGCGTCAGCACATCCTCCGCCGCCGCCGTCATCCGTTCATGCTCTGCCTCGGACTGGTCCGGGGTGACGATCGACACCATTTCCGCCTTGTCGAACTGGTGCTGGCGGATGAAGCCGCGCGTGTCGCGTCCCGCCGCGCCGGCCTCGGAACGGAAGCAGGGGGTGAGGGCGGTGAAGCGCAGCGGCAGCTCGTCGGCGGAAAGGATCTTCTCGCGCACGATATTGGTGAGGCTCACCTCCGCGGTGGGGATCAGCCAGCGGCCGTCGGTCGTCTCGAACAGGTCTTCCGCGAACTTGGGAAGCTGGCCGGTGCCGAACATCGCCTCGCTCTTCACCAGCAGCGGCGGGGATACTTCCTCATAGCCGTGCTCGCGGGTGAGCGTGTCCAGCCCGAACTGGCCGAGCGCGCGCGCCAGCTTCGCCATCTGCCCGCGCACCAGCGTGAAGCGCGCGCCAGCGATCAGCGCGCCCGTTTCGAAATCGAGGCCGAGCGCGGGGCCGATCGCGTCATGCTCCTTCGGCGGGAAGGCGAAATCGGGCCGTTCCCCGCGTTCGTGCACCAGCGCATTGTCATTCTCGTCCGCGCCCTGCGGCACATCCGGCAGCGGGATGTTGGGGAGGGAAGCGAGCAGGCCGTCCAGCTCGCCGCCGATCCGCGCCTCCTCTGCCTCAAGCTCCGGCAGGCGCTGCTTGAGCGTCGCGACCTCCGCCATCAGCGCTGATGCGGTCGCCTCGTCCTTCGCCGCCTTGGCTGCGCCGATCGCCTTCGATGCTTCGTTGCGGCGCGCCTGACCCGCCTGCAATTCGGTCAGCAGCTCACGGCGGCGGCGATCGAGATCGAGGATCGCGGCGCTCTCCGCCTCCTTGCCCCGCTTCGCCATCGCGGCATCGAAATCGGACGGATTCTCTCGGATCAGGCGGATATCATGCATCCCCGCGCTATGGCGGGGCATGCGAGGGGAGGCAAGCCGTCCGTCAGGCGGCGGCGGTGGCGGCCTTGCGCGCCAGCCTGCGCCGCGCGACCAGCCCGGCCGCCGCTGCTCCGAACAGCAGTATCATGGGTGGTGCGGGCACCGGCGTGGGGTTTCCGCTGCTCGATCCGCTGCTGCCGCTGGAGCCGTGATGCCCGCCGTTCGAGGACCAGCCCCCGTTGGACGACCAGCCGCCGTTCGAGCTCCACCCCTTCGAACTGGAGCCGTAGGAGGAGGAGCTCGAGGTGGAAGACGAGGAGGAAGTGGAGGAAGACGTGCTCGACGAGCTGGACGTCGATGAGGATGAGGACGTCGAAGTCGAGGATGAGGTGGACGAGGACGTCGTGGTGACGTTTCCGCTGGATGTCGAGGTCGAGGAGGTGCTGCTCACTCCGCCGGTCGAGGTCGAGGAGGTGCTGCTCACCCCACCGGTCGAGGTGGACGTGGAGACGTCCCCGCTCGATCCGCCGGAAGAGGTGGAGGTGCTGGTCGATCCGGTGCTGGTGGAGGATATGACGATCCCGCCCGATCCGCCGCCGCTGCCGCCGAAGAAGCCGCCCGCGAAGAAGCCTCCGCCGAAGCCGCCGCCCCAGCCTCCGCCGCCGATCACCATGGGTGGCGGCGCGGCCGTGGAGGCGAGCATCGGTGCAGGCGCAGGCAACGGCACCGGCGGTTGCTGGGTGGTGACGGTGACGACCGTGGGCTGCTGCGGCATGGGCGCTACCGGCGCCGGGCGCTTGCGCTTCATTGTCGCGACGCGCTGCACGGGGCGCCTGACCACCTTTTTCGCGACCTTCTTCTTGCTGAACTCCGTGCGCGGCTTGGCGTTTTCCGCCACATGGACCGCGCCGCCCCCGATCAGCGCCCCGCCGGCGGCAACTGCCGCAAGCTTAGCCAAGGCCATCCGCACAGACATGGTTCGTCTCTCTTCCTAATGGTGATCGTGCCCCCGCAGATCCCGAAATGCGTGTTTTGCACGTTCGCTATGCGCACAAAGTGCAAAACAAAGATTTAACCGCAACAGCTTTAACCACGAATAAGCCGGAATTCATGCAACACCGGCGGGTAAACTTCGTTATCCCGGCTTAACCGTGTCATTGCGGGACAGGAATATTGGATGCGAGCAGGGTTTGGCAGCCGAATCTGTGTGCGTGGCGTGACGGCCCCGGAACGAGTCGGCGGGAATCGGCATGCATCCATTGCTTGTTTGCGCCAATTCTCCTGACTATAGGCCCCGCTCAAGGCGCGCACGGCGGCGCAAAACGCCGGCACGGACGGGAGAAGGTCGATGGCGACGGCGTACGATCGAGCTGAACAGGAGGGCTTAAAGCCCGCCAATGACGGCGATGGCTATCGCCCAAGTCCGGATGAGCCGTTCATGTGCGAGCGGCAGCAGGCGTATTTCCGCGCGAAATTGCTGAACTGGAAGGAAGCGATCCTGCGTGAATCGCAGGGCACGCTTTCGCAATTGCAGGTCGATTCCCTGCGCGAAGCGGATCTGAACGACCGCGCCTCCAGCGAGACGGACTGGTCGATCGAGCTGCGCACCCGCGATCGCCAGCGCAAGCTGATCGCGAAGATCGAGGCGGCGCTACGCCGGCTGGATGAAGGCGAATACGGTTATTGCGAGGTGACGGGCGAGCCGATCGGGCTTGGCCGGCTGGAAGCCCGCCCGATCGCGACCATGACGGTCGAGGCGCAGGAACGCCACGAGCGGCAGGAAAAAGTCTCGCGTGAGGATTGACCGTCCTCGCGTCGTTGGCGATTTCGCAAGAATTGATCGCTAGAAGGCGTGCGGATGAAGCATGACGGCGGAAAGATATTTGCCGATGCGATATCGGCGGCGGATCGCGGACGCGAAAGCGTGCGCATCGTCGTCCGGCTGCGCGTCGGCGATGCGAAGCGCTCCGTCATGGTGCATGTCCGCAATATCTCGGTCGGTGGGCTGATGGCGGAATTGCCGCGGCCTGTGGCTCCAGATGCGACGGTGAAGGTGGACTTGCCCGGAATCGGCTGGGTTTCCGGGCGCGTCGCATGGCAGACGGAGGGGCGGATCGGCATTGCCTTCGCTCGGGAGATCGATCCGGCGCTGCTCCGCCGCCAGGGCTGACGACGGCGTTGTCCTGACCGCGTTTGCGCCCTAGTCAGGGGAAATGGCCGAACGCTTCGAACGACACCGCCAGCCGTGGCGCGCAGATGAGATCCAGAAGCTCCACACGCTCGCGAAGAAGGGCATGGCGCTCAAGGCGATCGCCAAAGCGCTGACGCGCAGCGAGGAATCGGTGAAGGAGCGTGCCAGACAGGATGGCCTGACGATCGCGAAGCTGCACTGATCCGATGGCGGCGCGCGATTATGACGCGATCGTGCTCGGCGCGGGCGCGGCCGGGATGATGTGCGCCGCGGTGGCGGGGCAGCGCGGCAAGCGCGTCCTGCTGATCGATCATGCCGACCGGCCGGGAAAGAAAATCCTGATATCCGGCGGCGGGCGGTGCAATTTCACCAATGTCGGCACGGCCCCGGATCGCTTCCTGTCCGCCAATCCGCATTTCGCGCGCTCGGCGCTGGCGCGCTACACGCCGGCCGATTTCCTCGAGCTGGTCGGGCGGCACGGCATCGCCTGGCATGAGAAGACGCTCGGGCAATTGTTCTGCGACGGCTCGGCGCGGCAGATCGTGGACATGCTGCTCGACGAATGCGCGCGCGGTTCGGTGGAGCTGGCGCTGGGCGAGGCGATTGCCGAGGTCGATCATGCCGATGCGCGCTTCCGGCTGCGTTGGGGCGGGCGAACCGCGGAGGCGCCGGCGCTGGTGGTGGCGACCGGCGGTCCCTCGATCCCGAAGATGGGAGCGAGCGGCTTCGCTTACGATCTCGCGCGCCGTTTCCGCCTGAAGGTGGTGGAGCCGCGCCCAGCGCTGGTGCCGCTTACATTGGGCAATGAGGAGCAATTGTTCCGCACGCTTTCCGGCGTCTCGGCGGAGGTGGTGGCCAAGGCCGGCAAGGCGGCCTTTCGCGAGGCGGCCCTGTTCACCCATCGCGGCCTTTCCGGCCCGGCGATCCTGCAAATCTCTTCCTATTGGCGGCACGGCGAGGCGGTGGCGATCGATTTCCTGCCCGATCGCGCGGCGGGATGGCTGAAGCAGGCAAAGCGGGAGACGCCGCGCGCCACGCTCGCCCGCGTGCTGGGCGGCGCATTGCCGGAGCGGCTGGCTGCCGCGCTCTCCGACCGGCTAAGGTTGCCGGGCGAACTGGCGAACCTCCCGGACGCGAAGCTCGTGGTGGCGGAGCAGGCGCTCGGCACATGGCGCTTCACCCCCAACGGCACGGAGGGCTTCGCCAAGGCGGAGGTGACGGCGGGCGGGGTCGGCACGGCCGGCCTCTCGTCGCGGACGATGGAGGCGCGCGACGTGCCCGGCCTGTATTTCATCGGCGAGGCGGTGGACGTGACCGGCTGGCTCGGCGGCTATAATTTCCAATGGGCATGGGCGAGCGGGCAGGCGGCCGGGCGGGCGCTGCTGGCGGAGCGGGAGCAGGCGTGAGGCAAAGCGCTGGCGCAGCCGCGCCCGCTGCTGCATGATGCGGGCAATGCGGTGCGTGACGATGCCGTGAGGAAATTCGAGAGGATCGCGTTTGTCCCCGCCAATGTCCGTCGAAGCCCTTGGTCCCGCTTCCGTTGCGACACCCCCGATCGACATGCCGGACACGCGCGGCGCGCGGCTTGATCGCGGCGGGGTGGCCTGGTCGATATTCGAGGGCGGGCGCGATCCTTATGTGATCCTTATCACCATCTATATCTTCATGCCCTATGTCGCCGCCACGATGGTCGGCGATCCGGTGCGGGGGCAGGAACTGATATCGCGGTTCCAGCAATATGCCGGCTGGATCGTGATGGCGACGGCGCCCATCCTGGGTGCGTCGATCGACAAATTGGGGCCGCGCAAGCCGTGGCTGTTGGCCAGCACCTTGCTGATGGTGCCGCTGATCGCCGCCCTGTGGTGGGCCGCGCCGGGCAGCGTGGGGCTGACCGTCACCGCCACGATGACGATCGCACTGGCGGTGAACGTGCTTTTCGCCTGGTCTGAGGTGCTGCACAATTCGATGCTCGTCCGCGCCGCCGGGCTGCGCGGCGCCCATACCGCTTCGGGGCTGGCGCTGTCGCTCGGCAATGCGGCGTCGGTGCTGGCGCTGGGCTTCACCGCATGGGCCTTCGCCCTGCCGGGGAAGGTAGACTGGTGGTGGGTGCCCGCAGCGCCGCTGTTCGGGCTGAACCCCGCGATGCACGAGCCGGAGCGCGTCGTGGCGTTGCTGGCGGCCGGGCTGCTCGCTGTCGGTGCGCTGCCGCTTTTCTTCCTCACGCCCGATGCGCCGCGCACCGGCGTTCCGGTCCTGCGCGCGCTGCGGCAGGGCACACGCGATCTCGTGGGGATGATCCGGACGGTGGGCCTGTATCGCGATGCGGCGATATTCCTGGGCGCGCGGATGTTCTTTTATGACGGGATGAACGGCGTGCTGTTCTTCTTCGGCGTGCTGGCGGCGGGCGTGATGGGCTGGGGAGCGCTGGACCTGCTCGTCACCGGCATCATCCTCAGCATCGTCGCGGTGGCGGGCGGGTTCGTGGGGCGGGTGCTCGACGAGAAGCTCGGTCCGCGCAATGCGCTGCGCATCGAAATCGCGTTGACGACCATCAGCCTGATCGCGGTGCTGGGCATGGCGCCCGACCGCATCCTCTATTTCTGGCACTACGACGCAGCGGCGCATCCGCCGCTGTGGAACGGGCCGGTCTACCGGACATGGCCGTCGCTGATCTATCTGCTGATCGGTTTCAACAGCGCGATCTTCATCACCGCGCAATATGCGTCGAGCCGCACCGCGCTGACGCGTCTCGCGCCGCCGAGCCAGACGGGCGCGTTCTTTGGCGTCTATGCGCTGTCGGGCGTGGCGACGGCGTGGCTTGCGCCGGCGCTGGTGAACCTCGGCACGCGGATCACGCATAGCCAGCAAGGGGGCTTCGCGAGCATCATCCTGCTGCTGGCGATCGGGCAGGTCGGATTGCTGTTCGTCAAGGGCGCGGGGCCGGGAAGCGCGCATGCCGATGCGCCGCCGCATTGATCTGCGCTGCTTCCGGCCCTGCGCGTTCGACTGTGACGGGCGGCGTGTGCCGCCCGTCCGAAGGCGTCAGTAGCGATAGTTCACGCCGTAATAATCGTAGACCTCACGGCCATAATCGGAATCGAACCTCGGCATGTCGCTGCCGCTGTAGCGCGGCGCCTTTTCCAGGGTTTCCTTGTCGAGATCGACGACATAGCCGCCCTGGCTGGTGTCATAGCTGAGCACGTCCCAGGGGAGGGGATAATAATCGCCGCCCAGCCCGAATAATCCGCCGAAGGTCAGGACGGCATATTCGACCTGACCACTCTCCTTGTCGACCATGAAATTGTAGATCGAGCCGAGCTTTTCCTGATTGCGGTTATAGACGGCGGTGCCCTCGACCTTGTTGGAGGCGATGAGGCGCGCGGTTTCGTCGGTTGCTACCATATTGTCGGTCATGGCAAGTTCTCCTTCCATGTCTGTCCCAACGTCTGACCGGGCCAACCTGTCCGGCCAGCGGAGTCGCGCCGGCCGTCAATCGGACGAATGGTGGCCAATCAATGGCCAGCCGACATGCGGCCCGTCGCAAGTCTTCCCGCGTCGCCGCTCAAGCCAGCTCCCGGATGAAATCCAGCGCGTTGGCGGGGGCGTGTCCGGCTGCGGTGTTGTCAAAAATTACCCATGATTCGCTGCCGGCCTTCAGGGCGGCGCGGACATAGGCGGCATATCGGCGGATCGCGTCGGCGGAATAATCGGACCAATAGACGCGCGGCGCGCCATGCAGGCGAAAATAGCCAAGCCCGGACCACCCGCCCGGTTCCCCGCCGCCCGGCACCACGGCCGGATCGGCCGCGACGCGCGCGATCCGTTCCCGGGCGAGAAGATCGTCGGCCTGCCTGCCGAACCAGCTCGCATGCCGCGGTTCCCAGACGATCGCGCCGCCGCCGAGAGCCTGACGCATCTCGATGAGGAACGCCCGCGCCACGGCGGGCTCGAATGCGAGGCTGGGCGGCAGTTGCACCAGGACAGGCCCGCGCTTCCCGCCAAGCCCGCGCACCTCGCCGGCGAAGCGTTCGAGCAGGTCGCCGCAATCGCGCAGCCTGCGCTCATGCGTGATGGACTTGGGCAGCTTGACGGCGAACCTGAATCCCTCGGGCACGCTCGCGGCCCAGCGTTCATATGTGGAGCGCCGGTGCGGGCGGTAGAAGCTGCTGTTGATCTCCACCGCGTTGAAGCGCGTCGCATAGCGTTCGAGATGGCTGCCTCCCGCTTCGAACCGCTCGGCCAGCGCGGCGGGGATGCTCCATCCCGCCACCCCGACATATGCTCCCGGCGCCTCCATCGCCTGAGCCGGCTATCCCTGCAGCCGCGGCCAGTCCGGCAGGGCGATCTGGACCGGCGCGCCTTCCCGCGTCGTCGCCAGATGGATCAGGAAGCTGGCGATGCCCGCCGCGCCCTGCATATAGCCGGTCTGCGCCTGCACGAACTCCGGCCGGTCGCGATGCTCGGCGTCGCGCCAGCGCAGGCCGTCGCCGCTCCGCTCCGAATGGGCGAGGATCACATCGGCGCAACGCTCGGCGAGTTTTTGATATTCGGCATCGCCCGTGCGCTGCGCCATCAGCAGCGCGAAGTCGCCGATCCCCGCATCGCCGCAACACTGGCCATGATTGTTCCACAGCCCCCTGGACCGGGCTTCCGGCGCGCCGGTGGACAGCAGCCCCTCGATCAGGGAGCGCGCGGCATCGAGCCATTCGGCCTCCCCGGTGATCGCATATAGCTCGAGCAGCAACCGGCCGGTGCCGGCCGGACCGTGGCAGACGCCGAGGTAGAAAATGGGCTTGCGCGCCTCCTCCACATGGCAGACCAGCCGGCCATGGGCGCCGGCGGGCGTGGCCCGGCTCAGGGTGTAGCGCGCGGCCTCGCGGGCCGCCTCCAGATAGCGCGGCTCGCCGGTGGCCCGGTGGAGTTGCAGCAGGAAATAGCCGACGCCCGCGCCGCCATGCGAGAAGTTGGGGGTGGTGAAGGCGAACGGCATGTCGCTCATCATTCGCCAGCGCAGGCCGTCGGGATCGGTTTCGGCGATCTCCAGCAGCCGTTCGCCCGCCGCGATCGCATGGTCGAGGGCTTCGGGGTGCAGGCCCTGCTCATGGGCATAGAGCAGGGCCAGCCCCGCCCCGGCCGCGCCGACGGACTTGTCGTAGATTTCCCGCTCGCCCGTCACGCCGGTGATGTCGGAATATGGCATCGGCTCGACCCAGCCGATGCCGGCGCCGAGCTTCGCGGCCTGCCGGCACAGCCGGTCGATGCAGGTCGCGGCGGTGGCCCGGAAATCGTCCCGGCCGCTCGCGCGCGCCAGCTCGTTGAGGGCAAAGGCATATCCGGGCCAGCCGCGCGCCGCGCTGGCGGGAAGCCAGTCCTGCCGCCGGACATGGGCCTGAACCTCCTCGCCGGCGGCAACCGCCTCCGCCAGCGCGTCCGGATCGCGCCCCGTCGCGTGCAGTTCCAGCAGCAGCAGGATGATGCCGGAGGACCCGTGATAGAGATCGTAATCCGGGCCGGCATCCGGCGCGTCATGCCACCGCCACAAGGCCGCGCCGTCGATCTTCTGCGACCGGATGAAGCGCGTCGCCTCCAGGGCCGACGACATATAGTCATTCATGGGCATCTCTCCTCGCGCAGGTCCGGCGTCATCCGAAGGGCGGATTCGTCATCCGCTCCCCGGCACCTGTCCATCCCGTCTATGGAGGGCGAGGATGCGATCTTCAACAGCGCGACGGGAGGGTCCCGTCCTGGAGGAGGCGTGACGGGCGCGTCCGGCGAGCGCGCGCCCGGATCATCCCGCCGACCGCGCCGAAGCCCAGGATCATCATCGCCCAGCTTGCCGGCTCCGGCACGGCACCGGCGAGGGGACTGGTGTCGAACGTGAAATCGTCCATGACGAAGCGCCCGGCGGAACCCGAAAGGCGGATCTCGTCGACGGCAGCGCCGAAGCCCTTCAGGAACTGGGGGATTTCGTTGACGAACAGGAGGGCGCTGCTGCCGAGCAACTGGCCGTCGTTGTAGAACTGGAACTGCAACGGCAGCGGTTGGGTCGCTTCGCCGGCGAACCATGCGCCGAGGAAGAGGACGTCGCTGTCGAAGGTGATCGAGCGCGTATAATAGCGGCCCGCCGTCATGCCGCCGTCGGTATAGTTGAAATAGGCGGCGGTGGTTCCGGAATGGGCGGTGAACGGCGCTTCCGCCTGATCGTAGGTGCGGAAGGCATTGTTCCAGTTCGCGCCGCCATAGCCGTCCGGCAGCTTCACGTCGTCGCCGACCATGTCCTCGAAATCGAGCACCCGGACTTCGGCTTGAGCGGGCATCGCGACCGCCAGCGGCAATGCCAGCGCGCCCAGCAAAGAGAGGCCGGGCGAACGGCCCTTCCGGCCGCGAATCCTGTGGGTCATCCTGTTGATCCTTGGGTTAACGAAGCGGGAACCATATTTGACGGCCCGCACGCCGGGCCGCGCTGGAGCCGCGACGAAGGCCGACTATGCTGCGACGGGGACGGATACGCGGGCCGCTCGCGGCGAGCCTGCGTGGCGAGGCGTCGAAAATTCCTCGGCGGCCGATGGCAAGTCGCATCTGGAAATCCCGTTCCGACCGGCCTATAGGCTCGTCCAAGTCGATCCTTGGCCACCATGGCGCCGGACGGCACGCGGGTGTGGCGGAATTGGTAGACGCAGCGGACTCAAAATCCGCCGTTGGCAACAACTTGTCGGTTCGAGTCCGACCACCCGTACCAGATGCTTGTTTTTACCCGGCGGGCCGTCCATCCCGAATCCTGACAGGATCGAGGAGAGGATGAGATGACCCAACGCTTCGCGGGCAAGCATGTTTTTGTCGCGGGGGCCTCCAGCGGCATCAACCTGGAAATCGCCCACGGCTTCGCGCGCGAGGGCGCGAAGATCACCGTTCTCAGCCGCAGCGAGGAGAAGATCGCTGCCGCCGCGCAGGGCTTGCGCGACGCGGGCGCGCAGGCGCTCGGCATCTCGTGCGACGTGCGCGACTATCCGGGGCTGGAGGCGGCCTATGCGCAGGCCGTGGCGGCGCATGGCGCGATCGACGTGCTGGTTTCCGGCGCGGCGGGCAATTTCCTCGCGCCCGCGACGAAGCTTTCCGCCAATGCGTTCAAGACGGTGGTGGATATCGATCTGCTCGGCACGTTCAACGTGTTCCGCGCGAGCTGGGATCATCTGGTGAAGCCGGGCGCGTCGCTGATCGCGATCACGGCGGGGCAGGCGGTGCATCCGATGAGCTTCCAGATCCACGCCTGCGCCGCCAAGGCGGGCGTGAACATGGTGACGAAATGCCTCGCGCTGGAATGGGGGCCGGCGGGCGTGCGGGTCAACGCCATCTCGCCGGGGCCGATCGGCGACACCGAGGGCATGCGCCGCCTGGCCGATCCCGCGCGCGAGAAGGCGATCAAGGGCAGGCTTGCGTTGCGCGACTATGGCACGAAGCGCGATATCGCGGATGCGGCGCTGTTCCTCTCCAGCCCGGAGGCGAAATATATCACCGGCACGATCCTGAACGTGGACGGCGGGTCCGATCTGGGAGATGCGAGCGCCGACGCCGTGGGAGCGTGAGGCGCTATCGGGGCCGGGCCGGCGCGATTCCCAGGTCGGCGGGCCCGAAGGCGTCCGGCAGCAACTGCGACAGGCGATAGGTCGTCACCGCATCGCCCTCCGCCGCGCCGCAATGGACGGGAAGGTCGATGCCGCCCATCTGCGCCGCTTCGTTCAGCACCTGCCGGCAACGGCCGCAGGGGCTGACGGGCGTCGCGCCGGTGGGCACGCCGTCCGCATCCATCGCGCCGCCGATCACGGCCACTTCCACGATCTCCGCCAGCCGGCCCGCGGCGGCGGCGCTCGCCACCGCCACCGTTTCCGCGCAGAGCGAAAGGCCGTAGCTGGCATTCTCGACATTCGCGCCGGTCACGATCGATCCGTCGCGCATCAGCAGCGCGGCGCCCACCGCGAAGCGTGAATAAGGCGCATGGGCGTTCCGCGCGGCGGCGCGGGCGGCGGCGATCAGGGCAATGCGGTCTGTCATGGTGCAGCGACGTCCCAATTGGCGGGGCCATCGATCCCCTCGACCCGGCGCATGTCGTTGGCGCGCCACAGCCGCCAGGGGCGGGTGGTGTAGGAGGGGGAGAGGAAATTGCCGGTCGCCCACAGGTTGCGGGGGAGGGATTCGCTGATCCGATAGTCCGATTCCACCGGCTTCGCGATGCGCAGCAGCACGGGCTTGCGCATATGCGCCTCGATCGTGGCGGCAAGCGTCTTCAGCTCCGCGATCAGCGCGTCATGCTCCGGCCGGGTGGAGCAGGCGGGATCATAGGCGATGTCGATCGCCACCGGCAGCGCGTTCGCGTCCGACGGCACGAAGGTGTTGAAGGCATTGGCCTGATCGCGCGCCGGCATG
>JASGGR010000083.1:0-13807 GCA_047602705.1 Sphingomonas bacterium | reverse complement strand
TCGTCAGGCTCATAACCTGAAGGTCACAGGTTCAAATCCTGTCCCCGCAACCAACCATACCAACCCCCAAGGCAATCGCCGCGGGGGTTTTGTCGTTGGATCACGCCAGCCCCGCGTGAGCGCATCCTCGCGTCCAACCCACCGGTCCCGCCGCTAGAACCACGCCCGCGCGCCCAGTACGAAGCCCGCGCCGCCCGCCCTCTCGCCAACCGCCCGGGCAAGATCGGCCGTGCGCCCAATACGGCGCTGCCATGAAACGCCGATATAGGACGCAAACTCCCAACGAACCAACGCTCCTATCCTGATCCAGTGAGTGCCAGCAGAAGGCGTGCACGTAAAATTTCCGGTAGCGCCCGGTCCAATACACGTAACACCGCAAAGGGCCATGGGGTGACCAGATGTGGCTTGCCCGCCAAGGCCGCGCGCAGGATTCGCGTTGCGGCTTCCTCCGCCGACAACGCCATCGGTCGCGCACCGGGCACAGCACGGCCGGCCGCAGTATCGATGAAGCCGGGCGAAGCTAGAGTCACAGACACTCCATGCGCGCGGACGCCGATCCGTAGCGCTTCGGTGAAACGGGCCAGCCCAGCCTTGCTGCCCGCATAAGCCGCAGCGATGGGCAGGGCGTGGAAGGCCGCCGCAGAGCCGATGATGACGATACGCGCCTTTTTCTCCCCTTGCCGTCCACGAGCCGCCATTCGCCCGGCTAGCGCGGCCGCCAGAGCGGCCGGGGCGGTGAAGTTGATTTGCGCCAGCCGGACAACCTGCGCCGGATCCTCCACCAGTGCGCCCGGTGCACGAATGTCCCCCAGCCCGGAAGCGAACACTGCCATATCGAAGGGCGCGACATCATCCTCGGCCAGCAATGCCGCGATCGCACCCTCCACGTCCGTCAAGTCGAGCGAACGGGCTTCCACCTCCGCGCCGATAGCGCGGCAATCGTCGGCCACCTTCGCCAGGCGCGCGGAATCGCGCCCCCACAAGGAAAGATGCGCGCCCGGCCTGGCAAGCAGCCGCGCCAGCGCGCCACCGACCTCGCCCGATGCGCCAGTAATAATAATCCGTTTAGGATAAATGCTTTCAGTCATGATTCGGCTTTTATGTCACGGGCGCGCGCAATCATGGGGGCGATCGGCGCTTATTGCTTGACAGCACCGGGGGCCTTCTGTCCAGAACTGGCGCGATGGCCAGCCCTGACCCCCGCACCCAGCGCATCAGACTGTTCGAAAACGAGCAGCTTGAGAAGCTCACCGTGATCTCGCCACCCGTATTCGGCCTGATCTGGGGCGTGGCCTTGCCGCTGATCGTGTGGACCGGATGGGGATCGGCAGACGTGCTGCCGGCCGTGGGGCTGATCTTCACCGGACTGGTGGCGTGGAGCTTGTTCGAATATGCCATGCACCGCTATCTGTTCCATTGGGAGCTGGATTGGCGGCCGGTGCGTTGGCTGGTGTTCCTGATCCACGGCAATCATCACGACAGCCCCAATGACGAGATGCGTAACCTGATGCCCCCGATCGTCAGCTTGCCGATCGCGGGGCTGATCTGGTGGGGATGCACGGAGGCCATGGGGCCTGCGGGAACGTGGCTGTTCCTCGGCTTCATCGCCGGTTATGTCTGCTACGATCTGGTGCATTTCGCCTGCCACCAATGGCCGATGCGCGGGCGATTGGCGCTGATGCTGAAGCGCCATCACATGCGCCACCATTATGTGAATGAGGATCGCAATTACGCGATTACCGCGATCTTCTGGGACAGCGTTTTTCGCACCCGGATCACTTCCCTGAAGGATTGATGTGCGAGGGGGCTCAACGCCCCAGCAATCCTGCAATCACTTCCGACACGCCCTCGATATGCCTTTCCCATGTCGGCGCCCGCCAATGTGGCAGGCGTTGCATCTGTGCGTGGTGGAGGGAGCCGCGTCGGGCGTGATCGAGGATTGCGCCTTGCCAGCCGGGGCCGTCCAGCGGATCGAGATAATCCGGTATCTCCCCGCCGACCTCGCGCAGCGCAGGCAAGTTGCTGCATATCACCGGCGTGCCGACCGACAGTGCCTCCGCCACGGGCATGCCATAACCCTCCGCGAAGCTGGGCAGCACCAGCGCGCGCGCGCCGCGCAACAGACCCGCGATGCGCGTGTCGGGGCAGCCGTTGATCTCTTCGACATAAGGCTGGATCGCGGGGCAGCGCTCGAGCATGTCGATCACCTGCTCATTCTCCCAGCCGCGCCGCCCGATCACGATCAGGCGTGGCGTCTCCGCCGGAGGAAGCGTCTCCACCATATGCCGCCAGAGATTGAGGAGCAGCAGGTGGTTCTTGCGCGGCTCGATCGTGGAGACACAAAGGAAGAAGGGGCGTCTGTCAGGCGCCGAGACGGGAGCGGTGTCGGCGATCGGCTCCGTGCCGAGCAGGGCGACGTGGATGGGGATTTCGCGCCCGCATTGTGCATAGGCCCAACGGTGGAAGGATTCGCCGGTCGCCGCGGAATTGACGATCACGGTGTCCGCGAGCGCCGCCACCGTCGCCATGCGCCGCCGGTGCATCTCCGCGCCGTTCGGGCGGGCATATTCGGGGAATTCGATCGGGATCAGATCATGCACCATGCACAGGAAGCGCGCACCCTCGCGCTCGAGAATGCCGCGCACCTGCAATTGCTGGATCAGGTGATGTGGCGAGACCTGCACATAGACACTGCCCTTGCCGCGCGCCGCTCTGCGCCGGGGACGCAATCTCGCCAGCCACGGCAGCGCGGCGAGGAGTGAGCGCTGCCCGTTGCCCCCTTCCTCGTGCAGCCAGCGCCGCTCCAACTCGTCGAGATAGGCCAGCGCCGTCGCGCGTGGCAGCCGCCCGTAGAAGCCGAGCGGATGCACCGCCGCGAAGGCGAGACGATCACCGTAATGCGCCAGCAGCCCGCGTGCATAGGCCATCTCCACCCGATCGACTCCCGAAGGCGTCGCATGGCGCACGCGGGAGACCAGGCGCGAGATATCGAGGATAACGTCGCTCATCGCCGCCTTATGACGCCCATCAGCCGCCCCTGCCAGCGGCGCACGGGTGCGATCCATCTCAGGCGATTCGGCGCATGGTCGGCGGCCATGCGGGCGACCAGCACTTCCGGCGGGCAGGGCAGGCCCGTCACCGGATCGAGATAGCGCGGGTAGAGAATCAACACGCCGGCCACCAGTGCATCGAGCGACAGCGCCCGCCCGCGCCGTGCCGGCACCGCGCCCAGATCGCGCGTCAGGCCCCAGCCGGCATAGAAAGGTGTGCCGTGGCATGTCACCGCATGCCCCCGCATCAGCGCCTCGAACCCGGTGAGCGAGGTGAGGACATGGACCGCATCGACCGCATCGAGCAAAGGCGCCATCCCGCCGCCACGCACGATACGGTCGGCCAGTTTCAGCACCTCGGCGTTCGCCACCGCGCCGTTGCGATGTCCGGCGTCGACATCGGGATGTGGGCGGAACCAGATTTCCGCATCCGGCTCCAGCACACGGGCGCGACGCAGCAATTCCAGATTGGAGCGCAGGTCACCGCCGCCCGCCAGCACGGACATATCGTCCTCCACCTGCCCCGGCACCAGCACGAGCCGACGCCCGGGCTGGCGCGGCGGAACAACCGGGCTATCGGCCGCGACGGCATATTTGCTGATCCCGGCCGCGACGATTGCCTCGCGCAGCGCATGGGCGCGGGCGAGCAGGGCGGGGGAGAAATCGGTGTCGGAGAGGATAGCTTCAAGGTCGCTGGGGCCAGAAGGGTCGAAATGGATACCACGCCGGTCCACCACTATCGAGGAGGGGGGGACGAGATCACTCCCCAACCCGACCGAGCGGACGAAGCCATCCTCCACGCGCACCAGCGGGACGCCCTGCCGCTCCGCGCTCGCGAGCAGATCGGGGGAGACGCGCGACGGCCAGATCGCGACGGCGCCGTTGCGCCTTCGCGCCGCCGCCAGCGCGCGGCGCGGGCTGGAGATAAGCCGCAGCTCGTGACCAGCGGACCAGAGAAAGCGTCGGATTTCTGCGCGTTTCCACCATGCCATGCCGCTGGCCACGACGATCCCGCGGTTGCCGTCCAGAATGCGCCGCCATTCGGCGAGGAGGTCGATCGTCGCGGCGAGGGAAGCAGGTTGGCCGGTGAAGGGATCGCGATAGTTGGCCGAGACGAGCGCTCGCGCTGCCTTACGATCGAGCACGACGTCTTCATCCTCCGGTGCGCCGAAGCGCCCGGGCGAAAGCACATGCACCGGCGTCCCGGCGATCCGTGCGAGCGCCACCCATTCGTCGTCGCCATGCGCTACCAGTTCTGCCGCGCCGGGGAGGACCGACCAAGGATCGCTCGCAATCCGCGTCTCCGCGCGATCCACAACCGCGATAGGCTTTGAGGGGTCGGCCCAGAACTCCCCGCCGATCCGAGCGGCCCTGATCTTCGCGAAGAGCTTTGCCGGATCGTCGGGCAATGCGCCTTCTGGAGCGGCATGGGAGACACTGGCGTCCGCGCCCGGAAAGGGAGGCGCGCGGAGCAACGGGATCACGGGCGTTCTCCCCAGCCCGCGATTTCCAGGGCGCCGCGCGCATCGCGACGGATCACGCCATAACCGCCGGTCGGCAGCTTGAGGCTGGGGAGACGCGCCATCGCCGTCGCCAGCGCGGGCTCGGCGAGCAGGGCGAAACGTGCCGCGCCGTTGCTCGTGACGAGCAGGGTCGGCTCTTCCCCGGCCTTTGCGAAGAAGGCGCGCCAGCCAGCAATGCGCGCTTCGGCATCCACCGACCATCCCGGCGGCGGCACGGCTTGCGCGTCCCACGCCGCGAGCGCCGGTCCGCCGATCCGGGCGAGCACCTCGTCTTCCATCTGGTTCTCGTCGCGGCCGTGGTCGATTTCGGCCAGCCAGTTGCACGGCTCGGCGCGCGGAGCGCCCGTCCCTTGGGCGGCGAGGATCGCGTCGGCCGTTTCCCGCGTGCGGCGCAACGGAGAAACGAGCGCGCGCGAAAAGCGCCAGCCTTTCGCCGCGAACAATGCGCCCAGCGCTTCAGCCTGCTCCCTGCCCCGCGCGGTAAGCGGCAGATCGGTGCGCGCGCCGATCCGGCGCGGCGGCTCACCGCTGGCAAAGGTATTCCCGTGGCGGGCGATCACGAACATGGCCTTGCTTAACGGCGCCGGATCAGGCCGGAAAGGGGTCGCCAAGCCGGGCGATCAGCGTTTCGGCCAGTTGCACGTCAGCCTCCGTATCGATCCCGGACATGGCGTGGTCGGGCGCATCGACCTCCAGCGTGTCGATCGTCCGTCCACCTTCCAGAAAGCGCAATTGCTCAAGGCTTTCCAGCGCCTCGTAAGGCGCCGGCGCGGTGTTGGCGAACCATTCCAGCGCGGTCATGCGATAGCCGTAAAGCCCCATGTGCTGCCACACCGGGGACAGCGATCCGGCCGCGCGTAATGCCGCCTCGTTGCGGATCGCGGGGATGATCGCCTTCGAAAACCATAAGGCACGGCCATCCGGGCTGCGTATGCAGGTCGTGCCGCTGAACGGAGCTTTCGCCTTGTGCGCGCGCAACCTGTCCAGCCTTTCCCAGTCTAGCCTGTAGACCGGGGTCGCCACGTCCGCGCCGCCGGTGCGCAGGGTTTCGATCAGACCGGAAACGATCACTGGTGGGATGAATGGGGCGTCGCCTTGCAGGTTGATCACCAGCCCCGGCGTCTCCGCCCGCGCGCGCGCGGCCGCGCAGGCCCGCGCCGAGCCGGAATCGAGTGCTTCCGGCGTCATTACCGCCTCAACGCCCAGCGCATGGGCATGGTCCGCGATGCGCGTATCGTCGGTTGCCACCACGAGGGAGCAGCCGCCCGCCTCTTGCGCCGCAGTGCGGGCTATCGCCGTGACGCGTTCGAGCAAGGTGTGCCCGGCGATCTTCAGCAACGGCTTTCCGGGCAAGCGCGTCGAGCCGTAGCGCGCTGGAATGACGATCAGGTCTTCCGGAAGATCGTCAGGCAACGCCGGTCCTGACGATGTCGTGCATGTGCACGATGCCCTCCAGCCTGCCCACCGCATCCACGACGAACAGCACCGAAATGGCGTTTTCGTTGAGGATGTGCAGCGCCTCAGAGCAGAGCATGTCTGCCCGCACCATCACCGGGCTGGTCGACATGTGCCGGCCGATCTCGTCCTGGAGGTTGTGGATGGCGATGCAGCGGCGGAGATCGCCGTCGGTGAAGGCGCCGACCAGCCGATCCTCGTCGTCCACCACGGCGGTGCAGCCATAGCGTTTGTGGCTCATCTCCAACGTGGCGCTCATCAATGTGGCGTTGCGGGTCACGCGGGGGATCGCCTCGCCCACGCCCATCACGTCGCTTACTTTCGAAAGCTGCGCGCCCAGCCGCCCGCCCGGATGGAAAATGCGGAAGTCTGATGGCGTGAAGCCTCGGGCCTCGATCAGCGCCACCGCCAGCGCATCGCCCAGCACGAGCTGCAGGGTGGTGGAGGATGTGGGGGCGAGATTGTTCGGACAAGCCTCGCGAACATGGGGCAGCTCTAGGCAGATATCAGCAGCGCGCCCGGCCGCACTGTCGGAACGAGCGGTCATCACGATTCGCTTCACGGCGAAACGGTCGCAATAATGGAAGATGTCGCCCAGCTCGCTTGTCTCGCCGGACCAGGTTATCGCCAGCACAACGTCATTCTCGGTGATAAGGCCCAGATCGCCGTGGCTCGCCTCGCTGGGATGCAGGAACAGCGCGGGCGTGCCGGTGGAGCGCAAGGTGGCGGCAATCTTGCGCCCGATATGGCCGCTCTTGCCCATACCCGTCACCACGACGCGGCCGCGCGTGTGCGCCATGGCATGGACGGCAAGGTCCACCGCGCGGCTGAGTTGCGGGGACTGCAACGCGGCCTTCAATGTTTCCAGCGCTTCCAGCTCGATATCGAGCGTTCTCAGCGCGGAACTGTCATATTGGGCCTGAAATACGCCAGCGTTCATACACGTCCCGAAATCGTAATGCACTCGCAAGCGCCTATTCGCACCATCCGGCGGCTATGGGAAGTCGTAAGGGATTGCCAGTGATCTGGTTCCCGGCCAAAAGGTTCGACATTCGCGCCGTGACGCGAACATTTGCGAATTCAGGTTAAGTTTTCATGTTTTTATGCGGACGCGAGATCGGCCCGGGTTTCCCCCTGTTCCTGATTGCCGGCCCCTGCGTGATCGAGAGCGAGGCACTCACCCTCTCCGTCGCCGAAACGTTGGCCGGGATCGCGGGGGGGCTGGGGCTGACGCTGATCTTCAAAAGTTCCTTCGACAAGGCCAACCGCAGCTCGGATCGTTCGTTTCGGGGGCTTGGGCTGGAGGAAGGCCTGCGCATCCTGGAGAAGGTGCGCGTCGAAACCGGCCTGCCGGTGCTCACGGACGTGCACGAAGCGGGGCAGGTAGATGCCGTGGCCTCCGTGGTCGACGTATTGCAGACGCCCGCCTTCCTCGCGCGGCAGACCGATTTCATCGCCGCCGTCGCCGCCTGCGGCAAGCCGGTGAACATTAAGAAGGCGCAGTTCATGGCTCCCGCAGACATGGCGCAGGTGGTGGCCAAGGCGCGCAATGCCGCTATCGCCGCCGGGCATGACCCGGACAATTTCCTGCTGTGCGAGCGTGGCGTGTCCTTCGGCTACAACACGCTGGTTTCGGACATGCGCTCGCTGGCGATCATGGCCGAAACGGGTTGCCCCGTGGTGTTCGACGCGACCCATTCGGTGCAGCAGCCGGGCGGGCTGGGCGATCGATCGGGCGGGCAGCGCGAATATGTGCCGCTGCTGGCGCGCGCGGCGGTGGCAGCGGGCGTGTCTGGCCTGTTCATGGAAACCCATCCCGATCCGGACAAGGCCTTGTCTGACGGCCCAAATGCCGTACCGCTGGCGGAGGTCGAGCCTTTGCTTGCCCGGCTTCAGGCGATCGACGCAGTGGTGAAGGCGGCCTGAGCCTTTCTCATTCGGGAAGCAGCGGGCGGCCCTCCAGCCGGGCCACGGCGTGGCGCACCACCTTGTCCAGCGCCTCATCGGAAAAGAAGCCGCCGGGAATCAGGCAGCGTTCGATCAGCACGCGGCGGAACGCCGCGAAGGTTTCCGCGTTCGGGGCCACCGGGTTGCGCCAGAAGGTGTCCAGCCCGTCCTGGCAGGTGATATCGGGGATGTTGTAGACCGCATGGCCAAGGGCCACCACCGGCACGCCCATCGCCAGGGCGAGCGTGCCGCTGGTACTGTTGATCGTCACCATGCCCCGCGCACGTCGCGTGACGGGGACGATATCGCCCCAGTCGAGATAGTCGACCCGGTCGGCGATGCCGAACAGGGCAGCCTGCTCGGCAGCCTCCTGCCGCCAGTCGCGCACGCCGTTGTCGAGCGGGTGCTCTTTCACCACCAGCCGCGCGTCAGCGGGAGCATGGGCGGCGAACGAGCCGAACACCAGCCGCATTGCCTCCGCTATGCCCGAAAAGGACGAATGGAGCCGGATCTGCGCATCCGAATCGAGTTGTAGCGGGAAGATGAAATAGGGCTGTTGGGTGGTTTCCAGTCGAGCGAGCAAGGCAGCGGCGCGGGCGCGCTTCTCCTTGCCCTGCCGCAATTTGCGCAGCCAGCCCATGCCTTCCACCAGCGGATGCCACGGGCGATGGTTGCTCCAATAGGGATAGCGCCAGCGGGTGAAGATGTCGGCTAGATTGTAGAGCAGCCCTTCCGTCGCGCGGCGGCGGAAGGAGGAGGGGACCTGCGCATGGGCGGGCAGGGTCGGCAGGCTGCTCGCTGTCTCGCGATACCATGCAGGATCGCGCGGGAGCGACGAATGGCCGTTCACTCCGCCGAGTTCAAGTGTTACCCAGTCGGGCCGGATATAGCCTTCCTCGAAGACATGGACAGGTATCTGCAATGCGCGGCACACTTGCGTCGCGCCGAGATGATGAGGACGGCAATCGCCGAATAGCACGACGTCGGTGACGCCCTTTTGGCGGATGATCGCTTCCAGCGCCTGTGGCCATTCATCGAGCGGCCCGCGATAGTCGATGCCGTTCGGGAGACGCCAGAAGGCGCGGTCGCCGCCGTTGAAATTGACTTTGTAGACATCATGCCCGTCGCGGATTAGCTCCTGCCCAAGACGCCGGAAAAGCGGACCCATCAAACCCTGCAGTAGCAAGACAGTGCGTTTTCGGGGAGAATCGGAGGACGCCGGCGGCACGCTCTGGATTTCCGGCATTTGTAAAAACGCTCCGCATCGAAAACAGCTCAAGAGCCGTTCTCGCAAATCATGCGCGGCCCCCCTTTCGCATGCCGTTAGTCCTCCTTGCCATCTCCAGCAAGTCGTCGGGCAGTTGCTCCCGGGTTCTGGTGACATCACAAATGTTCATCGCTATGCCGGCCGCAAGGCGAAGGGCGCGGCACGACGGTTATTGTGACGAAAGATAGCGTGCTTACATTCGCGGCGATGCTGGCGCTTGCCGTGCCGCTGGATGCGCTGGTCCGTCCGCGTCCGCGTCCGGGCCTGCCAGGACGCCGGGCCGCCGGAATCTGGCTGCTTGCATGGATGATGACGGCGGCGTTTGGCCTGTTCCTCGCCATCTGCGGCAACGTCCCGGTCGCGGCGGCGCTGGCGTTGGCGTTGCTGGCGCTGTTGGCGCTGGTTTCCAACGCGAAGCGCGCCATGCTGGGTGAGCCGTTGCATTTTTCCGATCTGGCGTTGATCGGCGCGATCTTCCGTCATCCGCAATTCTATCTTTCCGCGATCCGACCCTGGCAGCGCTTGCTGGTCGGCCTCGCGGCTTTGGGGCTGTTGGGGCTGCTGGCCTCGCTGTTCGTGGCGGACCTCGCTCCGCATCTCGCGGGCGTGGGGCTGATGGCGGCGGGTTTGGCCGTCCTTGTGTTGAGCTTGGGTGCGCCACCCTTCAAGGCACTTGCGATGCGGCCGGATGCGGACGGTGACGTGTGCCGGCTCGGTCTGCTGCCGGTGCTGTTGATCTACTGGAGGCGGTGGCGCGCGACGGAAAAACCACTGCCCTGCCCGCCCGTCGAGCGCGTGTCTCCGGTCGGGACGCCCGAATTGCCAGTGCCCGAACTGCTGGTGATCGTGCAGTGTGAATCCTTCGCCGATCCTGCCGAGCTTTTTCCCGGCGCCGAAGCCTTGCCGGCGCTGACGGCGGCGCGCGCGCGGGCGTGGCAATGGGGGCGGCTGGAAGTGAGCGGTTTCGGTGCCTATACGATGCGGACGGAATATGGTCTGCTGTTCGGCCGCGATGAAGAGGCCTTGGGCTTCCGCCGCTACGATCCTTTCCTAACCGCGCTGGACGACATCTCTTATGCGCTGCCCGCCCGGCTGAAGCCGGCTGGATGGACTAGCCTGTTCCTTCACCCGCACGACATGCGGTTCTACGGGCGTGACCGGATCATGCCAGCGGCAGGTTTCGTCGAGCTGGTGGCGGACGATCGCTTCGCTCCACCCGCGCCCGGGGAGGGGCGTTACGTCACCGATGCCGCCATGGCCGACGAAATCGTCATGCTGGCGCAAAAGGCGGCCGGGCCGACGATGCTTTATGCCGTGACGATAGAGAATCACGGCCCATGGGCGGGCGACGAGGTTTCGGAAAAGCGCGATCTGGTCGGCAGCTATCTCAGGCTCGCGCGCAACAGCGATGCGATGCTGGAGACACTGGTTTCCCGCATCGGCGCGCTGAAACGGCCGGCGATGCTCGTGTTCTTCGGCGATCACCGACCGAGTATCCCGGGCGCGACGCAGCCCGGCGGCGCACGCCATACGCCGTATGTGATGATGCGGTTCGATGCATCGGGGTGCCTGATGGAGGGCGCGCGTGCGCGCGTCGATCTGACGCCCGCACAATTGCATCACGCGATGCTCGACGCCTTGCTCGGCTCATCCCGCTAGAACCACGCCCTTGTCCCCAGCACGAGGCTCCCTCCGCCCGTTCCCTCGCCAACCGCCCGGGCGAGATCGGCCGTGCGCCCAATACGGCGCTGCCATGAAACGCCGATATAGGGCGCAAACTCCCGCCGAATCTCATAACGCAGCCGCAACCCTAGCTCCGCCTCGCTCAAGCCCCCGCCTATCAGCGCAACGCGGACGTCCTGCGCGGAGAAGTTCAGCTCCACACGCGGCTGGAGGATGAGGCGCTGGGTTAGGCGTTGGTCGAAATAACCGGTGGCGCGGGCGGTCAGCTCGCCTTTGGTGGAGAGGAAGGCGGCGGCCTCCAGCTCGAACCAGTAAGGGGCGAGGCCCTCTATGCCGATCGTGGCGTAGGTGCGCGGCGCGGCTGCGCGGAAATCCTGCCGGGCGCCGGCCTGGAGGTTGAAATACGACCCGATCGCGCGACTGTAGAGCGCCTGGACCTCCCCGCTGTCCAGCCGCCCGCCGAAATCGCCCGACCCCTCGCTCTTGACGACCAGACGGTTCACATCCCCGCCGAACCAGCCCTCGCCGCTCCAGCGATAGCCGTCGTGGCCGGCGCCGATACGCGCCTCGGCCAGATCGATCATCACCTGCGAGAAGGTCATGCCGCCGTGCTCCCGGCGCAGCGCGGCGCGCGAGGCGGCCATGGCGTCCGCGCCCCAGATGCGATCGGCATAATCGGCCTTCGGCGCGGGTGGAGGAGGCGCGTCGCCCGCGGGAAGCGCCGTGCCGGAGCCGCCGGCAGCGATGGGGGCAGGACTGCAATGACCCATTGCGGCGTGCTCGGGCAGGCAGACCGGGCCGGTGGTGGGCATGACATGTCCCGCATGCGGAGCGGTGGCGGGCATGCAATGACCCATTGCGGCGTGCTCGGGCGGGCAGGCCGGGCCGGAGGCAGGTATGGAGCGCCCCGCATGCGGAGCGGTGGCGGGCTTGCAATGACCCATCGCGGCATGTTCCGGCGGACAGGCGGCGGGAGCCGGCGCGGCGGGCGTCGCCATGCCTTCGTGGCCCATATGGCCCATGTCCTGCGCCGCCGCGCCGCCGCTCCACAGCAAGCAGGTGAGGGCGAGCCGGCGCATCATGCCGCCTCCCGCACGGAGACGATCTGCATCATCCCCGCATGCATGTGATAGAGCAGATGGCAGTGGAACGCCCAGTCGCCCAGGGCGCTGGCGGTCACGTCGAACGTCGCCGTCCCGCCCGGCTGCACCTGCACCGTATGCTTGCGCGGGGCATGATCGCCATGGCCCGTCACCAGCTCGAAGAAATGGCCGTGCAGGTGGATCGGATGGCCCATCATCGTGTCGTTGACCAGGGTGACGCGGACGCGCTCGTCCTTCCGGAACGGGATGGGGGCGGTGACGGCGCTCAGCTTCTCGCCATCGAACGCCCACATATAGCGTTCCATGTTGCCGGTCAGGTGGATGCGCATCTGGCGGGAGGGCGCGCGCACGTCCGGATTGCGCCCGGCCGCGACCAGATCGCGATAGGTGAGCACGCGATGGCCCACGTCCGCCAGCCCCTGCCCCGGCTCTCCGGTGCGGTCCATCGGCATGGGGGATATGGTCTGGACGGCGGGCGTTCTCGCCACTTCCGGCGCGGCCGCGAAATCGCGCATGGAATGTTTCATCGCGCCGTGATCCATCCCCGGCATGTGCATCCCGCCCATGGCCGTGCCGCCCATGTCCATTCCCATGTCGCGCATCGTGGCGAGCGGGCGGGGGCGGAGCGGCGGGGCTTCCGCCGCCATCCCTTCGCGCGGGGCAAGGGTGGCGAGCGCCATGCCGGAGCGATCGATGCTTTCGCCGACGATGGCATAAGCGCGGTCGTCGCGCGGGGTGACGATCAGGTCGTAGGTTTCGGCCACCGCGACCTGAAGCTCGTCCACCGTCACCGGGCGCACATCCTGCCCGTCGGCCTGCACCACCGTGAGCGGCAGGCCGGGAATGCGCAGGTTGAAGGTCGTCATCGCGGAGGCGTTGACCACGCGCAGCCGCACCCGCTCGCCGGGCGCGAACAGAGCCGTCCAATTGTCGCGCGGGCCGTGGCCGTTGACCAGATAGGTGTAGGTGCTGGCGGTGACATCCGAAATGTCGGTCGGGTCCATCCGCATCGCGGCCCATTTCAGGCGATCCGACTCCTTCTGGTCCCGCCCGGCGAGCAGGCTGCCGAGCGTCTGCTGCTGGCGGTTGAAATATCCCCCCTGCATCTTCAGCCGGCGGAAGATCGCATGCGGGTGAAGCGGGCTGTGATCCGACAGGACGATCACATGCTCGCGATCGGAGGCAATCGGATCCTGACCGGCGGGATCGATCACGATCGGGCCATAATGGCCCACCTGCTCCTGAAGTCCGGAATGGCTGTGATACCAATAGGTGCCCGACTGGACGATCGGGAAGTCGTAGACGAATGTCTCGCCCGGCCGGATGCCGGGAAAGCTGACGCCCGGCACGCCATCCATCTCCGCCGGCACGATCAGCCCGTGCCAGTGGATCGAACTGTCCTCATCCAGCGCATTCTCGACATGCAGCCGCGCCCTTTGCCCCTCGCGCAGGCGGATCAGCGGGGCGGGGATGGCGCCGTTGATGCCGATCGCATGATGCGTCCGGCCGTCGATCGTCAGCATCTGATGCGCGATGCGCAGGTGGATGTCCTCCCCCGACAGGGTGGGAAGGGGACGCGCGATGCCGGGGGACACGGGCTGCGCCCATGCCGGGAACCAGGCCGCCAGCGCGGCGGTGCCGCCGGCGACGGCGCTCCCCCGCAACAGGGCGCGGCGATCGATCGAAATGCTCATGCGCGCCTGATGGGCCTTCCTATCGTGGGAAGGTCAAGGCGCATTTTCCGCAAGGGGCGCTCAACCCGCGCGCAACAGCATCGCG
>JASGGR010000082.1:0-13876 GCA_047602705.1 Sphingomonas bacterium | reverse complement strand
GCGGCGACGGGATGCAGCTCACCGGCGGACAGTTCACCCTCTCGACCGCGCTGGCCGGCAACGACCTCGCCACCTTCCCCGATTTCCCGGCGGAGATCCGCGCGCCGCAGGGCACGCTGTTCGGCGTGTCGGCCTTCCAGATCAACTTCGGCTCGGGCGAGATCGACACGGCGGGCGACGAGCCGGACGTGCTGGTGGCGATGAACCCGGCGGCGCTGAAGACCAACCTCGGCTCGCTGAAGCGCGGCGGCCTCATCATCGCCGACGAGGGCGAGTTCAACGACCGCAACCTCGCCAAGGCGAAATACGACGCCAACCCGCTGGAGGACGGCAGCCTCGCGGGCTGGCAGCTCATGAAGCTCAACATCTCCCAGTTGACGCTCGACGCGGTGAAGCCGTTCGGGCTGGGCAACAAGGAGGCGCTGCGCTGCAAGAACATGTGGACGCTGGGGCTGGCGCTCTGGATGTTCGATCGCGATCGCGCGCCGCTGGTCGAATGGCTCAGGGCGAAGTTCGCCAAGGCCCCGGTGCTGGCGGACGCCAATATCGCCGCGCTGAACGCCGGCCATGCCTATGGCGAGACGGCCGAGCTTGCCGGGCCGATGAAGCAGCATCATGTGCCCGCAGCGCCTGTCGAGCCGGGCCTGTATCGCACGATCACCGGGGCTGAGGCCGTGTCGCTGGGGCTGGTGGCGGGCGCGCAGCTCGCGAGCCTGCCGATGTTCTTCGGCGGCTATCCGATCACGCCCGCATCGGCGATCCTGCACCATCTGGCGCGGCTGAAGGAGTTCGGCGTCACCACCTTCCAGGCGGAGGACGAGATCGCCGCGATCGCCAGCGCGATCGGCGCATCCTATGCCGGGCAACTGGGCGTCACCTCCTCCTCCGGCCCCGGCGTCGCGCTCAAGACGGAGGCGATCGGGCTTGCGATCATGACCGAGCTGCCGCTGGTCATCGTCAACTCGCAGCGCGGCGGGCCTTCCACGGGCCTGCCGACCAAGACCGAGCAGTCGGACCTCTATCAGGCGGTCTACGGCCGTAACGGTGACGCTCCGATGCCGGTGATCGCCGCGCGCTCGGCCTCCGACTGTTTCGAGGTGGCGATCGAGGCGTGCCGCATCGCGACGCAATATATGACGCCGGTGATGCTGCTGACCGACGGCTATATCGCCAACGCGGCCGAGCCGTGGAAGGTGCCGGACACCAGCGGGATCGAACCCTTCCCGGTGACGTTCCTGGAGGAAGCGCCCGCAGGCGGCTTCCTCGCCTATGCCCGCGACGGGAAGGGCGCGCGGCCGTGGGTGAAGCCGGGCACGCCGGGCCTGCTCCACCGCATCGGCGGGATCGAGAAGGCGGCCGGCACCGGCAACATCGATTATTCGCCCGCGAACCACCAGCTCATGACCGACGCGCGCCGCGACAAGGTGGCGGGCATCAAGGTGCCGGACCAGCAGGTCGAGGTGGGCGAGACGTCCGGCAAGCTCGCCGTGGTCGGCTGGGGCAGCACCTTCGGCCCGATCCACCAGGCGGTGCGCCGCGCGCGCCGCAAGGGGCGGGACGTCGCCCATATCCACCTGCGCCACATCTGGCCGATGCCCGCCAATCTCGGCGCGCTGCTCAAGGGCTATGAGCGCATCCTGGTGCCGGAGATGAACACGGGGCAGCTAAAGACCGTGCTGCGCGATCAGTTCCTTGTCGATGCGAAGCCGCTCAACAAGGTTTCCGGCCAACCCTTCCGCATCGCCGAGATCGAGGCGGCGATCGAAGCCGCGCTGGCCTGAGCGGGGAGACAAGACATGAACGAGATGACCACCATCGCCAAATCCTCCCCCAAGGACTGGGAGACGGATCAGGAAGTCCGCTGGTGCCCCGGCTGCGGCGACTATGCGATCCTGAAGGCGGTGCAGCGCACCATGCCGGAGATCGGCGCGCGCCCGGAGAATACCGTGTTCGTCAGCGGCATCGGCTGCTCCTCGCGCTTCCCTTATTATATGGAGACCTACGGCTTCCACACGATCCACGGCCGCGCGCCCGCGGTCGCGACGGGGGTGAAGCTCGCCAACCCGGACCTCGACGTGTGGATCATCACCGGAGACGGCGATGCGCTGTCGATCGGCGGCAACCACACGATGCACCTGATCCGGCGCAACCTCGATTGCCAGATCCTGTTGTTCAACAACGAGATCTACGGCCTGACCAAGGGGCAATATTCGCCGACCAGCCGGGTGGGCACGCAATCGCCCTCCACGCCGTTCGGCTCGGTCGATCGCCCGGCCAACCCCTGCGCCTTCGCATTGGGCGCGGGCGCGCGCTTCGTGGCGCGCGGGATCGACGTGCACAAGAACCTGCCCGCCGTGCTCAAGGCCGCTTATGCGCACAAGGGCACGGGCTTCGTGGAAATCTACCAGAATTGCATCGTCTATAACGACGACGTGTTCGCGCCCTTCACCGCCAAGCCCAATGCGGCGGCGAACCAGCTCTGGGTGGAGCATGGCAAGCCCCTGCTGTTCGAGAATGGCGCGAAGGGGCTGGCGATGGACCGCGACCGGCTGGTGCTGAAGGTGGTCGAGGTGACGGACGGGGACTGGCAGGCGGCGGGCGTGATCGTCCACGACCAGACCAACCGCGGCCTGGCGCACATGCTGGTCGAGATGCCGAACGGCGCCTTCCCGGTGGCGCTGGGCGTGATCTTCGACGATCCCGCGCCGACCTTCGAGAGCGCGGTCGTCGCGCAGAACGAAAAGGCCAGCGTGGGCAAGGCGCCGGACCTCCAGAAGCTGCTGTCCAAGGGCCAGACCTGGACCGTGGAATAAGGCCGTTCCCCCCTCCCTGAAAAAGGGAGGGGGCCTTAATCCGGCTTCCACCGCGCCTTCGCGCCGTGCAAAGGCTGGCCGCGTGAATCGTTCGGAAATCAACGAAGCGCCAACCACCGGCTCGCGCATCGCGCGCGGGGTCGCGCCGTTCTGGCACCGCATCCTCGACCGGATCGACGCCGGGCTGGCGCGCGGCGCGATCGAGGCGGCGCTGCCCGACGGCACCCGCCGCCTGCTCGGCGGGCGCGGGGAGGGGCCGGTGGCGGTGGTGACGATCCGCCGCTGGCGCGCGCTCCGGCGGCTCGTGCTTGGCGGCTCGATCGGCTGGTATGAAGGCTGGGCGGCCGGCGACTGGTCCAGCCCCGATCCGGTGCCGATCTTCGACCTGTTCATGCGCAACCGCGCGACTCTGGGCAATGTCGCGCGCGCCAAGAGCGTGGCGCGGATCGCCGGTCGCGTCTTCCACCTGCTTCGCCGCAACGATCGCGCGGGGGCCAGGCGCAACATCGCCGCGCATTACGACCTCGGCAACGATTTCTACGCCGAATGGCTCGATCCGACGCTCACTTATTCCAGCGCGATCTTCGCCCCCGGCGACACGCTGGAGCAGGCGCAGCGCCGCAAGCTCGCCGCGATCCTGCAACGCACGCGGGCGGGCGAGGGCGCGCGCGTGCTGGAGATCGGCTGCGGCTGGGGCAGCTTCGCGCTGGCGGCGGCGGAGGCCGGCGCCAGCGTCCACGCCATCACGCTCTCCGCCGAGCAGAAAGCGGTGGTGGAGCGCCGGACGCGGGGCCTGCCCGTCACGGTGTCGCTCACCGATTATCGCGACGTCAGGGGCGCTTACGACGCGGTCGCCAGCATCGAGATGGTGGAGGCGGTGGGCGAGCAATATTGGCCCGCCTATCTCGACACGATCGCCCGCGCGCTCAAGCCGGGCGGCCGGGCGGCGATCCAGCTCATCTCGATCGCGGACGACGTGTGGGACGCCTATGCGCGCAATGTCGACTTCATCCAGCGATATGTCTTTCCCGGCGGGATGCTGATCTCCGAAAGCCGCTTCCGCGCGCTGGCCGAGGCGCGCGGGCTGGCGTGGAGCGACCGCAAGGGCTTCGGGCTCGATTATGCCGAAACGCTGGCGATCTGGCGCGCGCAATTCGATGCGGCGGTGGCGGAAAACCGGCTTCCCGCCCGCTTCGATCGGAATTTCATCGACCTGTGGCGCTATTATCTGATGTATTGCGAAGGCGGATTTCGCGGGGGCGGAATCGATGTCGCGCAGGTGACGCTGACAAAGGAGGAGGGGCTATGCGCTGGACGGGTCTGATTGCGGCAACCTTGCTGGCGGGCACCGCCGTCGCCCAGAGCGCGCCCCAACCCCAACCCCAACCCCAACCGCAGCCGCAGCCGCAGGCGGTGGAGGGCGGCGTCGCGCTGACGGCGGAGAATCGCGCGCATCTCCAGAATATCGGCGCGGACATCCTGTTCTGGACGCAGGAGCAGCGCGACCGGAACTTCCCGCATATGGAGAAGATGTTCCCCGGCCATGTCGTGCAGGCCGGGAAGAAGGTGCTGGCGCTGCCGCCCGGCCCGCGCCTGCCGATCCCGGCGGGCGATGTGGACGCCTTCATGCGCGACCAGAATGTCGCCGGGCTGATCGTGGTGCAGGCGGGCACGATTCGGCTGGAACGCTATGCGCGCGGGCTGACGCGCGAGGGGCGCTGGACCAGCTTCTCGGTCGCGAAATCCTTCACCTCCACGCTCGTCGGCGCGGCGATCCGCGACGGCTTCATCAAGTCCGTCGACGAGCCGGTGACGAAATATATCCCGGACCTCGCCGGCAGCGCCTATGACGGCGTGACGATCGCGCAACTGCTGACGATGACGTCCGGCGCGCAATGGAACGAGGATTACACCGATCCGAAATCCGATGTGGCGCGGATGTTCTCCATCCCCGTGCCGCCGGGGATGGACCCGACCGTCGCCTATATGCGCACCCTGAAGCGCGAGGCGGCGCCGGGCAGCAAATGGGTCTACAAGACGGGCGAGACGAACCTGATCGGCGTGCTCGTCGCCAATGCGGTGAAGAAGCCGCTCGCCACCTATCTCAGCGAGAAGGTGTGGAAGCCCTATGGCATGGAGCGGGACGCCTTCTGGATGACCGATCCGGCCGGGCATGAGGTGGCGGGCTGCTGCCTCTCCGTGTCGCTGCGCGATTATGCGCGGATGGGGCAATTGGCGATGGAGCGCGGCCCCGGCATCGTCGCGCCCGGCTGGTTCGAGGCGGCCACGGCCTCACACGCCGACACGGGGCGCGGGCCGGGCTTCGGCTATGGCTATCAATGGTGGACCTATCCCGGCAACCGCTTCGGCGGTGTGGGGATCTTCGGGCAGAGCATCACGATCGATCCGGCGACGAAGACGGTGGTGGCGATCGTGAGCGCCTGGCCCAGGGCGACCGACCCGGACCTGTCGCGGCGGCGGCTGGCGTTCATCGACCGGCTGTTCGCCGCGGCCAGGGCGCCGCTGGCGCGGCCGGCGCGGCGGCGCTGAGGATGCCGAAAGCCCCTCCTCCTTTCAGGGGAGGGGCGTCAGCGGCCTATACCGGCGACCATTCGATCGCATCCTCGCCCTCGTCGTCCTCGCTCACCGCGCCGGGCTCCGGGCCGATCGCCTCCAGCAGCCGGTCGAGCGCCCAGTCCACGCCCACGCCGCTCGCGCCGGAGATCGGGATGACGGGCGCGCCGCTCGCTTCCTCCAGCTCGGCGGAGAGCGCCGCGATCAGCTCGTCGTCCAGCGTGTCGATCTTGTTGAGCGCGACCACCACCGGCTTGTCGTCCAGCCCGGCGCCATAGGCCGCCAGCTCGTCGCGCACGATGCGATAGCTTTCCGCCACGTCCGGGTCGTTCGCATCGACGAGATGGAGCAGCACGCGGCAGCGCTCGATATGGCCGAGGAAGCGATCGCCGATCCCCGCGCCTTCCGCCGCGCCCTCGATCAGGCCGGGGATGTCCGCGATCACGAACTCGCGGCCCTTGTGCCGCACCACGCCGAGCTGCGGCCGGGTGGTGGTGAAGGCATAGGCCCCCACCTTCGCCTGCGCATTGGTGACGGCGTTGATGAAGGTGGACTTGCCCGCATTGGGCAGCCCGACCAGCCCGGCGTCGGCGAGCAGCTTGAGCCGCAGCCACACCCATGCCTCCTCATGGGGCCAGCCGGTGCCGTGCTGGCGCGGCGCGCGGTTGGTGGAGGTCTTGTAGCTGGCGTTGCCGCGCCCGCCGTCGCCGCCGCGCAGGAACACCTCGCGCTGGCCGACCTTCACCATGTCGAGCAGCAGGGTGCGATCCTCGTCGTCGGCCAGGATCTGCGTGCCGACCGGCACCTTGATGACGAGATCATCGCCGCCCGCGCCGGTGCGGTTCGAGCCGGAGCCGCCTTGCCCGCGCTCGGCGCGGAAATGCTGCGTGTAGCGGAAGTCGATCAGCGTGTTCAGACCGGCGACCGCCTCGAACACGATATCGCCGCCCTTGCCGCCGTTGCCGCCGTCCGGCCCGCCATATTCGATGAACTTCTCGCGCCGGAAGCTGACCGCGCCGGGGCCGCCCGCGCCGGAGCGGACGAAGATCTTGGCCTGATCGAGAAAATGCACCTCAGCACTCCTGCCGGGCGGGGTGGAGCATCATGTCGCGCGCGAGCGCCCGCGCGCGATTGCGCGGCAGGCCGAGCGCGCGGGTGAGCGGCGCGCCGAACAGGGCATCGCCCACCGCCATCAGCACGAGCTGCACCGTCTCGTCCTGGATCGGGCGATCGTTCTTGGAGTGCTCGACGGCGAGCTCGTCGACCAGATCGTGGATCGCCTCGAAGATCGGATCGAGCGCATCCTCGTTGCCGGTCAGGATCATCCAGCTCGCCAGCGCCCCCGCGCCGCCGGTGTCGAACGCGTCGAAGGCGAGGTCCACGATCTCCGCCGGCTCCTGATCCGTCTCGCGCTGGCGCAGCACCGCCTCGCGGATCGTGCCGGTGATGAAATCGGCCATCCGCGCGATCAGCGCCTTCTGCAAGCCGTCGGCCGATCCGAAATGGTGGAGCAGGTTGGCGTGCGTGCGGCCGATCCGCGACGCGACGGCCTTCAGCGTCACCGCCTGCGGGCCGACCTCCACCAGCAGCGCGCGCGCCGCCTCCAGCGCGGCTTCGCGCGATTCCTCCGGGCTGAGCCGGCGACGGGTGGGAAGAGGGGTAACGGACATGCTGTGGCTGTCGGCGCTTTGACGGGAAATTACAATGGGGAGCATGCCCGATCCGCCCCTCCCGGGAAGGAGGAGGGGCGGAAGGGGTCAGGCGGCGATCGGAAGCGGCGGCATGTCCGCTCGGCCGTCGTCGTCGAGGTCGAGCGCCAGCACCGCGCAATCCACCTCGCCGCCGTGCGCCAGCGAATAATGCGGCTCGCGCCGCACCTCGCGGAAGCCGAGCTTGGTCAGCACCTTGCGGGATGCCGCATTGTCGAGGTGGTGGCTGGCCTCGATCCGCTTCAACCCCAGGGCGTGGCGCGCCTGCTCGATCACGATCCGCCCCGCTTCGGTGGCATAGCCGCGGCCCCACGCCCCCGGGGTCAGCCAATAGCCGAGTTCATGCACGTCGTTCTCCGCGCGCAGGCCGATGCTGCCGATCAGATGCGGATAGTCGCTTTCATGCGCGAGGATCGCGAAGCGCGGCTCCGCCGCACCGCGCGGCAGGGAGAGAAACGCCTGCGCTTCCTCCAGCCCATAGGGCCAGGGCATGCGCGCGAGCTTCTTCGCGACCGCCTCATGCGCGATCGTCCGGGTCAATTGCTCGGCATCTTCGGGCCACCAGGGCCGCAACGTCAATCTCTTCGTCCGCGCGAACATCGTCGCTCTCCTCGCCTGGGCGCCGTTACGTCAGGTGGATGACGATCCGGCGACACTTTTGGGTTCAGGGAGCATGAAAAAAAGGGAGCCGGGGCGGACCCGTCTCCCTTTCGTATGGCTGGTTCCTGTTCGCGGAACCCGGGTCGCCCTGGTGGGCAACCCGGCTGGTTGCCCGATGTTATTCGGCCGCTGCCTGCATAATCTCGACCGAACAGAATTTGCGGCCAAGCTTGCCGTCGTGGAACACGACACGGCCATCGACGAGCGCGAACAGGGTATGGTCCTTGCCCATGCCCACGTTGCGGCCCGGATAGAATTTGGTCCCGCGCTGACGCACGAGGATGTTGCCGGCGACGGCTTCCTGCCCGCCGAACTTCTTCACGCCGAGACGACGACCGGCCGAATCACGACCGTTGCGCGACGAACCGCCTGCCTTCTTATGTGCCATTGCGATCTACTCCTTCAGGCCTTGGCGGCGCCGATCGACACGATCTTCAGGATCGTGTGCTGCTGACGGTGGCCGTTGCGGCGGCGATAATTGTGGCGGCGACGCTTCTTGAAAACGATCACCTTCTCGCCCTTCGCCTGCGCGATGATCTCGGCGGCGACGGTGAGACCGGAGGTCGGCTTCAGCTCGGAGCCTTCGCCAGCGAGCAGCACGTCGCCAAGCGTGACCGACGAACCGGCATCCCCTTCGATCTTCTCGACGACGATCTTGTCTCCGGCGGCGACGCGATATTGCTTGCCGCCCGTGCGCACGACTGCGAACATGGCCCTTGTCACTTTCCAAATGCTATTGCCCGAACGGGCGCACCCGTCGGGAGAAGCGGCGCGGTTAAGCCGCCTTGGTGATTCTGTCAACCGCCATCAAGCTCGCCGCGGCGCCGCCCGCGCGCGGGAGCCGTCAATGCCTGTGCTCGCGCCTCAGGCTGTAGCGGCCGTCGGCATAATCGGTGAACAGGCCGGCGATCGCGGGATGGTCGATCGGCTCGTCGCTGTCGTCGGGCACCAGATTCTGCTGGCTGACATAGGCGACATAGGTCGATTCCCCGTTCTCCGCGAGCAGATGGTAGAAGGGCTGATCCTTGCGCGGGCGAATCCGCTCGGGAATCGCCTCATACCATTCGGCGCTGTTGTTGAAGACGGGATCGACGTCGAAGATCACGCCGCGGAAATCGAACATGCGGTGGCGCACCACCTCTCCGATCGCGAAACGCGCGTGCGAAACGGGCGGCGCATCCATGGCATCGGGGGAGAGACGCTGTGCTGCGGGGATGGTCATGCGCCTAATCTAATGTCTCGCGCCGACGGGGCAATGGGCGGCTTGCGCGCGCGGAACATTATGGCTAGAGGCGCGCCTTCGATCGCCCCGCCGATGCGCGGACGACCTCGCGGAGAGGTGCCAGAGTGGTCGATTGGGACGGTCTCGAAAACCGTTGTGGGTGCAAGCTCACCGTGGGTTCGAATCCCACCCTCTCCGCCAGCTAGCCATCTACCATCATCTACAGACAGCTACAAAGGCCCCGGTTTTCCGGGCTTTTTTGTCGCGCCTTATGTCTCTCAAGGACTCTTGACTGCTACCCAAATCCCTGATTTTATGTTGGCCGGTAAGTTGGCCAAGGATTGATGGTATGCCGAAACAGTTGAAGGCGCTTACGCCGCTGGCGGTGGACAAGCTTAGGTCGGATGGTTCGAAGAACCGTCGCGTCATGGTCGGACCCGCCGATTGCGCCGGGTTGCACCTTCGGATTGAAGGCGGAACGAAGTCTTGGGCGCTACGCTACAAGCTTGGCGAGAAGCGCCGCGACGTTGGCCTTGGCCCCTACAACGGCAAGATCGGGGCAACCGACGAAGAAGCCAATCAACTGCCCGGCCTGTCGTTGGACGAAGCCCGCATTGAAGCCCGCAAGCTTCGTCGCATGGTTCGCGACGGCATTGACCCTATCGAACAGCGTAGGGTGGACGCACAGCGCCAGCGCGTCGAATTGGTTCGGGCGAAGACCTTCAAGGAATGTGCGATTGAATATCTGAAGTCGCAGGAAGGCGAATGGGCCAACTCCAACGCAAAGCACGTCAAGCAATGGTCGGCGACGTTGGAAACCTACGCCTATCCCTTCATCGGCGATTTGCCGATTGACGCGGTGAACACCGACGACGTTTTGCGCGTGTTGCAACAGGACGTGGAAACCAAGGACGGCACGAAGCCCCTGTGGGATGCCAAGAATGAAACGGCAAATCGTGTTCGCGGTCGCATCGAACGTATCTTGGGTTCTGCGGCGGTTCGCCAGCTTCGCAGCGCCGAAAACCCGGCCCGGCTGAAGGGGCATCTTGATAACGTCCTGTCGAAGCGCGGCAAAGTTCGGAAGGTCGAACATCACGCCGCGATGGACTACGCCGACATTGGCGCGTTCATGGTCGAACTTCGCAAGCGGGCTGGCATGGCCGCGCGCGGATTGGAGTTCGCCATATTGACCGCCGCACGTTCCGGCGAAGTGCGGGGCGCGACATGGGATGAAATCGACCTTGAAAAGCGCCTGTGGACCATCCCCGCCGACCGCATGAAGGCGGGCAAGGAACACGTCGTTCCGCTGTCCGACGCCGCTGTAGCGCTGCTACAGACCACGCCGCGCCTGAAGGGGTCCAACTACGTCTTCCCGGCCCCAAGGGGCGGTGCCATGTCCGATATGACGCTGGCGGCGGTCCTGAAGCGCATGGACCGCAAGGACGGCGTGACGGTCCACGGCTTCCGGTCCACCTTCCGCGAATGGGTTGCCGACCGGACGAACTATCCGCGCGAAATCGCCGAACACGCATTGGCGCACCAACTGCCGAACAAGGTTGAAGCGTCGTATCAGCGCCGCACCCAACTTCCGCACCGCGTCAAGCTTATGGCCGAATGGGCGACGTATTGTGCGACCGTCGAACAGCGCACGGCAAATGTCGTCGCAATCAAGGGCGCGGCATAATGCCCACAATGCGGTTCGATACTTCGACGGAAGGGCGCGACGACGACCCTTGGACGAAGCTTGCCACTATCAGCGAACATTTGGACGCTGGCACGGCGGTCCCGTCGCACTTGGCGCAATGGTTCGGATTGGCCGTTCAATACGCCAGCGGCGACCCCAACGAACTGTTGCTTCGTCTTGGCCTGAAAACGGGTCGGGGCAATCCCGGCTATTGGACCGCTGAACACGCCTATCGCCTTGGCCAAGCCGTATGCCATCGTGAAGACACGGGCGATGCGCCCGACGCTGCAATCAGCGCCGTCTTGGGCGAATACGAAGCACAGAACGAAGGCGAAGCGCCGTCGCGTTCGACGCTGCAACGGTGGCGCGATGAATACCGCGCCGCCCATGCTGAAGCCAACCGCCCGTAATTCGCCGGGTTTGCGGGCGGACTGCCCATAAGGCCGGTGCCATCCCTGTGTCGTCTATGGAACGATACAGGAAGCTACCGATGCAAACCCTACTCCGTTTGCCCGACGTGATGGCCGCGACGGCGCTTGCCCGGCCCACGCTCTACCGCGACATGAAGCGCGGCCTATTCCCCCGCCCCGTCAAGCTTGGCCGCGTGTCCGCATGGCCTAGCGATGCAGTCAACGCCATCATCGCCGCACGTATCGCCGGAAAGTCCGACGAAGAAATCCGCGTCATTGTGGACGACCTTCAGCGCCAGCGCGCCGACGCCGCGTAAGGGGTCGCTTCGTGCCCACATTTCTTGGAATGCCGCCCGGCCTTATGCGGGACGTGGCAGGTTTCGTATATCACGCCGCACCATACCCGAGCGAATCTATCGCCGCCGTTACGGGCATGGGTTTGGTCGCTGCCATCGTCGGACGCTCGCACAACGTAAACGGCTTGGGACTGAACCAATATCTGTTGAACGTCGCACCAACGGGCAGCGGCAAAGAGCAAGCGCCGAACGGCATCGCACGGCTGTTGACGCCCCTAGAAGCGGCGTTCCCGCTTATCAGCGAAATTCGCGGCCCCGGCGAAATCGTATCTGCGCCCGGCCTTCACAAAGCCCTTGCCGCGCGTCGCAACCCGTCAATGCTTTGCATCATCGGCGAAGCGGGGTTGATGCTTTCGCAGCTATCATCGCCGAAGCGTGACGCGAACA
The DNA here is from genome assembly GCA_047602705.1 of Sphingomonas bacterium. Lineage (GTDB taxonomy): Bacteria > Pseudomonadota > Alphaproteobacteria > Sphingomonadales > Sphingomonadaceae > Sphingomonas. The sequence goes on along the minus strand of JASGGR010000082.1, from coordinate 2,061 downwards.
AAGCGGGCATCGAACGCTTCTTGCTTCACGTCTATACCAAAAGCGATTTCGGCGGCGTTCTGGACGACGCGGCTTATAGCGACCGCCAGAACAACCCCGGCGTCGTCGTGTCGCCCGCATTGTCCATCATAGGCGATACCACGCCCGAAACGCTTTACGGCGCGCTTGACGACCGCATGGTTCTATCGGGCCTGTTGCCGCGCTTCATTATCTTCGAAACGACGGCCCGGCGTCCGTATCAGAACAAAAGCCGCCAGCTTCAGCCTAGCCCACATTTGATCGAAGGCTTGAAGCGCATGTGCGCGACCGCCCTTGATTTGCAGCATGGCAAGCGGGTTTGCGACGTAGCGATGACCGCCGATGCCGCCGCACGGTTCGATGAATTTGAGCATTGGACGACGGATAGGGTCAATGACGCCGCCAACGAAGTGACGCGGCACCTATGGACCCGCGCGAACGTCAAGGCGCTGAAGCTGGCCGCACTGAATGCCGTTGGCGTTGATCCTGTCGCCCCGCGCATCACGCTTGACGAATGCATGTGGGCAACGAACGTCGTCGTGGACCAAACCAATGCGCTGATTGCCAAGTTCGACAATGGCGAAGTCGGCGAAGTGGCAGGCAACGAACTGTTGCAGCAAGACCGCGTTCGCGCCGTCATGCGGGAGTGCATTCAGCGTCCATTTGACGAAATCAAAGGCCAGTATGGCGGCACCGCCGAAATGCACAGCGTCGGCTTGGTCACGCATCAATATCTTCAGCGCCGTTTGTTGAACTTGCCGCTGTTTAGGCTCGACCCAATCAAGGCCACGCCCGCGTTGAAGCGGACAATGCAAAGTCTTGGTGAGAATGCCGAAATCGAAGTTTTGACCGCACCGAAGGCCAAGGCCATCTTCGGTCACGGCTTTCTGTCGTATAGTTTCGCGCAATACAATCCGAACAACGAAGTCGAAAAGGCGAAGAACGCCGTATTCTTCGTCGGCGACTTCAGCGGTTCGGTGCGGGAGAATATGAAGTGACCCAACTTCATATGAGCCGCAAACCCGCAGAAAACTGCGAAATATGCAAATATGAAGATATGAACTGGAAGGACCGAAGGTCGTCTAATCAAACGGCCAACGGATACCTGTTCATATCTTCATATATTCATATTTACATCAATATCATTGTATTTTCAGTCACTTACTGGAAATCGGCAATTCATAGCGCGCTCATAGCGAGCATATCGCCAGCCGACGCGCCACCGGCCTATTGCGCCGCCGAAATGTGGGCATGGCGGACATATCATCCGCCTTCGAATGCCGAAATCAGTGACGTTTTTTCCATCAAATAACGTATCGGCCAACATCACGGCCAACATAACAACGAAGGTTCATCGTAATGAGTGCCGAAATTGCCCAACTATGGAAGCCGCCGTGCGTCGCCAGTTTGGACGAAGGCGTTCGCCTGCATCATGGCGACCGCTTGGCATGGCTTCATATGCACTTTGCCTATGGGCTGTTCTACACGTCGAACAAGCTGCCAATGAAAGCGTCGGTGGAAACGCTGAAGCTGGAAACGGCGCGTAGTGTCGTCGCATTCGAACGGGGCCATGCCGAACAAGCGTTGACGGCCAACGGCTTCATCACCCGGTGGACCGACGAACAGTGCGAAGCCATCGCCCGCGAAATGGCCGAAGACATGCCCCGGCATAAGGGCGTCGTCCAAGCGGTCGAACGGACATTGGCCGAACGCCGCGACGAAGTGTTCGCCGATAAGTCGCTAACGCGCGACGACGAACTGTTCACCGTATATGAAATACGTGCGTCGAAAGTTCCGGCGGATTTTGGTGCGTCAATGATGCGACACGGCGTCGAAGTAATCAAAGAAAACTACATCGAAACAATAGACCGTTCATTGGATTACTTGTCGGAATTGCGCTCAACTAAGGATTATCGCCGGTTTATTCCATTATTTCGTGTCTTGACTTCACTTAGGCGGGTCCATGATGTAGTTATTGACAACTAGGTTGCACGGTAGCGCGGTGTTGGTGGCAAGATTATGTGGACTTCAGAGGCGAAAAAC
>JASGGR010000081.1:0-13909 GCA_047602705.1 Sphingomonas bacterium | reverse complement strand
CGACCGGATGGGCTGGCTGACCGGCGCGATCACGCATATGGTGCTCGATACGCAGCGCGGCGTGGTGCAGAACGAGAAACGCCAGGGGGACAACCGCCCCTATGGCCTCATCAACTACAAGCTGATCGAGGGGCTGTTCCCGCCGGACAACCCTTATGGCCACACCACGATCGGATCGATGGCGGATCTCGACGCGGCGAGCCTGAGCGATGTGAAGGCGTGGTTCCGCGAGCATTACGGCCCCAACAACGCCGTGCTGGTGCTGGCGGGCGATATCGACGCCGCCACCGCGAAGCCGCTGGTCGAGAAATATTTCGGCGCGATCCCCGCCGGCCCGAAAAGCGTGCTGCCGAAGGTGGAGGTGCCAACCCTCACCGCCCCGAAGACGGAGGTTATGAAGGATCGCGTCGCCGCGCCGATGGTGCTGAAGGCATGGGCGGTGCCCGGCCTGAACGATCCGGATTCGGTGCCGCTGGACGTGGCGGCGGCGGTGCTCGGCGGGCTGGCCAGCTCGCGCCTCCAGAACGATCTCGTGAAGAAGGAGAAGATCGCCGTCGACGTCGGCGCCGATGCGGACGATTTCGCGCAGGTCGGCATGTTCACGCTGAACGCGATCGTCAGCCCCGGCGTCGATCCGGCGGTCGTGTCGAAGCGGCTCGACCAGATCGTGGCGGACCTCGCGAAGAACGGCCCCACCGCCGACGAGGTGCAGCGCGTGGTGACGACCGCCGTGGCCCGGCGCATCGCCGGGCTGGAGCGCGTCGGCGGCTTCGGCGGCAAGGCGGTCGCGCTGGCGGAGGGCGAGCTTTATTCGGGCGATCCCGGCTTCTACAAGAAGCAGCTCGCCGCCCTTGCCGCGCAGACGCCCGCGACCGTCCGCGCGGCGGCGGCGAAATGGCTCACCCGCCCGGTCTATACGCTCACCGTCCTCCCCGGCGAGCGCGACCATTATGACGAGGCGAAGGACACGCCCCCCGTGTCCGGCGCGGCCGACCAGCCGGTGAAGGGCACGCGCGGGCCGATCCCGGCGGCCGGCGCGGTGGCGGATCTCGCCTTCCCCAAGGTGGAGCGCACGCATCTCTCCAACGGGATCGAGCTGATCTACGCCAACCGCACCACCACGCCGATGACGCGCGGCGTGCTGAGCTTCGATGCGGGCACCGCCGCCGACGTGGCCGACAAGCTGGGCACGCAGGCGCTGACGCTGGCGATGATCGACGAGGGCACGAAATCGCTCGATTCGATCCATCTTGCCGAGGCGAAGGAGCGGCTGGGGCTGGACATCTCCACCGGATCGTCGGCGGATCGCACCACGCTCAGCTTCCGCGCGCCCAGCGCCAATCTCGCGGCGTCGGTCGCGCTCTGGGCGGAGATCGCCCGCGCGCCCGCATTGCCCGAAAGCGAGCTTCCGCGCGTCAAGAGCCAGCTCGACGCGCAGATCGCGCAGGAGCTGACCGACCCCTCCGGCCTCACCGCGCGCGTGCTGCCGCCGATCCTCTACGGCGCGGGCAGTCCCTATGCCAAGGCGCGCGGCAGCGGCGATGCCAGGGTCGTGGCGGGGCTGACCCGCGCCGATCTCGCCGCCTTCCGCCAGGCCTGGCTGCGGCCGGACAAGGCGAAGATTTTCATCGTCAGCGATCGGCCGCTCGCGGAAGTGAAGGCGGTGCTGGATCATGCCCTGGGCGACTGGCGGATGGACGGCGCCGGCGGGGAAAAGGTGTTCCGCGAGGATCGCAGCCTGCCCGCGCCGCGCATCGTGCTGATCGACCGGCCGGATTCGCCGCAATCGCTGATCTCCGGCGGCCTGTGCACATCGCTGAAGGGCACGGACGAGATGCTGCCCGCGATCACGATGAACGACGCGCTGGGCGGGGACTTCCTCGGCCGGCTCAACATGGACCTGCGCGAGGCGAAGCACTGGTCCTATGGCGTGTTCGGCGGCTTCATGCGCAACGCCTTCGCCGCGCCCTATGTTGTCCGCGCGCCGGTGCAGGCGGACAAGACGGGCGCCTCGATCGCCGCGATGCGCGACGACATCGCCGCCTTCGTCTCGACGAAGCCGCTCACGCAGACGGAGTTCGATCGCGCGATCGCGGATGCGACTCGCTCGCTCGCCGGCAGGTTCGAGGCATCGGCCGAGGTGCTGGGCGCGATGCAGTCCAACGACCTGTTCCGCCGGCCGGACGATTATTACGCGACGATCACGCAGAAATATCGCGCGATGACCCGCGACGAGCTGGACGCTACGGCAAGGCAGGTGATCGTGCCCGACCGCTTCGTCTGGGTGGTGGTGGGCGACGCCAGGACGGTGCGCCAGCAGCTTGACACATTGGGGCTGCCGGTCGACGTCATCAGCGCGGCGTCCATCGCGGACGCGAAATAGGAGAGCAGACATGGCCGTGGACGGCACCTACGACGTCACCGTGAAATCGCCGCTGGGCGACCAGAAGACCACGCTCACCATCAAGTCCGACGGCGCCACCTTCACCGGCACCGCGGCGGGCGCGATGGGCTCGGCCGACGTGTCCGGCGAGGTGGACGGCAACACCCTGAGCTGGAAGCAGCAGATGACCGTGCCGATGCCGATGACGCTGGACATGAAGGCCACGATCGATGGCGACACGCTCACCGGCACCGTCGGCGCGGGCGCGTTCGGCAGCTTCCCGATGACGGGCACGCGCACGGCGTAAGACGCCGGACTGGCGAGAGCAGCGGCCGTGCCGGGCATCCCCGGCGCGGCCGTTCGCGCATGGGAGAATCATTTCTCCCGCTTTGCCGCCGCCGCGGAATGAGGCAGATTTGGCGCCGACGGGCCGGTATCTCTTCTCTGGACCGGCAATGGGGGATGGCGCCGCGATGAAATCCGACGATCCGGGCAGCAGCCGCATCCGCGACAGCGCGCTGACCGCGGTGGACCTTGCCGCGACATTCGTTCTGGCGGTGGAATGCGCGCTGACCGGGGTGCGGGCCGATTTCGACCTGTTCGGAATCCTCGTCCTGGCCTTTGTCGGCTCGGTCGGCGGCGGCGTCATCCGCGATCTGTTGCTGGGCGAGCATCCCCCCGCGCCTTTCCGGGACTGGCGCTATGCGGCGCTAGCGGTGGCGGCGACGGCAGGGGTGTTCGCCCTGTCCCTCATGCTGGGCCATGTCGGCGATTTCACGCCCCCGCTCGCGATCGACGTGTTCGAGGCGATCGGCCTCGCGCTGGCCGCGCTTGCTGGCGCGCGCAAGAGCATCGACTACAAGCTGAACAGCGCAAGCGTCATCGTCATCGCGACGGTCAACGGATGCGGCGGCGGCATCCTCCGCGACGTGCTTTGCGCGCGGGTTCCGCGCGTGCTGCATGAGGATTTCTACGCCACCGCCGCCCTGGCGGGCGCCGCGCTGATGGTCGTGATGATGCGACATTTCGGGGTGCGCAAGGACATGGCGGGCCTGATCGCGGGCATCGCGATCTTCGCGCTACGGACCGCCGCATTGCTTGGCGCGTGGCGGCTGCCGCACCTGCGCTGATCCTCCGGCCGGCCGCCGTGCCTTACCGGCGCAACCGCGTCACATGCCCCATCTTGCGCCCCGGCCGCGTCTCGCGCTTGCCGTAGAGGTGGAGGTGCGCGCCCGGCTCGGCCAGCACCTGCTCCCAGCATTGCCATCCGTCGCCGATCAGGTTCTGCATCTCGACATGCGGTGCGGTGAGCGCTGTGTCGCCGAGCGGCAGGCCGCAGATCGCGCGGATATGGTTCTCGAATTGCGAGGTGGCCGCGCCCTCGATCGTCCAATGGCCGGAATTGTGGACGCGCGGGGCCATCTCGTTGAACACGGGGCCTTGCGGCGTTGCGAAGAACTCGCAGGTCAGCACGCCGACATGGCCGAGCGTCTCCGCGATCCGCCCGGTCAGCGCCGCCGCCTCGGTCCATTGCGCCGCCACTTCCGCCGGCGCGGGCAGCGTCGAGCGGGCGAGGATGCCGTCCTCATGCACGTTCCACGGCGGCGGATAGCTCACCATCGCGCCGTCGGCCCCGCGCACCAGCACGATCGAGAATTCGTGGGAGAAGGTGACGAACGCTTCCAGCACCGCCGGCCCGCCGACCGCATCCCATGCCGCATCGGCGTCTTCGGGCGAATGGAGCCGCGCCTGCCCCTTGCCATCATAGCCCATGCGCGTCGTCTTGAGCACGGCGGGCGTGCCGACCTTCGCGATCGCCTCGTCCAGCGCCGCGCGGTCGCCCACCGCGGCATAAGCCGCCGGGCGGCCGCCCAGCGTCTCCACGAAGCTCTTTTCCGCGATGCGGTCCTGCGCGACCCTCAGCGAGGCGGGCGACGGATGGACCGGCACCTTCTCCGCCAGCCATGCGACCGGATCGACGGCGATATTCTCGAACTCATAGGTCACGACATCGCATTGCGCGGCGAAATCGGCGAGCACGATGCGATTGTGGTAATCGGCGCGGGTCAGCGAGGATGCGGTCTGCGCCGCCACGCTCTCCCGATCCGGCGCGAGGACATGAGTGCGATATCCCAGCTCGGCGGCCGCCGACGCGAGCATCCGGCCGAGCTGCCCGCCGCCCAGGATGCCGATCGCGGAGCCGGGGGGAAGCGGCGTCATTGCGGCGCGTCGGCCACGCTGTCGGTCTGCGCCTGCCGCCATGCCTTGAGCCGCGCCTCCAGATCCTTGTCGGACAGCGCGAGGATCGCGGCGGCAAGCAACCCTGCATTGGTCGCCCCCGCCTTGCCGATCGCCAGCGTGCCGACGGGGATGCCGCCCGGCATCTGGACGATCGACAGCAGGCTATCCATGCCCTTCAGCGCCTTGGACTCCACCGGCACGCCCAGCACCGGCAGATGCGTCATCGACGCCGCCATGCCCGGCAGATGCGCCGCGCCGCCCGCGCCCGCGATGATGACGCGGATGCCGCGATCGGCCGCGCCGGTCGCATAATCATAGAGCCGCTGGGGGGTGCGATGCGCCGAAACGACGCGGGTTTCGTGCGGGATGTCCAGCGCCTCGAGCACGTTCGCGGCGTGCCGCATCGTCTCCCAGTCGGAGGTGGACCCCATGATGATGCCGACTTGCGCCATTGCGAGCGGTTAGCGGGAGGCAGGCGCGAGGGCAATGGTGGAATTGCCGCCTTTCCCAGTCCACCGTCATGCCGGGCCTGACCCGGCATCCAGAGCAATGAGCGATGATGTTGTGGCCCTGGATGCCGGGACGGATCTGGGCGTATCCCTAGCGCTCGCTCAGATAGTAACGATCGGTCGCGTTGAGCGCGTCGTCCAGCTCATAGACGATCGGCTGGCCGGTCGGGATCTCCAGCCCGGTGATTTCGTCGTCCGGGATATGGCTCAGGTGCTTCACCAGCGCGCGCAGCGAATTGCCGTGGGCGGAGATCAACACGCGCTGGCCGTCGTGCAGGGCTGGCGCGATCCGCGCCTCCCAATAGGGCAGCACGCGGGCGATCGTGTCCTTCAGGCTCTCGGTCGCCGGCACGTCGATCCCGGCGTAGCGGCGGTCGGCGCTCAGGTCATAGGGGCTGCCGGCCTCTAGCGGCGGCGGCGGCACGTCGAAGCTGCGGCGCCAGATGTGGACCTGCGCGTCGCCGTGCTTCGCCGCCGTCTCGGCCTTGTCGAGGCCGGTGAGGCCGCCATAGTGGCGCTCGTTCAGCCGCCAGTTCTTCTCGGTCGGCAGCCACAGCCGCCCCATCGCCTCCAGCGCGATGTTGAGCGTCTTGATCGCCCGCGTCTGGAGCGAGGTGAAGGTCATGTCGAAATCGAGGCCCTTCGCGGCCATCAGCTCGCCCGCCGCGCGCGCTTCCGCCGCGCCTTTTTCGGTCACGTCGACATCCCACCAGCCGGTGAAGCGGTTTTCGAGGTTCCACGCCGACTGGCCGTGGCGGATCAGGACGAGGCGGGGCATTGGCTCTCCTTGCGATGGCTCGACCGGGTCTGTAGCGCGTTCGGCATAACGAGCAACCTTGGAGAACAGCGATGGCGATCGTCCGGCAGACTTTGGTCTACAATGGCCCCGGCGGCCCGTTCGAGGGCGTCATCGCCTATGAAGACGAGGTGGAGACGCCGCGTCCCGGCGTGCTCGTCGTCCCCAATGTGCTGGGCCAGAAGGAGGCGGACAACATCCATGCCGAGAATCTCGCGCGGCTCGGCTATGTCGGCTTCGCCTGCGACGTGTTCGGGCAGGGGCGGCGCAAGACGCGCGCGTCGGACAATCCGTCCGAATATATGAATGAGCTGAACGCCGATCGCGCCCTGCTGCGGGATCGGCTGGCGGCGGCGCTGGAGACGCTGAAGGGCTTCGGCCATGTCGACGCGGCGAAGACGGCGGCGGTGGGCTTCTGCTTCGGCGGGAAATGCGTGCTGGACATGGCGCGCGCGAATCTCGATTTCCTCGGCGGCGTGAGCTTCCACGGCGTCTACGACCGGCCGGACTATCCCAACGCGAATCCGATCCGCCCGAAGCTGCTCGTCTGCCACGGCTGGGAAGACCCGATCGCCCCGCCCGACGCGATGGTCGCGCTCGGCCGCGAGCTGACCGAGGCGGGCGCGGACTGGCAGATCCATGCCTATGGCAACGCCGGCCACGCCTTCACCGACGTGGAACTGAAGGGCGTCAGCCTCCACCCCGGCGTCGCCTATGAGGAGCGCGCCGCGCGGCGAAGCTGGAAGGCGATGCAGGATTTCCTGGCGGAATTGTTTGTCTGACCCCACCCATCGTCATGCCGGGCTTGACCCGGCATCCAGAGCCGCAAACGTCATTGCCCATGACTCTGGATGCCGGATCAAGTCCGGCATGACGATATGGGTTCAAATCAACGCCAGCAGCCGCCGCGCCGCCTTCAGGTGCGGCGCGTCGATCATCTTGCCGTCGAGTTGCAGCACGCCCGCGCCGGGATTGGCGGCGAAGGCGTCCACCACCGCGCGGGCATGGGCGATCTCCGCCTCGCTCGGCGTGAAGGCGTCATTGATGACCGGCACCTGCGAGGGGTGGATCGCCATCATGCCCGTGAACCCGTCGCGCCGCCCGCGCGCGGCATAGGCCGCCAGCCCGTCGAGGTCGCGGAAATCGGGATAGACCGTCTCGATCGCCGGCACGCCCGCCGCATGGGCGCCGAACAGGGTGAGCGCGCGAACGACCTTATAGGGATCGGTGTAGCTCCCGTCCGCCTCGCGCCCCGTCGCCGCGCCGACCGAGGCGGGCAGGTCTTCCGCGCCCCATGTCAGGCCAGCGAGCCGATCGCCCTTGTAGGTGCCGAGCATGAACACCGCGCGCGGCGTCTCGCTCGCGATCGGCAGCACGGCATAATCGCCCGGCAGGCGCGCGAGCAGTTCGCCCACCGACGCGCCGCCCTCCGCCTTGGGCAGGGTGATCCCCGCCAGCGGCAGACCGGCCAGCGCGGCGAGGTCGTCCGCCACCAACGCCGAATCGAGCGGATTGACGCGCACGAACAGCGCCGGCCCCTCCGGCCTGCGCCCAACGAACGCGCGCACCGCCTCGCGCGCAGCGGCCTTGTTGGCCAGCGACACCGAATCCTCCAGGTCGAGGATCAGCGCATCCGCGCCCAGCCCGAGCGCCTTCTCCATCCGTTCCGGCCGGTCGCCGGGGACGAACAGCAGCGAGCGCAGCCTCATTTGCCCATCTCCGCCAGCTTCCGTTCCCATGCCAGCGCATCGCGGACGATGCCGTCGAGGTCGTCGCGTTTCGGCCGCCATGGCAAGGCGGAGAGTATCGCGCGATTGTCCGCCACCAGCTCGGCCGGATCGCCCGCGCGGCGGCCTTCGAGGCGGCGCTCGATCGTCATGTTCGTCACGCGGTCCACCGAATCCAGCACCTCGAGCACCGAGAAGCCGCGGCCATAGCCGCAGTTGAGCGTGTGGCTTTCCTGCGGCCGCTCGATCAGCAGGCCCAGCGCCGCGACATGCGCGTCGGCGAGGTCCGAGACGTGGATATAGTCGCGCACCCCCGTCCCGTCGCGGGTCGGGAAATCGGTGCCGAACACGCCGACATGGCCGCGCTTGCCGGTCGCCGCCTCCACCGCGATCTTGATGAGATGGGTCGCGCCGATCGTGGACTGGCCGCTACGCCCTTCGGGGTCAGCGCCTGCGACGTTGAAATAGCGCAGGCAGGCGTAGTTGATCGGGTGCGCCGCCGCCACGTCGCGCAGCATCGCCTCGGTCATCAGCTTGGACATGCCATAGGGATTGATCGGCACGGTGGGATCGCCCTCCGCCACCGGCACCTTCTCCGGCGTGCCATAGGTGGCGGCGGTGGAGGAGAAGATGAAATGCGGCACGCCCGCCGTCACCGCGCTCTCGATCAGGCTGCGCGAGGCGGCGGTGTTGTTGCGATAATATTTGAGCGGATCGGAAACCGATTCGGGCACCACCACCGATCCGGCGAAATGCATGATCGCGCGGACGCCGTGCTCGCGGATCACGTCGGCGATGCGCGGGTCCTCCACCGCCATCTCGACCAGCGCGGCGCGGGGATCGACCGCCCAGGCGAAGCCGGTGACGAGATTGTCCACCACCACCACCTCATGCCCGGCATCGAGCAGCGCCAGCACCGCGTGGCTGCCGATATAGCCGGCCCCGCCCGTCACCATCACCTTCATGCACGCACTCCTTTGCACCGGCGTTAGCGGCTTACTACATGGGTCGCAAAGGAGACATGTGGCGATGACCGAATATGCGACGCTGGCCGGCGGCTGCTTCTGGTGCACGGAGGCCGTGTTCAAGGACGTGATCGGGGTGGAATCGGTCGAGAGCGGCTATATCGGCGGCACTGTCGCCAATCCCACCTACAGGCAGGTCTGCGGCGGCGACACCGGCCATGCCGAGGCGATCCGCATCGGCTTCGATCCCGCGCAGGTGAGCTATGCCGATCTGCTCGACATCTTCTTCGCGACGCACGATCCGACGCAGCTCAACCGGCAGGGCAACGACATCGGCACGCAATACCGCTCCGCCATCTTCCCGATGACCAACATGCAGGAGGAGCAGGCGAACGAAGCGATCGCCCGCGCGCAAGCCGGTCAGGACGAGCCGATCGTCACGACCATCGAATATGCCGACGACTGGTGGCCGGCCGAGGACTATCATCAGGATTATTGGGAAGGCGAAGGCCGGCGCAATCCCTATTGCATCGCCTCCATCCCGCCGAAATTGCAAAAATTGCGCAAAAGCTTCGCGGCACGGGCGAAGGCGGAAGCCTAGGATGGATCGACATTCGGACTTCGCCGCGTTTCCTTCACCGTCATGCCGGGCTTGACCCGGCATCCAGAGCCGCAAACGTCATCGCTCTTCACTCTGGATGCCGGGTCAAGCCCGGCATGACGTGAAAATGGCAGCCGTAACCAGCCCTCCGGGCCTGAATGTCGATCCGTCCTAGGCCGCCGCCAATTCCTTCCGCATCCGCACCAGCGGCACGGGCGCGCCGCCGCGATCGTCGGTGATCGCCTCCACCGGGCGATAGCCGCAGGCGGTGTAGAGCGGCTGCCCGCTCATCGTGCCCATCAGCTCCACCGCCCGGAAGCCTTCCGCCGCGGCCGCGCGCTCGCAGGCGTCGAGGATCGTCCGCCCCACGCCGCGCCGAGCGAAATGGGGATGGGTATACATCGCCCGCACCCGCGCCGCCTCATGCGCGGGGTCGAGCAGGCGCGGCTCGCGCAGTCCCGCGCTGTGATCCCCGCCGTAGAGCGTCGCGCGCCGGCTCCACCCGCCGCTCCCGGCGAGCGCACCTTCCTCCTCCGCCACGAAATAGGTGCGGTCGGCGACAAGCTGCGTGTCCAGCCCCATCACCGCGCGGCTGGCGACGATCTGCTCGGGCGAGAGGAAGCCCCGTTGCAGCGTGTCGATCGCCAGCGCCATCAATTCGCGCAGCGCGGGCAGGTCGTCTTCGGTGGCGAGGCGGAGGGTGATGCTCACAACGTTCTTCCAATATCATCGTCATGCCGGACCTGACCCGGCATCCAGAATCACGGGCGACGGTGTTTGCGGCTCTGGATGCCGGGTCAAGCCCCGCATCACGATATTCGGGAACTAGCGATGCGCCGCGCGGCGCAGGCGGTCGTTGATCGCGGCGCCGATCCCGCTTTCCGGCACCGGGGCGACGGCGATGGCGGCGCGGTCGCTCGCATCGGCGCGGTGGAGCGCGTCAAACAGTCGCGCCGCCGCCTCGACCGGATTGCCGCCGGCCGAAAGGGTATCGTCGCCCGCGACCGCACCGAAGCCGATCAGCCACTCGCCCGGCGCGGCGGATGTGGCGTTCAGCCGCAAGCGCTTGGCGGGCGCATAATGCGTCGCGAGCTGACCCGGCGCGTTGACCTTGCCCTCGCCCGAAGCAAGCGGCAGGCCGAGCTGCTCCGCCGCGATCGGGCCGGGGCGCAGGATGCGGCCCGCCATAACGATGGTCGATTCCACCCCCGCCGGGCACGCGCCGTCGTCGATGATGAGCGGCACGCGGTCGCCAAGACTCGCCGCGACATGCTCCGCGCGCGTCGGGCTGATCGCATTGCTGGCGTTGGCGGAGGGCGCGGCGAGCGGCTTGCCGCACGCTTCCAGCAAAGCCCGCATCGCGCGATGCGCGGGCACACGGAGCGCGATCGTGTCCAGCCCCGCCGTCACCAGCGAGGCGATCCCGGCGTCGGGGCGCAGAGGCAGCACCAGCGTCAGCGGACCCGGCCACCAGCGCTTCGCCAGCGCGCGGGCCGCATCGTCGAACATCGCGATCCGCTCCGCCGCCGCGAGGTCCGGGACATGGACGATCAGCGGATTGAAGCCCGGCCGCCCCTTTGCCGCATAGATGCGCGCCACCGCGCCCGAATCGGTCGCGTCCGCGGCGAGGCCGTAAACCGTCTCGGTCGACACCGCGACGATCCCGCCGCGCGCGATCTCCCGCGCGGCCTCCTCGATCGCGGCCGTGCCGTAGGGTCGGATACCGGGGTGTTGAGCAATCATCGCGGGCGGCTATAGCGGGCGACGCAAGGAGATAGAAATGCCCTTCACCGCGCCGACCGCCGAACAGCGCTTCGCCCTCGACCATGTCGTCCGTCTCGGCGAGCTTGCCGCGACCGACACATTCGCCGCCGCCTCCGACGATGTGATCGACGCCGTGCTGGAGGGGATCGGCCAGTTCGCCGCCGGCGAATGGGCGCCGCTCGCCCGCGCGGGCGATACGGTGGGCGCGAAATGGACGCCCGAAGGCGTGGTGATGCCGGAAGGTTATCCCGCGGCCTATCGCGCCTTCGTCGAGGGCGGCTGGGGCACGATCGGCGCGCCGGAGGCGTTCGGCGGGCAGGGCCTGCCCTTCGCGATCCAGACGGCCGTGCTGGAGACGCTCGGCACCGCCAACATGGGCTTCGCGCTCTGCCCGATCCTGACGGTCGGCGCGATCGAGGCGCTGACGCATCACGGCTCGCCCGAGCAGCAGGCGGCCTACCTCCCCCGCCTCACCAGCGGCGAATGGACCGGCACGATGAACCTCACCGAGCCGCAGGCGGGCAGCGACGTGGGCGCGCTCAAGTCGATGGCCACCCCGCGCGGCGACGGAAGCTGGTCGATCAAGGGCACGAAGATCTTCATCTCCTTCGGCGATCACGACATGGCGGACAATATCGTCCACCTCGTCCTCGCCCGCACGCCCGGCGCGCCGGCGGGGACGCGCGGCATCTCGCTGTTCCTCGTGCCCAAATACCGGCTGGATGCGGACGGCAATCCGGGCGCGTTCAACGACGTGCGCGTCGTCTCGATCGAGCACAAGATGGGGCTGCACGCCTCGCCCACCTGCGTGCTCTCCTTCGGCGACAATGACGATTGCATCGGCCATCTGATCGGGCCGGAGCATGGCGGCATGCGTGCGATGTTCACGATGATGAACAACGCGCGCCTCAACGTCGGCCTGCAAGGCGTTCAGGTGGCGGAGGCCGCGACGCAGAAGGCCGCCGATTACGCCCGCGAGCGCGTGCAGGGCGCGCGCGACGACAAGCCCGCCGCGATCGTCGAGCATCCCGACGTGCGCCGGATGCTGATGCGGATGAAGGCGCAGACGCTCGCGGCGCGCGCGCTCGTCTATTACGCCGCCGGGCAGGTCGATCGCGCGGGGCTGGGCGACGCGGCGGCGAAGGACCGGCTGGAGCTGGTGACGCCGCTCGCCAAGGCCCACGCCACCGATATCGGCAACGAGGTGGCGAGCCTCGGCGTGCAGATCCACGGCGGCATGGGCTTCATCGAGGAAACGGGCGCGGCGCAATATTTCCGCGAGGCGCGTATCACCCCGATCTACGAGGGCACCAACGGTATCCAGGCCGCCGATCTGGTCGGGCGCAAATTGTCGCTGTCCAACGGCGCGGCCTTCGCAAGCCTGATCGCCGATATCCGCGCCGAGGCGAAGGATGCGGGGCTGATCGCGCTGGTCGATGCCTGCGAGCGCGTCGGCCGCAGGCTCCAGACCGCCGATGCCGACGATCGGCTGGCGGCGAGCTATCCGTTCCTCAACATGCTGTCCGTCGCGACCGCCGGCTGGCTGGTCGAGCGGCTGGCGCGCGAAAGCGGGGACGATGCGCCCGGCCGGGTGCGCCGGGCGGTCGCCGACTTCTACCTCGCGCAGGTGCTGCCCGAGGCGATGGGCCAGATCGCCGCCGCCGAGGCGCGCGCGGGCGCGCTCTACGCGCTGGCGGCGGATGCGTTCTGAGAGTCTGCCTGATGCGTCTTCCGGCGCATGGTTCGGCGCCGGCCCGCTCCCCCACACCGCCTCCCATTCAAGATACTGACGCGGGAGATGGGGTGGGGGAGCGGGCCGGCGCCGAACCAGAAACATTGCGTCTCCGTATCAGCCTATCGACGCGGCCGTCCGCGCCGCTATAGCCTCGCGCCATGACCAAGCCCCTCGACGACGCTGCGCTCGACCAGCTCTTCCGCACCGCCCGCACCTATAACGGCTATACCGACGAACCCGTCGGCGAAGCCGAGTTGCGCGCCATCTGGGATCTGATGAAGATGGGGCCGACCTCGGCCAACCAGCTTCCCGCCCGTCTGGTGTGGTGCGTCAGCGACGAGGCGAAGGCGAAGCTCGCCGCCGCCTGCTCCGAAGGCAATCGCCCCAAGGTGCTGAGCGCGCCCGTCAGCGTGGTGATCGGCATGGACGTGGATTTCCACGAGCATCTGCCCGAGCTGTTCCCGCACGCCGATGCGAAAAGCTGGTTCGAAGGCAACCAGCCGCTGCGCGAGGCGAGCGCCTTCCGCAATTCCTCGCTTCAGGGCGGTTATTTCATCCTCGCCGCCCGCGCCCTCGGCCTCGATACCGGCCCGATGTCCGGCTTCGACGCGGCGGCGGTGGAGGCGGCATTCTTCGCCGACCAGCCGAACGTGCGCGTCAATTTCATCTCCACGCTCGGCCATGGCGATCCGGCGACGATCTTCGCTCGCTCGCCGCGCCCGGCGTTCGAGAAGTTCAACCGCATCGCCTGATGCCCACGCTGGTCATCGATACCGCCACTGCCGCCTGCTCGGTCGCGCTGATCGAGGGCGGCCGCGTGATCGATGCGCGCCACGAAACGGTCGGGCGCGGCCATGCCGAAAGGCTGGTGCCGATGATCGCGGAACTGGCCGGCGGCGGCCGCGCCGGGCGAATCCTGGTCGACGTCGGGCCGGGCAGCTTCACCGGCATCCGCGTCGGCATCGCGGCCGCGCGCGGGCTGGCGCTGGGCTGGGGCGCGGAGGTCGCGGGCTATAGCTCGACCAGCCTGATCGCCGCCGACGCGCTTGCCGGCGGCGTGCCCGCGCCGCTCGCGGTGGTGCTGGAGGGCGGGCATGGCGAATTGTTCGTGCAGGGCTTTGCTGCCCCGCTCGCGCCGGACGGCCCGCTCGCCTCGCTGCGCCCCGCCGACGCCCTCGCCGCGATCGG